>CACZAY010000061.1 GCA_902779265.1 uncultured Bacteroidales bacterium | reverse complement strand
TGCTGAGCGGACACCCGACCATCGACGTGAAGGGCATCGAGGTGTGCTCGGGCGCACTCGGCCACGGACTCAGCATCGGCGTCGGAATGGCATTGGCCGCAAAAATGGACAAAAGGAGCTACAAGACATTCGTGATGATGGGCGACGGCGAACAGGGCGAAGGCTCGATCTACGAGGCTGCAATGGCCGGCCATCAGTACAAGCTCGACAATCTGGTGGCAATCATCGACCGCAACCACCTGCAGATTTCGGGCAACACCGAAGATGTGATGGCACTCGACAGCATCCGCGAACGCTGGTCGGCCTTCGGCTGGGACGTCAAGGAGATGAACGGCGACGACATGCAGTCCATCCTCGACACCTTCGCCTCAATCGACTACGCGAACCAGAAGCCGCACCTGCTGGTGAGCAACACGACCAAGGGATTCGGCGTGAGCTACATGGAGAACGTGGCCAGCTGGCACCACGGAATGCCGAATGAAGAGCAATACCAGCAGGCAATCGCCGAAATCAGCGCGCGAATCGCATCGCTCGAAAAAAACCTCTAAAAAATCGCACAGAAATGAAAGCTTGTAGAAAGAGTTTTACCGATACACTCCTTGAGTTAGCCAAAAAGGACAAAGATATTGTTGCAGTCACCACCGACGCACGCGGCTCGGTCACATTGGGCGATTTTGCAAAGGAACTGCCGGAACAGTTTGTGGAATGCGGCATCGCCGAACAGGACGCCGTCGGCATCTCGGCCGGATTGGCACATTCGGGCAAAAAGACATTCGTGTGCGGCCCGGCGTGCTTCTACGTGGCACGTTCGCTGGAGCAGGTCAAGGTCGATCTGGCCTACAGCCGCAATCCGGTCAAGATTCTGGGCGTGAGCGGCGGTGTGGCCTATGGCGCATTGGGCACAACCCACCACTCGCTGCACGACATGGCCGTGCTACGCTGTTTTCCGGGCATGAGCATCTGCCTGCCATGCGATGAACGACAGACAGCCAAGCTGGTCAAGCTGCTGGTCGATTATCCGCAGGCTTGCTACGTGCGTGTAGGCCGTGCTGCCGTGCCCGATGTGTATGAGGACGACAACTTCACCTTCGAGGTGGGCAAGGCCAACATGTTGCAGGATGGCACCGACCTGACCCTCATCGCCACAGGCGAGACCACCTATCACGCCAAGCAGGCCGGCATCGAACTGGCCAAGCAGGGCATCTCGACCCGCGTGCTCGACATGGCATGGATCAAGCCGTGCGACAAGGAGGCCGTCATCAAGGCAGCCCGCGAGACCGGCCGCATCATCACCGTCGAGGAGCACTCGCAATTCGGCGGACTTGGCGCAATGGTGTGCGAAATCCTGTCGGAGAATCCCGTCCCCGTGCGCATCATCGGCATCCCCGACGAAGATGCCATCCACGGCACGAACAAGGAGATTTTCCACCACTACGGATTGGACGCAGAGGGCATCGTCAGGAACGCAAAAGAGTTTGTGAAAAAGTGACGACCCCCTCCCGACCTCCCCGAGGGGAGGAGTTTTTCCTCGCAGAACGATTGTCAATCGTACTTTTCGCTGCGAGGATCCCGATGGGAGGAAAAGGTAATTTGTAATTCGTAATTTGTAATTATCGCAAATCGCTATATGATTCTCGCCATAGACCAAAGCACCAGCGGAACGAAAGTGATGCTCTTCAACGAACAGTTGGAGATGGTCAAGCGTATCAACAAGGCGCACAAACAATATTATCCGCAGCCAGGCTGGGTTGAGCACGATGCCGAAGAAATCTACCGCAACGTGGTCGAAGGAATCCGTGAGTTGTTGGCCGATGAACCTCAAAACCTCAAAACCTCAAAACCTCACGACCTGAGCCTCGCCATTACCAACCAGCGCGAGACCGTCGTCGTGTGGAACAGGCTGACGGGTCGGCCGATAGCCAATGCCGTCGTCTGGCAATGCCTGCGCGGAGCCGACTTCTGCAACGAACTGAAGGCCGCCGGCCACAGCGACCTCGTGCAAGAGAAGAGCGGACTCATCATCGACCCATACTTCTCGGCGAGCGGCGCAAAATGGCTGCTCGACAACGTGGAGGGCGCTCGCGACGCTGCCAACCGCGGCGAACTGCTGATGGGAACCATCGACTCGTGGCTCATCTGGAAGCTGACCCGTGGCCAACGCCATGTGACCGACGTGACCAATGCCTCGCGCACACTGCTGATGAACATCCGCACACTGAAGTGGGACGAAGACCTGCTCCGGATGTTCACGATTCCATCGTCGATGATGCCCGAAATCCTGCCATGCGACAGCGTGTTCGGCGAAACCGACGTGGAAGGCACATTGGCCAACCCGATAAAAATCGCGGGCGTGCTGGGCGACAGCCACGGCGCATTGGCCGGACAGATGTGCTTCGAGGCCGGACTCGGCAAGGCAACCTACGGAACGGGCTCGAGCGTGATGGTGAACATCGGCCAGGAATTCAGCAAGGCTCCCGGCGGACTGGTCACAAGCGTGGCCTTCGCTGCCGGCGGAAAGTGCTTCTACGCATTTGAGGGCAACATCCACTGCACCGGCGCTACGCTGAAGTGGTTGCAGGAGCAGATGCAGCTCATCTCGTCGCCAGCCGAGGTTGAACCGGCCGCACAGAGCGTCGAGGACAATGGCGGCGTCTATTTCGTGCCTGCCTTTGCCGGACTTGGCGCACCGTGGTGGAACGCCGACGCACGCGCCGCCATCGTGGGAATGTCATTGGCCACTACGCGAGCCCACATCCTGCGCGCCGCACTGGAAAGCATCGCCTATCAGGTGAACGACCTCGTGAAGGCCATGACCGAACAGGCCGGTGTCGCCCTCCGGGAACTGCGCGTCGATGGAGGCCCGACAAAGAATGCCACCTTGATGCAGTTCCAGGCCGACGTGCTGGGCGTGCCGGTCAATTGCAGCGATGTGGAAGAGGCATCGGCCATGGGCGCCGTCGTAATGAACGTGCTGGCAAGAGGCGTCTATGCCTCGTTGGCCGATGTGGCCCGCCTGCGCCGCTCGCGTTGGACGAAAAAGCCATTGGCCGACAACACGAAAATGCAGCGCTACGTGGATGAATGGCACCGGGCAGTCGCACAAGTGCTGAAATGAGGGACCCCCTCCTAACCTCCCCGAGGGGAGGGAAATCTATTAGTACAACTTATAACCAATAAAATAAAGAATTTATGAAGATTGTGAACAAGAAGCCGTGTTTCGGCATAATTATAGGTACGCGAGCCTACTTCAACAGCGAGTTGGCCAAGGACGTACGCAAGGAGTTGCTCCGCATCATGGACGAGTGCGGCTACGACTACGTCATCCTGCCCGAGGACGCTACCGTGACTGGTTCAAGCTCGATTGAGACGCGCGAGGACGGCCTGAAGGTCGCTGCCCAGTTCAAGGAGAACCGCGAACGTATCGACGGCATCATCGTGGCGCTGCCTAACTTCGGCTACGAAATCGGCATCATCAACGCCATCAGCGAAGCCAACCTCAACGTGCCTGTGCTGGTTCAGGCCTACGACGACTATAACGACAAGGTCGATCTGGACCACCGCCGCGACGCCTTCTGCGGCAAGATTTCGGTGTGCAACAACCTCTATCAGTACGGCATCCCGTTCAGCGAGATTTGCCGCAACCTGTCGCGTAGTGAACGGACTGCGCCACTGCCGCATCGGCCAGATCGGCACACGTCCGCTGGGCTTCAACACCTGCCGCGCGAGCGAGAAACTGCTGCAACGCAGCGGCATCACCGTCGTTCCGGTCGATTTGAGCGAAATCCTCTACAATGCCGAGAAGGTGGCCGACGATGACCCGAAGTTCATCGAGAAGCTGAAGTCGATTCCGGCCTATGCCAAGGTGCCCGAGCAGTATCAGGACAAGCTGCGCGTGCAGGCGAAATTCGGTGTAGCCGTCGAACAATGGATGGCCGCCGAGCGCGTCGATGCCGTCGCCATACAGTGTTGGGACAGTTTGGAGCAGAACTATGGCTGTGCTGCCTGCGTCACGATGTCGATGTTGTCGGATAAGCTGATTCCGGCTGCCTGCGAGACCGACCTGGCCGGTGCCGTGTCGATGTACGCGCTCACATTGGCCACACAACAGCCTGCCGCCCTCGCCGATTGGAACAACAACTTCGCGCAGGACCGCAACAAGTGCGTCTGCACCCACTGCGGCAACTTCCCGAAGGGCTTCGTAGGCACTGACGACCTCAAACTCGGTCCGCTCGGCGTGCTGGGACGCACCCTCGGCAAGGTACGCACCTTCGGCGCCGTGTATGCCAAGGTGGCTGAAGGCCCATTCACCTTCTTCCGCATCTCGACCGACGACACCAAGGGCTGCATCAAGGCATATCTGGGCAAGGGCGAGCTGACCAACGACTCATACGGTATGGACGGCTGCATCGCCGTGACCAAGGTCGATAACCTCCAGAAGCTGATGAAGTACATCTGCCGCAACGGCTTCGAGCATCATGTCGCCCTCGTGCGTACCGATGTGGTCGAAATCGTGCAGGATGCCCTCGAGAATTATCTGGGCTGGGAACTCTACGTGCATGAATAAATGAAGGGCAAGGGCATTGGCCATAAAACCCTCAAGACATTCCAAACTTGTATTTAATTTGAAAATACAATATATCATTAACCTCTTCCCGCCGTTGCAAGGCGGCGGGGGATAAAAACAAATTACATTATGTCTCAATCATCATTACACAAAACACTTGTAGCCTCGCTGTGCAACTTCCTGACAGCGGGAGCTATCGTAGCTGGCGGCAGCGGCCTGAGTCTTTGGGAGAAGTATCTGGGCCTCGCTGGAAATGATTTAGGTTGGCTGAACTCTCTTTCGGCCAATGGTGCAGGCGCCGCAGTCGGTGCCCTTCTGGGTGGATTCTTGGCCGATAAATATGGCCGACGCAACGTATTCACCTACAACACACTGGTCTATATGTTCGGCGTGCTGCTCACCTGTACAGCCAGCAGTTTCGCTCAGCTGATGCTGGGCTTCGTCGTGACAGGTATCGCAGCGGGCATCAGCGTGCCCTCGTCGTGGACCTACATCTGCGAGTGCTCCGGAACGGACAACCGTGGCCGCAACATTGCCCTCAGCCAGTTGGCGTGGGGCTTCGGCCCAGCCTTCGTACTCCTGTTCAGCTCCCTCATGGCTCCTGGCGGACAGATGTTCGACTGGGTTGTCAGTGTGGCCGATGACTTTGGCGTACGCTCCAACCACACCAATGCCGTGAACGTCTATGCCTCGCGCATCGTCTTCGCCACATTGTTCGTCATCTCGTTCATCACGTGGATCCTCCAGCGTCGTCTGGAGCCATCGGACGAATGGCTGCAGCAGAAGAACACCATCGACCGCAGCAAGAACCTGTTCAACACTGTCAAGGTAATCACATCGGGCAAGTACCGCATCACCCTGTTCATGTTGATTAACATGTACCTGACGTGGAACATCGTCGCCTCGCTCATGGGCTTCTTCCAGCAGCACATCTACGAGACCGCAGGCAACCTCTCGAACCTTGTGGCAAGCCAGTTTATGATTGGCCAATGGTTCTTGACCTGCGTACTGACGCTCGTCGGCGCCTTCTACATCGACAAGTTCGAACACCGCAAGCTCCTCGTCGGCTTCCTCTCGTTCGGCTGTCTTGCCTGGCTGATGCTCATCCTGCTCGGTATTGACGACATGCCCAGCCTCTACATCATCACGTTCCTCTGGGCAGCCCAGGCCGGCGTTTCGGTTCAGCTGTTCTTTGCCCTGTGGGGTGTCGAGCTGTTCCCGTTCATCTACCGTGCAACGGCCATCGGCTTCATGTTCTTCATTGTCCGAATCTTCTCGGCCATCGCCAACTTCATCTTCTCGGCCCTCATCTCCGGTGAGAATGTTGCCCATGGCGACACGTTCCTTGAGTCTGAAGGCAGTTCCATCTTCATGCTGCTGCTGCTCATCGTTTCAGGCTACATCGGCTGGAAGTTTGCTCCTGAGACCCGTGGCAAGACAATGAGCCAGATTTCCGACGAACGCTACGGCGAAGATCACACCAAAGAACACTATGGCGAATAAACCGCAATGGATATGGTTCCCCGGCGACAGAGAAATCTGGCTGGGGAATCAGTTTAATAACCGGCGCACTGAACGTGGCGCGATGTTCCCGCCCTTCTGGAAGCAGGACAGCCACTGGCAGACCGTCGAATTCTCCAAGGAATTTACACTTCCCGAGTCAGATACCCTTCACATCCACGTGGAGGGCATCTACAATTTTATGGTCGATGGAAAGCTCCAGTTCGGCCAACCCGACACGTGGACGCTGCCCGCAGGCCGCCATAAGCTGAACATCAAGGTCAACAGCGTCAGCACGCCGCCATCGCTCTGGATTGAAGGCTCATTGGCCAATAGCCCCGCCAACACCGACGGTTCGTGGCTCGTGACCTGCGAGGACAAGATCTGGATTGACGAAAACGGCGTCGCCCACGGCTCCGGCATCTACCTCACGCCCGGCATGTGGCCCGGATGCGACGACCCGCAGGTGCTGCCCAGCCAGTTCCAGCTGCTCCGCACCGAGCCGCGCAACGCCATCGGCCATAAAAAGATTGCGGCCAATGCCACCCTGTTGGACTTCGGACGCGAGACGATGGGCTACGTGACCCTGCACGACGCGCACGGCGAGGTCGCACTCTACTACGGCGAAAGCGAGGCCGAGGCATTGGACAAGGAGCATTGCGAGACGCTCGACAAGGTTGCGGCCGATGGCACATTGACCATCCCCAACTCGAAGGCCTTCCGCTATGTGCGTGTGGAGGGTGTGGTGGCCGATGTCACGATGCTCTACGAATATCTGCCGCACGACAAGGCGCTGTCTGGTCGGTTCGAGTGCTCGGACGACGAGGTGAACCGCATCTGGCAGGTTGCGGCCTACACGATGGACCTCACTACGCGCGAATTCATGATGGACGGCATCAAGCGCGACCGCTGGACATGGTCGGGCGACGCCATCCAGTCGTATCTGATGAACTACTATCTGCGGTTCGACAGCGAGGCCGTGAAGCGCACCATCCGCCAGCTGCGCGGCAAGGATCCCGTCACGGCGCACGTCAACACCATCCTCGACTACACGTTCTATTGGTTCAACTCGTTGGCCGACTACTATCGCTACACGGGCGACGCCGCCTTCATCGCCGAGATGTATCCGCGCGCCAAGACGTTGATGGACTACACCCTGGGCCGCCTCTCCGACGACGGACTCGCCATCGGCCAACCCGACGACTGGGTCTTTGTCGATTGGGTCGATTTTCCGATGCACAAGCGCGGCATCCTCAGTTTCGAGCAGATGCTCCTCATCCGCAGCCTGCGCACCATGCAGATGTGCGCCGCGCTGGTGGGTGACACCGAAGCCGACCGCTACGCGACTTTGGCCGACGATGTGCAGCAAAAGACCGACCAGCTATTCTGGGACGACACGCAGAAGGCGTATCTGCACGCACTGGAAGACCCCCTCCCTACCTCCCCGAGGGGAGGTGATTATCCCCAGCGATTCATCTTGAACCGGCAGGTGACGAAGTTCCCGAACATGATGGCAATCCTCTATGGTGTGGCCGATGCCGACCGCGCGCAGGAAATCCTCGCCAACGTGATGCAGAATCCCGACGTACCGGCCATCACGACGCCCTACATGCGCTTCTACGAACTGGCAGCACTCTGTCAGCTGGGCTTGCAGGCCGACGTGCTGCCCGAAATCAAGGCATATTGGGGCGGAATGTTGCGCAACGGAGCAACCTCATTCTGGGAAAAATACGTACCTGAAGACGAGGCATCGGCCAACGAAGACATCACCGGATTTATGGCCGATGGCATTGTCCCATCGCCCAAGGCACCGCACCTCGAGATGTACGGCCGACCCTACGGCAAATCACTCTGCCACGCGTGGGGCGCATCGCCCATCTACCTCATCGGCCGCTACTTCCTCGGCATCGAACCGCTCCAACCGGGCTACATCTCGGCCGATGGCAAAGCCGCATGGACGGCACGACCCACACTGGGCGGCCTCGCGTGGATGCGCGGCGACGTGCCTACTCCGTTCGGCCCGATCCACATCGAGATGGACGGCCAACGCCTCACCGTAACGGCTCCGAAGGGCATCGGCCCAGGCGAAATCCGCGTAGCCGGGAAATCGGCCACAATCGAGGCTGGACAGACCGTCACGCTGACCTGAAATCCGTTTTTTATTGGAACTATTAAACTTATGTCATGAATATACAGTCTTTCATCTTATCCATTTCCGTTTCCGTACTCTCATTTTCCCTCCACGCCCAAGGGCTGAGCGAGACCACCCAGAGTCAGCACGCCGTGATGCACGACGTCCCATTGGGCAACGTGCATTGGACCGACGGCTTCTGGGGCGAACGCTTCAACGTCTTCAGCCGCACCTCGGTGCAGAGCATGTGGCAGACGTGGCAGAATCCTGACATCTCGCACGGCTTCCGCAACTTCGAAATCGCGGCCGGCGACTGCGAGGGCGAACATTGGGGGCCTCCATTCCACGACGGCGACATGTACAAGTGGCTGGAGGGCATGGCTGCCGTCTATGCCGTGACGAAGGATGCCGCATTGGACACAATCATGGACACCTTCATCGACCGCGTAGTGCGTTCGCAGCGCGCCGACGGCTACATCCACACGCCCGTCATCATCGAGGAACGGCGGGAAAAGGCATCGGCCAATGACTCACGCCAGCAGACCGTCATCGGAACGGCTGTCGGTGCGGCCGACGAGAAGGGCCAGTTCGCCAACCGTCTGAACTTCGAGACCTACAACCTCGGCCACCTGATGATGGCCGGCATCGTCCACAAGCGCGCCACGAGCAAGACCACGCTGTTCGACTGCGCCGTCCGCGCCACCGACTTCCTCGTGAACTTCTACGAGACCGCATCGGCCGAACTGGCACGCTGCGCCATCTGCCCGAGCCACTACATGGGCGTGGTCGAGATGTGGCGCGAGACGCGCAATCCGCGCTACCTCCAGCTGGCCCAGCAGCTCATCGCCATACGCAGCCAGGTGCAGAACGGCACCGACGACAACCAGGACCGCGACCCCTTCGAGACGCAATATGAGGCGATGGGCCACGCCGTCCGTTCGACCTACCTCTACGCGGGTGTGGCCGATGTGATGGCAGAAATCGGCCATAAGAATGCCGACGGACACGACTGGATGGGCAATCTGACAAGCATCTGGCAGGACATCGTCGGCCGCAAGATGTACATCACCGGCGGATGCGGCGCGCTCTACGACGGCACATCGCCCGACGGCACCAACTACACGCCCGACAGCATCCAGAAGGTGCACCAGTCGTTCGGCCGCCCCTATCAGCTGCCCAACAGCACGGCCCACAACGAGACCTGCGCCAACATCGGCAACATGCTGTTCAACTGGCGTATGCTCGAAGTGACGGGCGATGCGAAATATGCCGACGTGGCCGAACAATGTATGCTGAACAGTGTCCTGTCGGGCATTTCGCTCGACGGCCGACGCTACTTCTACACCAACCCGCTGCGCCTCTCGAAAGACCTGCCCTACACGCTGCGTTGGCCGAAAGAGCGCACCGAATACATCTCCTGCTTCTGCTGTCCGCCCAACACGCTGCGCACCCTCTGCGAGGCACAGAACTATGCCTACACCGTAGGCGAACGCACCCTCAGCTGCCAGATGTACGGCGCGAGCGAGGTTGTGGCCGATGTGCCGGGCGTGGGCGAAGTCACCCTGCGTCAGGAGACCGACTATCCGTGGGACGGCCACATCCGCCTCACCGTTGTCAAGATCCCGAAAAAGGCGCGCAAGACAGCGTGGAGCATCGCCATGCGCATCCCAGCGTGGAGCGGACAGACGGCCGACAGCACAGGCTACCGCACCACTACGCGGATCTGGCGCGAGGGAGATACATTGGCCATCGACCTTCCGATGCCCGCCCGCCTGATGGAGGCAAATCCATTGGCCGAGGAGATACGCAACCAGGTGGCCGTGCAGCGCGGACCGGTGGTCTATTGTCTGGAGGAATGCGACCTGCCCGATGGCGTGCGTCTGGACGATGTCGCAGTGCCGGCCGATGCGCAGTTCCGCCCCGTCGAGATGCAGATTGACGGCAGCCGCATCATTGGCCTCGAAACGGAAGTCGAGATTGTGGCCGATGCCCCGTCGTGGCAAGGTGTGCTCTACCGTCCGCTCGCAACCGCAACACGTCGCGCCACCGTCCGCTTCGTCCCCTACTTCGCGTGGGGCAACCGAGGCCGCTGCGACATGACGGTGTGGCTGCCGCTGGCGAGGTGAGGAACATTGGCCAATGAAAATATAGACGCGTGCCTTGGAACTTTCTTTTCATAAAAGTTGACTTTCTTTCCTGATAGAAAGATGCTACAGATAAATATTAGTTATCTCTCAGACTGGTTTTCTCCGAAAATACTTGCAACTCTGACCAAAAGGCACTATATTTGTCACACATTTTTGAACACAAACTAAACAATTTAAACATAACGCACTATTTATCAACGATTAACAAAGCAATGAAAGCGAAACCATTTGTCAAATGGGTGGGCGGTAAAAGCCAACTCATCGAACAACTAGAAGCAAAGCTTCCAGCTGACTTTGATAATTGGTAGAATGTCATTTACATTGAGCCATTTGTGGGCGGAGGAGCCATGCTCTTCTATATATAAGTATTTAATCTAACAGGAAAGACATGACAAAGATTGTTGTTAATGATACGGAAATTTCAATCTCTAACGTTAATGGAGAAGATTACATTTGCATAACAGATATGCTGAAGGCTAAGGATGGAGATTTCTTCGTGACGGATTGGCTTCGTAACCGAAATACAATGGAGTTCCTTGGTGTATGGGAAAGAGTCTATAATCCGAATTTTAATTATGGCGAATTCGCCACAATTAGAAACCAATCTGGATTGAACAGCTTTAAAATCAGTGTTAAGGAGTTTGTCGCTCGAACCAATGCCATCTCTCTACAGGCCAAAGCAGGAAGATATGGAGGTACGTATGCCCACAAAGACATCGCTTTTGAATTCGCTATGTGGATCAGTCCAGAGTTCAAGGTTTATGTCGTACGAGAATTCCAACGCCTTAAAGCCGAAGAACAGAAACAGTTGGAGTGGTCGGCCAAGCGGGAACTCTCTAAAATCAACTATCATATTCATACGGATGCCATCAAGGCAAATCTGATACCAGCAGAGATTACCCGAGAACAAGCTGCTATGAAATATGCCGACGAGGCCGACGTGCTCAATATGGCCATGTTCGGAATGACGGCCAGACAATGGCGGGAACTGAATCCCGATAAGAAAGGAAATATCCGTGACTATGCCAGCATCAACGAACTCATCTGTCTGTCGAACATGGAAAACCTCAATGCCGTATTCATAAACGATGGGATGCCTCAGCCAGAACGACTTATCAAGCTCAATCAGATAGCCATTCAACAGATGCGCATTTTGGAGGATACCGGTAATCGAACCCTTTTGAAATAATCGTTATGGCAGAGAAGAAATACACTCAAATGCAACAAGTGATTGATGTACTCCGCGACAATGGCGGTTATGCAACACTTGGAAATCTTTATCGTCTTGTAGATACTACTTCATGGGCGACAAAGACACCCAATGAGTCTATCCGCAGGATAGTACAGCAGTCGAAGGAAATATTCAAAGTGCAACCTGGATTATGGGCTTTGGAGGAGTTCCGAACCGAAATCATGCAAAAGTTTGAGATTAAGACGAAAGAGGCAAAGGATGACGAACGCTTTACACATGGCTACTATCAAGGTCTAATCATTGAGATTGGCAACATGAAGAAGTTTGCCACTTATGTGCCAGCACAAGACCAAAACCGAAAATTTCTTGAGAAACCATTGATAGAAGTTTGTTCGACGGTTCAAATACCCAAATTCTCTTATGACCAGATTGTTGGCCGAGCGCGGACGGTAGATGTCATTTGGTTCAATGAACGTAAAATGCCAAATAGTTTCTTTGAGGTGGAACACTCTACAGATATACAGAATTCTGTAACGAAATTCTGTGACCTACAAGACTTTAATAGTCGGTTCTTTATCGTAGCACCACAAAACCGAAAGGAACAGTTTGAAAAGGTATTGAGTAGAACTGCCTTCAAGGACATAAAAGAAAGAGTCAGATTTAGTAGTTACGAAACCATACTGAACCAATATGAATTGATGTGTCAAGCACGGTCATCCGTTGGTTTTATTTGATTTTTGTGATCATTTTTTAACAATTGGTTTTTCGGACATTCAACGCTTAGTTTGCTGATATTCAGTAAGTGTCTATCTTGTTGAAAATGATCTTTTTTGATCAAAAAAGTTAATAATTGATCAAATCGTTTTTGTAAGAAATTTTGATCGTATCTTTGTGCCTGTTATGAGGTACAATGTAACGATTCAAGAGACGCTTGCAAAAACTGTGCAGGTTGAGGCCGACTCACTGAAAGATGCGGAGTCGGCGGTTGGTCAATTGTATCGTAATAGTGACATTGTATTATCTGGAGATGATTATGTTTCAACAGAGATAGTCGCTAACAAATGCCAGCCTTATTATAAATCCCCTAACAACGATTTTATTTTGATGCAGGGCGATTGCATGAAGCGACTGTCGGAGATTGCCGACAACTCGATTGATACTATCTTTGCCGATCCGCCGTACTTCCTCAGTAACGGTGGTATAAGTGTGCATAGCGGTAAGCAGGTATGTGTGGACAAAGGCGATTGGGACAAGGGAGGAACGCCCGAATACATATATGAGTTTAACCGTCGATGGCTCGGCTTGTGTAGAACGAAGTTGCGCGACAACGGCACGATTTGGATTAGTGGCACTCACCACAATATCCACGTTGTGATGCGTTGCTTGCAGGAACTTGGCTACAAGGTGCTGAATACCATCACATGGCAAAAGTCTGACCCGCCGCCGAATCTCTCGTGCCGATATTTCAATTTCTCGACAGAACTGATTATCTGGGCAAGGAAATCGGAGAAAAAGCCTCATAAGTTTAACTACGAGAAGATGAAAATGCTGAATGGCGGTCAACAGATGACCGACGTTTGGCGTATCCCGGCGGTCAGTTCTTGGGAAAAACTGGAGGGGAAGCATCCGACGCAGAAACCGTTGCGTCTGTTGTATCGAATCATCCTGGCAGCAACCGACGAGGGTGACACCGTCCTTGACCCATTCAGTGGCTCGGGTACAACGGGTATTGCTGCCAATCTGTTGGGGCGCAAATACATTGGCATAGAGCAAGAATCGGAGTTTGTACAACTTTCTATGCGCCGACGTCAAGCCCTAGAGGATGAGGCTTCACGCAAGACTTTGTATGACAAGATGCGGACGTTGCCCGAAGAGACAACGGTGTTGGTTAACCATATGCGCGAAGCCGACCGAGAGAACGCCATGCGGACGGGTATAACGTATGTGCGT
The DNA here is from genome assembly GCA_902779265.1 of uncultured Bacteroidales bacterium. GTDB lineage: Bacteria > Bacteroidota > Bacteroidia > Bacteroidales > UBA3663 > Liminaster. The sequence continues at coordinate 6,405 of CACZAY010000061.1, read as the reverse complement.
GCAGGCGATTCCAAAGGGTCGTTGCTGGTCAAAGAGGGCTTCGAACGGTTGGGATATGTGTGCTTGCACACGAATGGCGACAATCCAACTTTGTTCAAACTGGCTCGGAAAGGCTTCCAGATTTGGACGGCTGAGGCACTTCGCGAGATAGGTTTCTCTGCCGAGAATGCCCCTTACTATGCCGTATTGCGCTTTGAGCCTACATCACAAGTTGCTTATGACCAACCCGTCAACCTTCGCAAACGACAATATACACAAGTACCACATATTCAGCCTATCAGCGACTTTATAGGGTTGAAATAGACACAATCGATTGAATAAAAACCGATGGAATAAACGCCCCTAAACGGGGAAAAAACAGAGACGCCACAATGGTTGTGACGTCTCTGTTTTTTATGTTTCACCGCGTCTTTACAGCGGGCAGATGACAAACTGGAACTCGCGCTCCACGAAATTGACGAAATAGGGCTGCAACGGCACGGCGCCCCAGCTGTTCACGCAGCCCAAGCCCATCTGCTTCTGGTCGATGCAGACATTGGTGAGGGCCGATGGCTCGATATCGGGCGAGTGCAGGTTGCGCTTGTGCGGGCCTTCGTCAAGGCTCTGCACGGTGTAGTGGAGCGCAGAGGCCGAGAACGGGTCATTGGCCACAATCCTCACGCCACGGCCCGACGTGTTGCGCAGTTCCATCCAACGCAGATCGACGTGGTTGCCGTTCTCCTGCGGACGGATGTAGGGGTAGAACTGCTCGCTCACGGTGCTGTTATAGAGGCCGATGAACTCCGAATCCTTGCGGTCGCAATAGGTCTCGACAGGGCCGCGGCCGTAGTAGCGCAGCTGCTCGAAATCGGCAGGCATCGGCAGGGTCATGCCATAGCGGAACATGGGCGAAGTCTTGGCATCGGCCGCAGGGGTCATCTTCTGGTTGATGGCCAATGTACCGTCGTCGGCCAGCGTGTAGGTCATGGCCAATGTCGCCTGCACACCGGGCATATCGTATTCGGCACGCACGACGGTGCCCGTGTCCGATGTCGTTACCTGCAGGTCCTTCAGCTTCATCTCGGGCGAACGCCAAGCGTTGTAGCGCCATTGCAGGCCTGCGCCGAAGTCGTTGTCCGTCGGGGCGCGCCAGAAGTTGGGACGCAGCTGGGCACCATCGGCCAAAAGCTGGACACCGCCCACCTCGTAACGCTGCATCCAGCCGCTGCGGCAGCTGAACTCGACGCGGGCCGCGGGCGTTGTGATGACCCAGCAATCGCGACGATGCTCGGCCTTGCGCCATGAGGCACTGTTGGCGTTACTGCGGCTCTCAACAATATATTTCTCGCGCTCGAATGGGCGGTTTTCGGCCAATGCCAACTGCTGGCGGGCCACCGTGTGACCGGCGGCGAGCAGGCCGTCGCGGTGGTTGAGGCGGTACTCCAGGTTGAGGAAATACTCGGCGCCATCGGCCATCGTGCTGCCCAGGTCAATCTCCACCTCGGCCGACTGCTGGGCGGCGACGTTCAGACTGGGCACGACGCCGTTCCGTTCGGCCTCGCCGTTGCGCATCAGCGTCCACTCCAGGCGGTAGGCCGAGAGGTCGGTGAAGAAGTTCTCATTGGCCACAGAAACACGCACTTTCGTACCATTGGCCGAAACAATCCGGCTCCAGATGTTCTGGTAGTAGTAGCCCACCTCGTACATGTGCGGATTGGGCACGCGGTCGGGCGAAATCAGGCCGTTGTCGCAGAAGTTGCCGTCGCTCGCGTCGCTTCGGTTGAAGTCGCCGCCATAGGCCCAGATCTGCTTGCCGTCCTTGTTCTTCCAGCGGATGGACTGGTCAACAAAGTCCCAGATGAAGCCGCCCTGCAGGTTCGGATACTTGCGGATGATGTCCCAATACTCCTTGAAACCGCCGATGCTGTTGCCCATCGCGTGGGCATATTCGCACTGGATGAACGGACGCGTCATCGAGGCATCCTTGCCATACTGCTCCATGCGGCGATAGTCGGCATACATCGGGCAATAGACATCGGTCGTGGCATCTTCGAGCGTGATTTTCTTGCGCCAGATGCCGTCCAATGTTCCCTCGTACTGGCACAGGCGGCTCGGGTCCTCGGCCTTCACCCACTTGTAGGCGTCGATGAAGTTCGGACCGAAACCGGCCTCGTTGCCCAAGCTCCAAAAGATGATGCTCGGATGGTTGAAGTTGCGTTGCACGTTGCGCTGGTTACGCTCCAGGTGAGCGAGATGATAGTCAGCGCGTTCGGCCAATGTATGTTCGCCATAGCCCATGCCGTGGCTCTCCAGGTTGGCCTCGGCCACCATATAGATACCGTACTTGTCACACAGGTCGTACCAGTAGCTGTCATCCGGATAGTGGCACGTGCGCACAGCATTGATGTTGAAACGCTTCATAATCTCGATGTCCTGCAACATCCGTTCACGGCTCACGACATAGCCGCCGTCCGGATCCAGTTCGTGGCGGTCAGCACCCTTGATCAGGATGGGCTGACCGTTGACCAGCAGCTGGGCGTTCTTGACCTCAATCTTGCGGAAACCGACCTTGACCGGCACCACCTGCACCACCTTGCCGCCATTCGACAACGTCGCACGCAGCGTGTAGAGGTAAGGTGTCTCGGCCGTCCACTTGTGCGGATTCTTCACGTTGATTGTGGCCAATGTCCCATTCTTGGCCGATGCCGTTGCCACCTCATTGCCATCGGCATCCAACAGGGCCAATGCCACCTGGCCGCCCGTCGACTTGATGTTGATGGCCAATGAGCCATCCGTATAGCTCGCGTCCAGATCGGGTGTGACACGGATGTCGCTGATGTGCTGCTTCGGCTGGGCATACAGCCAGCAGTCGCGGTGGATGCCCGTATAGCGGAAGAAGTCCTGACACTCCAGATAAGTGCCGTCACACCAGCGCAGTACCTGCATCGCGATGAGCGCCTTCTGGCCCGGCGTGACGAACTTCGTCAGGTCAAACTCAGCCTCCAGCTTGCTGTCCTCGCTATAGCCCACAAACTTGCCGTTCACCCACAGGTAGAAACAGCTTGACACACTGCCGAAATGGGCAATGATCTGCTGCCCCTTCCACTCGGCCGGAATCTGGAACTCGCGGCGATAACAGCCCACCCAGTTGTTCGACGTGGGCACCTGCGGCGGATTGTTGCCCTCCTGGGCCGCCCACGCATACTGCACATTCACGTAAATCGGGTCACCCGCACCATTCAGCTCCCAACAGCCCGGCACAGGCATCTCCCTCCACGCCGCGTCGTTGAAGTCCGTGCGGTAGAACGAGTTCTGGTAGCCGACGGCATCGCGCTGCCACTGGAATTTCCATTGGCCATTGATACTCAAATAATTGGCCGATTGCTCGGGCGCAGACTGCGAGGCCTCGACGGTCTCAAATCCGAAGAAATGCGTGTGCATCGGCAGGCGGTTCACCTGGTTGACGGTGGGGTCCTGCCACTCTTTGAACGATTGGGCATTGAGCGTCATTGTTGTTGCGGCCAATGCCATGATAAAGATTTTTTTCATTCGTTAAGGTACATTTTTATGAATAAGGTATTATCTTGGCGATTAAAGAGTTCATTCGACAATTGCCACTCCGGGAGAGTGAACAATGTCCATTCCAGCCCGATGGTGACGGAGAGAGACTTTCCGCAAAGCCCGACATGATCCACCGAAGGTTCAAGACAGTAAGATTCCAGATGGGAAGGAACCCGATAAATACGAAAAAAGCATCCGACCCAAAAAGCCAGATGCATCCTTTCGGTTTATATTGACAGAATTACGTGGTTGGCATATTTTTGCAAACCTGACGTGGCCAAAAGGCCATCTTGCGTGGTCGCTGAGGGATTCGAACCCCCGACCCTCTGCTTGTAAGGCAGACGCTCTGAACCAACTGAGCTAAGCGACCGAGTCTTTACAATGTAAAGAAGTTATTAGTTTTCAGTTATTAAAATTCCATCGTCTGGCTTAATAACTAATAACTTTTAACTATTAACTCGTTTTCGACTGATAGTCGAAAACTTTGTAGTCCATAGCAGAGTCGAACTGCTCTTTAGAGAATGAAAATCTCTCGTCCTAACCGATAGACGAATGGACCATCAGACAAAAACCTGTCAAGTATATGATTGTGTGGTGCCAACGGGAATCGAACCAGTGACACAAGGATTTTCAGTCCTTTGCTCTACCATGGCACCATCTTGTACGGAGGATGAGACTCGAACTCACACAGCCGAACGGCCACTACCCCCTCAAAGTAGCGTGTCTACCAATTTCACCACCTCCGCAGCCTACTTGAGCGAAACGCTTCTCAAGACTGTAAAGTCTTGTACCCAGACCCGGGCTCGAACCGGGATGGATTGCTCCACTGGTGTTTGAGACCAGCGCGTCTACCGATTCCGCCATCTGGGCAAAAAATAGAGCGAAAAACGGGACTCGAACCCGCGACCCCGACCTTGGCAAGGTCGTGCTCTACCAACTGAGCTATTTTCGCAAAAAACTTGATGCGGTGCGTACGGGACTCGAACCCGTGACCTCCGCCGTGACAGGGCGATATTCTAACCAACTGAACTAACGCACCAAGTGAATGACTCCCTCCCCGAACGGGAAGAGGCGACGCGACAGCGTCAGAAAGATGCACGGGTGGAAAGGTTCGAACTCTCGACACCTGGTTTTGGAGACCAGTGCTCTACCGACTGAGCTACACCCGTATTCGGAGAACGTTGGTCCGCCAGAAAACGGATCCATCATCCATCTTTTCATTACTTGTAAAGTGACCCCGGAGAGGCTCGAACTCTCGACCCACTGATTAAGAGTCAGTTGCTCTACCAACTGAGCTACGGAGTCATTGTTGCAACCTTTCTGCGAGTGAACGTCACCCGCTCGAGGTTGTTTGGTGAGAATGACCAGTAGTATCATTCTCTCGTATCTTCAAGTATTCTGTCAATATGTCAAAGAACTCTTTTTACTGATAACTGTTATTGGCAATTATCTTTGAGCGAAAAACTTTCAAGGGACTCGCTTCTCTCGGACCGAGTTCCGGTTTCGTCTCGCTGAGCGAAAAACGGGACTCGAACCCGCGACCCCGACCTTGGCAAGGTCGTGCTCTACCAACTGAGCTATTTTCGCATTTATTCTATCTGAAAGAACATTGGCCGTAAAGAAAATCTTTCGTTGCCTTGTGGGAGCAGATGGATTCGAACCACCGAAGTCGTAGACAGCAGATTTACAGTCTGCCCCATTTGGCCACTCTGGAATACTCCCTGACCTTGCGCTCCAAGATGGGCTTGAACCAACGACCCCATGATTAACAGTCATGTGCTCTAACCAACTGAGCTATTGGAGCTCGAACTGCAGATTGAACCGTAATTCGAATCTTTAGCGGGTGCAAAGATAGCGGTTTCGGCCAATGATTCCAAATTTTGCCGTCAGTTTTTCATCGGCCGGGAATAAAATTGGCCGCAAATGGCCCATTTTTGAAAACCACGCTTTGCAGATAAAAGCATCAGACGCGCTCCGACGGCGGTTTTTCGAGGGCGTCGGGCGGGATTACGACATTGGCCAACGAGACATGAAAAAGCCCCGAAGACGGCGGCGGTTCGGGCTTTTCGTCTTCGGGGAAAGGGATATTGGCCAATGACCTTTATTTCTCGAACGCGCGGCTGATGCGCATGTCGATGTCCTTGTAGTGTGCACGCGTGGCCGCATCTCCGCCGGCCGAACGGACGCACTGCTGGATCTGCAGCAGGGTCATGGTGATATAGGCGCGGTAGGGCGCATCGGAAGACTTGTCCGAGGCAGTCCAGGCCGACAGCAGACGCGTGACGGCGGTTGTCTGGACGTAACAGCGCCAACGGTCGGGATTCTGGCCCGTCGCAGTCTCGCGGAACAGCATCGAGACGAGGTCATTCACGTAGTCGGCCGGCTTGTAAGCATTCTTGGCAGAACTGAAGCTGACGAGACGGGAGAACACATCGGTCGAACACAGCGTGTTGATTGCCGTACGCGCCAAGGTGTGGATGGGCAGATGCGGGTCGTCCGTGAGCCGGTTGACATAGTCGGGCGCGATGAGCCACTTGGGTTCGGTGAGCACCTGCGCGTCGAGCCACTTCATGGCACGCTGCGAACGCGACTTCTCTTCGGGCGTAAAGACGGCGCCAGGCTGCTCCACGCTCTTGTAATCAAGATAACGGCCAACGACATTGCGGCTCACGTGGCCCACATAACGGTTCATCTGGCCGATGAGGCTGTAATACAGGTCGCCGATATTCGTATCGAGGTCACCCTCTTCGTTCACCCATTCGGGCAGTTGGCCGATGATGCGCTTCAGGTTCTTCACGCCGTAGTCGCTGGCACGCATGGCATCATCACCCAAGTCTTCGGTCTGCGCGCGGGGATCGAGGTCGC
>CACZAY010000060.1 GCA_902779265.1 uncultured Bacteroidales bacterium | reverse complement strand
ACTTCACCTGCTTGGAGCCGGCCACCACTTCGCCGATGAGGGCAGTCATGTTCCAGTAGAATTTGCCGTCGTGGTCTTTCTCTTGAATGGCGTTGGGGAAACGGCGAACTTCCTCGGTTTCAAGAAGTCCTGCCTCGTTGATTCGGCTGATAATCATTCGGCCGCTCGTAGCACCAAAATCAATGGCGCAGACATAGTTCTTCATTCGTATAAAATTATTAATTCGCGTGCGAACATTCGTTATATATGGTTGTCGGCACTTGGGTTATTTAACTGACCGCAAAAATACGGAATATTTTCGATACCACCTAATTTTTGTCACTAAATAATCCCGAAATGACGAAAAATTGTATTAAAATCCATTGAAAAACTGTAATTGTGGCCAATTTTATGTCGTTCGCGTCTAATTGAGTGACGTGTAGAATGGCTCGGTCAGGTTCTTGTATTCTGCCGTGTAATTGCCCGATGCGTCGCGTATGGCAATAATCTCGGTTTTACAGCCGATGCCGTTGCGTGTCATCTCCAGCATCCGCCGCTTTTCGGGCTTGCCCGTCTTGGTCAGCACGCGGCCGATGCGTGCCGGATTGAGCCCCGCGAGGACGGCCTCGGTCATCACTTCGCTGTCGTAGTCGGTGGGGTAGATGATGGCCAATGTCCCTGCATCGGCCAACCAGTTCGCTGCACACCGCATGATGTCGCGCACGGGCAGGGCGTCCTTGTGTCGGGCCAGGGCGCGCGCCTCGTCATCGGGCTTCAGTGTGGCGTTGTAGAATGGCGGATTGGCCACAATCAGGTCGTAGGTCGTGCCCTCGGGCTGCCGCTCGGCGAATTCCTGGAGCGAGCAGTGGTGGACGCAGATTTGTGCCCTCCACGGTGTCGCAGCCGCGTTTTCGGCGGCTTGTCGGGCCGCCTCGGCGTCGATTTCAACGGCATCGGCCATTACGGGAATGCCATTGGCCGAAAAACGCTGGGCCAACATGATGGCAATCAGTCCCGTGCCGGTCCCGATGTCGAGTATGCGGACGGGTTCACCGTCATTTTTTTGGCCAATGAGGCTTGCCCACGCCCCGAGCAGGACGCCGTCGGTCCCGACCTTCATGGCGCAGCGGTCTTGCGCGATGTCGAATTGTTTGAAGTGAAATGTTGTGTCTTTTTGTGTCATGTCCAATGCCGTTTTCGCGCCATCGTTTCAGCCGTTGACGCAGACTTTGTAATACTGTTCGCCGCCAAGGCCGAACACTTCGTTCTTGTTGTGGTCGATGGCCACGGCGATGATGCGTCGCATCCGACCCTCGACGGTGATTGCCGAGCCGGCACGGGGTGCTTCGTCGCGGCGCAACGAGAAGATGAAGATGTCGAACGGGTCTTCGGCGTTGTAGCATTGCGCGTCGGCCGGTTCGTAGATGTCCCAGATGTAAGTCATTGTTTTGAAGGGTTGTTAAGGGGAGTAAAAGGGAAGTAAAAGGGTCCTCGCAGCGAACAGAACAATTGACAATTGTTCAGCGAGAAGACGAGGCTTTAGCCGAGGGGCAAGGTAAAAGTTACGAGTGCTTTAGCTTTCAAACCTGTTTCGTATCAGCAAATCACATTGCTCATTACTCTCTACCCTTTACTCATCACCCTTTATTCTCTACTCTCTCTTTCTTGCACCTCGCACGGCGGTGGCTTCCAGCGGATTGTCCGGCCAGGCATGTTTGGGGTAGCGTCGGCGCAGCTCCTTGCGGACCTCGAAGTAGGTCTCCTGCCAGAAGTTGCGCAGATCCTGCGTCAGCTGAACGGGCTTGAAACCGGGCGAGAGCAGCTCCATCAGCACTGGACGTCGGCCGCCGTCAACACGGGGCGTGTCGGCCATACCGAAGCACTCCTGCAGCCGCACGCGAAGCACGGGAAGTTCAGCTCCGATGCGGTATTCTACGCGGATTCTGTTGCCCGTCGGCACGGCTATGTGCGAAGGGACGAGCCGTTCGACCTCTTGCTGCTGTTCGTAGCTGAGAAGACCCCACAGCGCGGTGCAGAGGTCGATTTTCTTGAGTTCGGCCGATGTCGTTGCCTTGCCGATGTAGAGCGGAAGCCAGTCGGGCGCATTGGCCAGGACAGCATCGGTCGAGAGGTCGGGAAGACCGAGTTCGGGATGCCAGTCGGCCAGCGTCGCGATGCGTTGTTGAAGGTTCTGCACGCGGTCGTTGAAGTCGAGCATCGAACGTCCGTCCTTGCGCGCGGCCTCGGCGATCAGTTGGGCGGCGTTGAAGTCGCGTAGCGGTTCGGTGCGGACAATGAGCGAGCCGATGCGCCATTCGCGTTGGGCGATGATGCAGCCCCGCTTCGTGTCCCAAGTGGCCGATTCCTTGCTGCGGAGCATCGGCTTCAGTTCGTCGGGTTCGATGGGCGCGGCGAGGAAGATGCGTCCGCCGCCCGATTGCGCGTTCATGCTTGCCACTGCCAACCATTCGTGCGCGGAAAGTTCGTCCTGCGTATCTACAAAGGCTTTTTCGCCGTTGGCCAATCGGAATCGGCCGCAACCTTCCGGCTCGGCTTTGGCGATGCGCTCGGGGTAGGCTTGTGCGATGAGGTAGCCGGCCGATGGCGTCTGCTTTGTGTGCGATGTTGTCGGTTTGATCCACGTGGCGTATTGGTCGGCTATCTGCCGCATCCGCCGCGTCATTCGGTCGAGGCGCGTGCGTATGTCGGCGTCGTGTTGGACGTTGGCCAATGGGTCCCGTTCTTCGAGGATGGCGGCCAGTTGGCAGGCCAGACGGCTTTCGTCCGACGAACGTGCGCTGACGAGCATCTGGGCCACGCGCGGATGGCAGGGCAGGGCGGCGAGCTGTCGGCCGTGGGGTGTGATCTTCCCGTCGTCGTCCAATGCGCCGAGCAGGCGGAGCAGCTGTTGGGCCTGTGCAACGTGGGCGGCAGGCGGTGGCGTGAGCCATGGCAGCGATGCGACATCGGCCGTGCCCCAAGCTGCGATGTCGAGCACCATCGAACATAAATCGGCCTCGAGGATTTCGGGCGTGCGGCAGTCGGCCATGCGATGTTCATCGGCCAACGACCACATCCGGTAGCACGTTCCGGGCGCTACGCGACCTGCGCGACCCATACGCTGCGTCGCCATGTCCATGCTGATCGGCACCGTCTGGAGGTGGCTCAGGCTGTTTTGCGGGTTGAAGACGAGGCGTCGGCACAGGCCGCTGTCGATCACGACGCGCACGCCTTGGATGGTGAGCGACGTCTCGGCAATCGGCGTCGAGAGCACAATTTTGCGTTCGCCGGCGCGGCTTGGGGCGATGGCTGCGCGTTGCTCCTGCGACGACAACATTCCGTACAGCGGGCAGATGCGGGTTGGGGCCAATGTGTCGGCCAATGCCTCAGCGCAACGACGGATTTCGGCCTCGCCCGGCAGGAAGACGAGGATGTCGCCTTCGTGTTCGCGGTGGGCACGGCGGATGAGCGGGACGAGCTCTTCGTCGGTGCGGCGCAGTTCGACGGGGAACATCTGTCCGGTGCTTTCCACGACGGGGGCATCGAGCGCGGCGCAGATGGATTTCGTGTCGATTGTGGCCGACATCAGCACAATGCGCAAGTCGGGTCGGATGACGTTCTGCGCCTCGCGGGTCAGGGCCAATGCGACATCGGAGGTCAGGCTGCGTTCGTGGAACTCGTCGAACAGGACCATCGCCACGCCGTCGAGAGTCGGGTCGGCCACAAGCATACGCGTCAGGATGCCCTCGGTGAGCACTTCAAGTCGCGTAGCGGCCGATGTTTTCGTCTCAAAACGGATACGGTAGCCGATGGTGCGTCCGACGGGTTCGCCGAGCAGCTCGGCCATGCGTTCGGCAATCTGACGTGCGGCCAGACGGCGCGGTTCAAGCATCAGAATCTTGCCCGACGTGTCAAATTTGCCACATCGGACAGCATCGAGCAGGGCCAACGGAAGCTGTGTCGATTTTCCGGCTCCGGGCGGGGCGGTCACGACGAGCCGCGAGTGTTCGGCCAGCTGGCGGATTATCTCATCGTTCGTCGCCTGATCCATGAATCTTGTCGCGCTGCATCCGTGAGGCCAGTTTGTCGAGGTTCATCTGGCAGACCTCTTCGAGCGTGTAGCCGAGGTCGTTGGCCAACGATGCGGCATACCACATCACGTCGCCCAGTTCGAGGGCTATCTGGCGCTTGCGTTCCTCGTCGAACGTCGCGTTATTGTCGCGGATGACTTTCTTCACCTTGTCGGCCACCTCGCCGGCCTCGCCCGTCAGTCCGAGGGTGGGGTAGATGATGCGGCTCTCGTCGGGGTAGATGGCAGTGCGACGTGCGCCCTGCTGATATTCGTTCAGTGTCATATTCTTATTTTGTCTGTTTTCAGCCTGCAAATCTACGCAAACGAGCGCAAATCTACAAATAAAGGCTCGCGAAAATGCGCTTTTTTCCTTTTTTATTTGGCCAATGCCCCGAAAGATGTTAACTTTGCGAGGTTTTATATAGCCAATACTTTACGACTAAAACACATATAGAGATGAAGAATACACGTATTTTAGTGAACACCAGTGCTGCCGCCAGTGCGTTGGCGCTTACCCTCCTTTCTACCGCTTGTGATGACGGCCAATACACCATTCCCGTCTCGGGCGACCGCGTCCCCTTGCAGCTCAGCGTGAGCCAGTTGTCCGACACGCGTCTGAACGACACCCAGTGGGAAGCGGGCGACCAGATTGGCGTATATCTCATTGATGCCAATGGCAATTATGTCGATGGCGCGACCAATATCCGTTACGTCATTGATCCGGTCTCGAATGCTTGTACCGTGGCCAATGCCGATAGCATCATCATTCTTGAAAAGGGTGCAACCTATTCTCTGATGGTCTATTATCCATACAGCGTTGATGCTGGACAATCGATCTGGTCGAGCTGGTATTCCGTGCCGGATTGGGACGTGCAGATGGACAATCCGTCATCGGTTGATGTGCTGTATGCAACGGTGAACGGCATTTCCTCCAACGAGCCCAATGTGTCCATCAGCCTTGCGCGTCAGAGTGCCCGCATAGAGTTGAACATTTTTGCCGATGAAAGTGTCAATCTTGAAAATGTGACGATAAGAATTTCGGACAAGAATTTTCCTCTGAGATTTAATTTGTCAAGAGCAGAATGGGAATATTACATTTCCAGCAGTGGCGATTCCATTCAGATTCCCGTCAGCGTCGATGGCTCAAGGGCAACGGCATCGGTCATCGTCCCACCCACAGGATATTGGGAACAGCTTTCGCCTGTGATTGAGATTTTTGTGAATGAGACCGATGTGCGCACCTATCCGTTCCCTGACGACTTCGTTTTTGAGGCTGGAAAATCCTATACGCTCAATTTCTCATTCTCCCCTGTGGCCAACATTGATGGCATCGTCGAGCAGATTGAGGGTATGACCGAGAGCGGATCGGTTCCGGTGGTCGGTTATCTGGGACAGCCCGGTGTCGCTGCAATCTCAGAAGCACTGAAGGTCTTGCACAATAGTGGCAGCGAGGCCAAGGTTACGCTGGATTTGACGGGAATGACCAATTCCGTCCTGCCGAACTTCTATGAATGTCAATATCTTGACGGTGTCATCATACCGGAAGGAATCACCGAGCTGAAAGGCAATTTCAGCCGTTGCTATGACCTGCGTTCATTGGTTATTCCTGCATCGGTCACAAGCATCGGCGAATATACTTTCTTCCATTGTCGGTCCCTTGAATCTGTTACTGTGGCCGATGGAAATCCGGCCTTCAAGATGGTTGGGGATGCCTTATATTCGATTGACGGGACAAAACTCATATCTTACTGCGCACGTACTTCCGAAGCTCCATTTACAGTTCCTGCCGCTGTGACGGAAATAGCTGACTGTGCTTTTGATGCGTCTCAGATTACGAAGGTCATCTTTGAGTCTGATGACAATTTGACCACCATCGGAAAATATGGTTTCGCTTATTGTGAAAATCTGACTTCGTTCAGGATGCCCAACAGCGTGACATCGGTTGGAACTTGCTTGTTCGAGAATTCTAGTTTGTCAGATTTCACCTTCTCCAGCTCATTGACGACATTGCCGGACGGAATGTTCTCTAATTGTAAGTTCACGGAACTTGTCATTCCCGAAACAGTCACGGTGTTGGATGGAAGTGTCTTCTGGGCTTGTCAATCTCTTGGAACATTGGTCTTTCCCGCGTCATTGGCCGAAATCGGTTTATATCTCTATATGCACTGCAATGCTCTTACGACTGTTTGCTATTGTGGTACGGAAAAGCAGCGCGCAGCTATCTCCGATCGTAGTGGCATCACTGCCGATGACAACATCACTTGGGTCTATAACTACAATCCAGAGACGATGGGTGTGGCCAATGGTCATGTCTATTTCGACCTCGGCCTGCCCAATGGCACGAAGTGGGCAATGACCAATGTCGGCGCCCGGAAGTCTGAGGATTACGGTAACTATTACGCCTGGGGCGAGACGACAGGCTATGACGAGGGCAAGACCGATTGGGGAACTTATTCGTTCGGAACAAGTACGGCAATGACAAAATATACTCAGACGGATAACCTCGTTGAGCTTGAGCCGGAGGATGACGCAGCTACCGTCAATTGGGGCTCATCGTGGCGTATGCCGACCAAAGAAGAACTTCAGGAGTTGATTGATAATTGTGGTTCTCAGGTTGTAACAAAAGATAGCGGTGTGGTCGGCTATGAATTCTCGGCAAAGAATGGAAATTCGATATTTCTTCCGTTGGCAGGTCGTTGTATGACAACAGATCCGTATGGAGTCAATGAATTCGGCAATTATTGGTCATCATCGCTTGTGACCGAAGGCGAACCGTATGGTATCGGTGCTTTCAGCTTGGTGATGGATCCCGTTTGGAATAATTTTGGTCTGGATGGCGGTTGTGTGCGTGCCTACGGAATGCCTGTCCGCGCCGTGCTTGCGGAATAAACGCCATTGGCCAAAACCATCGTGATAAAAAGAGAAAGCCTCCCGAACAAGGGAGGCTTTTTTCGTGTGTGACATTATCGGTCGGAAAATCCATTGGCCAAGAATCACCGTTTCATGACCTTGTCGATGGATTTTGTGCCGTCCTGCCACGTGATGCGGCGGATGCAGATGCCGGTGCAAGGCTCGTCGATGGGCTGGCCCGACAGGGTGAAATACTCCACGCGGCTGATGGCGCTACGCGAATTTCTGTCGGCCGTCTGGATGTCGCTGGTTGTGGCCAATGTGGGGAAATATTCCTCGACCGCATCGATGGCGTCGCTGTTCTGCCCCTTGACAATCTCCTCGACCAGACTGTTCAGGTAACACTCGACGTTGGTGTACCAGCCGCGCTCGTCGAGGGTGTAGGTCTTGCAGTCGGCCGCGCTGTTCGGGTTCAGACCATTGGCCGTTTCCCACTCGTCGGGCATACCGTCGTTGTCGGTGTCGAAGCCCGTGGGGCGGCTTTCATTGGCCAATGTGGGGTAGGCGACAAGTTCATCGTTGATGGTTGTGGCCGATGGGTCTTGAATCAGGTCGATGATGCCGGCGCGTCCGGTCACGGTGCCGGTATATTCGCAGGTGCCTGTGCGGGCCTCCTCCATATAGCGGGCATCGATGGCATCGCGCGAGAAACAGGCTCCGGCATAGAGCAGGGCTTTCTCGAATGCCATTTCGGCCGTGTGGGTGGTCACTTCGCCGGCATAGATCGGTTCGTCGAGACGCAGGCGGACGTGGTCGGTGCCGTTGATGGCGGTGTAGGCCACCGTGTCGCCGTAGAAGTGGTTGGCATCGGGAATCCAGCGCTCGCCGCCCGAAGTGGTCAGTCCGCTGTCATAGACGACGCCCTTCCAGTCGTAGTTTTCGGCCGATGCACCAGCCGCCGTGACGTAGTTGCCCTCGATGAAGTAGCGCGAGGCGATGCCGGGGAATGGGTTGTCGCCGCCATTGCTGGCATCGGAGACGGAACATTGCGTGACGCGCGTCTTGTTGGTCGTTCCGGGCCCCGCTTTGTAGTAGTTGTTCACCATATTCACGTAGCCGCCGCCGGGTCCGCCATAGCATCCGCCGGTGCCCCAGTTGTACATGACGCAGTTGCGGAAATCGACGCGCTCGGCATCGATGGTGTTGACGAAGCGTGTGGCGTCGTATCCTTGCCAGTTGTAGCGTGCTCCGTTGAAGCGTGGCACGCGGTTCTGCATGTGGCAGAGGAAGTTATGGTGAAACGATGCCTCCTTGCCGCCCCAGATGCCGCCGTAGCTGTGTTCGCCCTTCGAGTGGCCGGGATTGGCCAATGCTTCACCCAACGTACACCATTGCATCGTGAAGTTGCGGTTGTCGTAGAATGAGGCAAGTTCGTCGATGCTCCACGAGAAGGAGCAGTGGTCGAAGATGATGTTCTGTTTCTGTCGGCCCCAGGCGGCATCGGCGCCGTCGTTGACGTCCTTGACCTGCGAGCGGCGGAATCGGATGAAACGGGTGATGATGTTGTCGCCAGCGTAGGTCACGGTGCGGTAGCGGATGGTGATGCCGTCGCCCGGCGCGGTCTGTCCGGCGATGGTGATGTTGCTCTTGCTGATCTTCAGGTCACTCTGGAGGTCGATGTAGCCGCTCACGTCGAACACGACGATGCGGTTGTTGCCGCCCGTCACGGCCGCACGGAATGAGCCGGTGCCGCTGTCGTTGAGGTTGGTGACGTGGACGACGGTGCCGCCACGGCCGCCGGTGATGTAGCGTGCGTAGCCCTCGGCTCCGGGAAATGCGGGAGCGGCCTCGGCCGATGCCTCGACGTCATCGGTCATGGCGGACAGGGACATTGGACATAAAACAAATGCCAGGTATAAGAATAGTTTTTTCATAAATGTGTATTTAGGTTATATATAAATTGAGAGAATTTCGTTTTTTTCAGATTGTGGCCAATGTCCCTGTGCTGAATGACATTGGCCACAAATATGGGTATTGCGGTGGGAGAGAGGCCCGTTCAGGCCTTCTTGTCCCTTATGTCGGTGCGCGCCTCGACAACGTTGACGACATAGTCGCCCAACTTTTCGCACTCGTTGATGATGTCCATGTAGATGGTGCCCACGGCGTAGGTGTAGGCGTGGTTGTTGACGTCAACGATGTTCTGCTGCTTGAGCTGGGCACGGTAGTTGTTGATTTCGTGCTCGATGTTGTACGTGCGGTTCACGTCATATTCATCCTTGCGGCCGTTCAGGAGGCTGTTCATCTCGGTGAGCGAGTTGTCGGCCAGGTCCATCATCTGGTGGATGTGGTCGTATTGGCTGTCGATGAAGTGGTCCTCCTTGGCGTTGTACTTGCGGTGGATGGTGCGCGCCATGTTGAAGCAGGCATCACCGATGGACTCCAGTTCGGAAATCTCGCGCAGCATCGAGCGGATCTTCGCCTTGGTCTCATCGGCCAAGTGACCGTCGCTGACCTGGTCCAGATATTTCGCGATTTCGAGCTCCATGTTGTCGCTGATGCCCTCATACTTCTCGATGCGCGTGAAGAGCTTGTTGAATTCGCCCGTCTTGGCGGCTTTCTTGTTGGCCGATGAACTTGACAGCTCCAGCAGGTCGCGCACCATACCGAACATCTTCTGCATACGCATGGCGAACGAGGCAATCTCCTTGTGAGCCTCCAGCACGGAAAGCTCGGGCGTCTTCATGATGCCGGTCGTGATGAACGAGAGACGGAAATCCTCGTCCTCGTCCACGCTCTTCGGCTTGATGACCCAGCAGACAAAACGCTCGATCTGTGGAATGAAGCCGATGAGAATCATCGTGTTGACGACGTTGAAGACGGTGTGGAATGCGGCCAATACGAAGTTCAGCTTAGCGGCATTGGCCAAGAACGCACTCGTTCCGGCAGCCTCTTTGGTCATATCGACGTCATAGCCGACCAGGTCGCACACGAAATCGACGAACGGACGGAAGAAGAACAGCACCCAGATCACGCCGAAGACGTTGAAGAAGAGGTGGGCCAATGCGGCACGACGCGCCTGTGTATTGGCCGACAGCGCAGCCAGATTGGACGTAATCGTCGTGCCGATATTCTCGCCCATCACCAGCGCAATGCCCTGATAGATAGGCAGCGCGCCGCTCGAACACAGGATCATCGTGATGGCCATCACTGCGGCCGATGACTGCACGCAGAAGGTCAGCACGCCGCCCAGAAGCAGGAAAATCAGTGTGGTCGAGAACGACGTCGGGTCGAACGAGGCAAAGAAGTCCAGCACGGCCTGGTTTTCGCCCAGGTGCATCTCGGTGCCCGTGGCGCGCAGGGTGCCCAGGCCCAACAGCAGGAACGACAGGCCGAACAGGAAGTCGCCCACGTAGCGGTGCTTCTTCTGGTAGATCAGGATGATGCCCAGCAGGAAGGCCGGATAGACCGCATCGGCAATGTTGAACGACATGCCGGCCGACATGATCCAGGCCGTCAGCGTCGTGCCTATGTTCGCGCCCATGATGACGGAAATGGCTTGGGCCAATGTGAGCAGTCCCGCGTTGACGAACGATACCGTCATCAGCGTCGTGGCTGTGGAACTCTGTACGGCGGCGGTCACGAATGTGCCGGTCAGCGCACCTGTGAAACGGTTGGTGGTCATGGCGCCCAGCACGTGTCGTAACTGAGGACCAGCCATTTTCTGCAGTGCGTCGCTCATCGACTTCATACCGAACATCAGCAGTGCGAGTGAGCCGAGCAACTTGAATAGCATGAATAGACTCATATTCTAGTCGGTTAGAAATTAAAGACTTGTTGTATTTATGGTTGTGGCCGATGTCCATTGGCCATAAAAACAATCATCATTGTGGCCAATGTCCCATCTCCACCCTGCGGCGAACGTCAGGACTTCATCGCGCGCTTCGAGTCGTTGCCCTCGAAATAGTTGATATAGGCCTGGTTGACCAGCCGGTTGCCGCCCGGCGTCGGATAGTCGCCCGTGAAATACCAGTCGCCCTTGTGGTTCGGGCAGGCGGCGTGCAGGCCCTCGATGGTCTGGTAGATGATTTCCACCGGCACGTTCACGCTGTGGGGCGTGAGCATCTGGCTGATTTTCTGGCTGATCTGGTCGGCCGTGAACGGTGCATAGATTTCCTTCACGTAGTTCTTGATCTTCTCCTTCGGCAGGCTCTCCTGCGCCTTGCACTTGTCATAGACCTCACGCAGCTTGCCCTCCATACCGTTCTCCTTGAGCAGTTCGACGGCGGCGCGGAAGGCGATGAACTCGCCCATGCGGCTCATGTCGATGCCGTAGCAGTCCGGGTAACGCACCTGCGGGGCCGAGCTGACGATGACAATCTTCTTCGGGTGCAGCGTGTTCAGAATCTTGATGACCGACTGTTTCAGCGTCGTTCCGCGCACGATGGAGTCGTCGATGGCCACCAGATTGTCCACGTCGTTCTCGATGCAGCCGTAGGTCACGTCATAGACGTGCGAGGCCAGGTCGTTGCGCGATGTTCCCTCGGCAATGAAGGTGCGCAGCTTGATGTCCTTGTTGGCAATCTTCTCGTTGCGGATGTGCAGCGAGAGGATTTCGTTCAGCTTGTCATCGGTCATATTTTCGCCCAAGGCACGGATCATCTGTGCCTTCTGTTTGTTGAGCTGCTCGTTCAGACCCTCGACGAGACCCATGAAGGCGACCTCGGCCGTATTCGGGATGAACGAGAAGACCGAGTGCTTCAGGTCGTTGTCGCACGATTTGCAGACTTTTTCGGCCAATGTATATCCCAGCCGTTTGCGTTCGCGGTAGATGTCTGCGTCGTTGCCGCGGCTGAAGTAGATGCGTTCGAACGAACACTGCTTGACCTTCTGCTTCGGGTTGATCTGCGTCAGTTTGACCTCACCTGCCTGGCTGATGGTGATGGCCTGGCCCGGCTGCAGTTCGTGTACGGTCTTTCGGCCGACGGCAAAAGCCGTCTGGATTACCGGGCGTTCGCTGGCGACCACTACAATCTCATCGTCCATATAATAGAAGGCCGGACGGATGCCCCACGGGTCACGCACGGCGAAGCTCTCGCCCGAGCCTGTCATGCCGCAGATGCAGTAGCCGCCGTCCCAACTGGGCGACGAGGTCTTCAGGATATTGGTGATATTGATGTGCTTCTCAATCTCGGCCGTAACCTCGCGGCCCGTGCGTACACCATCGTTATATTGCGTGTAGAGACGCTCCACCTCACGGTCCAGACGGAAGCCCAGCTGCTCCAGAATCATGTATGTATCGCTGTAGCGACGTGGATGTTGGCCGCTCTCCATCACCTCGTCGAAGATTTCATCGACGTTGGTCAGGTTGAAGTTGCCGCACACGCACAGGCTCTTGTCGCGGAAGTTGTTGCGGCGGATGAACGGATGCACGAAATCCATGCCCGAACGGCCCGTCGTGCTGTAGCGCAGGTGGCCCATGTAGATTTCGCCGGCATAGGGGATGTGCATCTTGGCAAATTCCGCATTGCGCAGCTGCTCGGGCGTGAAATCCTCAAACTTGTGGTTGGCATTGGTAAAAATCTCGCTGATGGCGTTGCTGCCTAGGGCGCGCTCGCGGAAGAAGAATTCCTCGCCCGGGTGAGCCTCCATCTTCAGCGCGGCAAATCCCGCACCTTCCTGTCCACGGTTGTGCTGTTTCTCCATCAGCAGATAGAGCTTGTTAAAACCGTACATCCAGGTACCATACTTTTCCTGATAGTACTCCAATGGTTTGAGCAGGCGGATCAATGCAATGCCGCATTCATGTTTGATAGGTTCCATAAAATATTTTAATTCGATTTTTTTCTTGGCCAATGGAAAGCGTCTGCCATTCGCAATGATAGTAGGATACAGACGACTCTCAACTCTTATTTCTTATTTCATTTCTTTCCCCTCATCTCGGCGCCTTATACTTGTATAGGTAGATGGCGATGAGCAGGAAGACCAGATTCGGCAGCCAGACTGCCACAATGACCGGCATGCTCCCGCTGATGGCGAATGTCGACGATACGGTCTGGAACAGAATGTAGAGGAAGGCCAGCACCAGTCCGATGCCCAGATTGATGCCCATTCCACCGCGTATCTTCTTCGACGAAAGGCACACCGCAATCAGCGTCAGGATGAACGATGTGGCGATGGCAGCAAAACGTTTGTGATATTCGATTTCAAATTCCTGGATATTGCCCGTGCCCCGAGCCCGCTGCTTGTCGATATAGGCGCTCAGCTGTGGCGTGGTCATCTCCTCAAACTCGTTCTTCTGGATGATGATATCTTCAGGGCCAATGGCAATCACCGTGTCCATCTTCGTGCCCGACTGGAGTGTCTCGCCGTCCGGATTGATGTCGCGGATGTTCCACTGCGTCAGCTCCCAGTGATAGTCGCCCTTATATTCGGCGCGGCTCGCCGTGAGGCGTGAGACCAGCTTCTTGTCTTCGTAGCGTTCCAGGGCGAAGCGATTGGCCGTATTCTTTTTTGTCTCGAACTTGTACATGAAGACCACCACGCCCGGTTCGACCATAAACTGGTTGTTGGTCGATGACTTGACCTCCTTGTCCTTATAGTATTTGTTCAGGAAGACGATGCGGTCAACACTCGTGACGGGAATCACAAAACTGTTGAGCAGGAAGGTCAGCGTGGCGAGCATTGCGGCCGATATCAGGTAGGGCCTCAACAGCCGGACGAAACTCACGCCCGAGGCCAGCATGGCGATGATTTCGCTGTCACCCGCAATCTTCGACGTGAAGAAGATGCACGCCACGAACACGAACAGCGGGCTGAACAGATTGGCAAAATAGGGTATATAGTTCAGGTAGTATTTGCAGATCTCCCATGCCGGCGCCTCGTGGCTGCTGAACTTCTCCATCTTGTTGTTGTAGTCGAGCACGATGGCTATGGCAAGAATCAGGACAATCGTAAAGAAATACGTGCCCAAGAACTTTTTGATTATATACCAGTCTAATTTTTTCATCAAATGTTTGGACGTCACTCCGGGCGTCAAGCACAGAATTTTGTTTTTTATAATCCAGTTCAACTGCCCGTTCGTTCCCTTTTCGAGGCTGAAAGTAAGCAAGTTGAAAACCAGCGGAATTCGAATACCTGTTAACTAATAACTATTTTAGGTTTGGCAAAATGGAAAAACATTTTGCCAAACCTAAAAGTCTTATTCGTCTTCGTCCTCGATGCCGGCAGCGCGGTGTATGCGTTTGCGCTCCAGCTCGTCAAGGATAATCTTGCGCATACGGAGGCTGTGGGGCGTTACCTCAACATATTCGTCCTCCTTGATGTATTCCAGCGCCTCTTCGAGCGAGAATACCTTGGGTGGAATGAGT
>CACZAY010000059.1 GCA_902779265.1 uncultured Bacteroidales bacterium | reverse complement strand
AGGATATCTTTAATGAAAGAAAATTTACCGCAATCGATATTTTGCAATCCATAGTTGTCACTATTCCGCAATTCGCTGGCAAAGCCGAAAACACAGAAGCGCGGAAGATACGAATCGCCCCGCTGCACGAAACAGTAGCGGGGCGATTCAACATTATTTCAGTTCCAGACGGACGACGTTCTCGACGTGTTGGGTGTGCGGGAACATATCGACAGGCTGGATGTGTGTGACGCGGTATTTGGCATCGAGCAGCTGGAGGTCGCGCGCCTGGGTGGCCGGATTGCACGACACATAGACGATGACCTTCGGGGCGGCATTGAGGATGACGTTGATGACATCCTCGTGCATTCCGGCGCGTGGCGGGTCGGTGATGATGACGTCGGGACGGCCATGCTCGGCAATAAAGGCATCGGTCAGGATGTCCTTCATGTCGCCGGCAAAGAAAAGTGTGTTTTCGATGCCGTTGACCGCAGAATTGACCTTGGCATCCTCGATGGCGTCGGGCACATATTCGATGCCGATGACCTTGCGGGCGCTGCGGCTCACGAAATTGGCGATGGTGCCGGTGCCGGTGTAGAGGTCATAGACGAGCGGTTTTTCATCGGCCGATGTTGTGTCCGATGGGGCCAATCCGGCAAATTCGCGCGCGTACTTGTAAAGGGTGTAGGCCTGACGGCTGTTGGTCTGGTAGAATGACTTGGGTCCGACCTTGAAGCGCAGGCCCTCCATCTCCTCATAGATGTGGTCCTTGCCCGACCAGCAGAGGCAAGGCAAATCGCTCCACGCATCGTTGCACTTGGTGTTGACGACGTACATGAGCGACGTAATCTGCGGGAATTTCTCCTTCAAATGGTTGAGTACGAGCGCGATGCCGTCCTTATTATCTTCGCCGAAGATGACAATGAGCATCAGTTCGCCGGTCGATGCGGTACGCACCACCATGTTGCGGAGCAGGCCGACCTGATTGCGCAGGTCATAGAATGGCAGGTTATGGCCGATGGCAAACTCGCGGATGTCGAGGCGAATCTGATTGGAGATGTCGTCCTGAAGCCAGCACTTGCGGATGTCGAGCACCTTGTCGAAGCAGTCGGGGATGTGGAAGCCGAGGGCGTTCATGTCGTCGTACTTGACATTGGCCGCAACCTCCTCGAATGTGAGCCAACGTTTGCACGAGAAGGTGAATTCCAGCTTGTTACGATAGAATTTCGTCTCCTTCGACCCGTCGATTGGCGAACACTCGGGCAACTGGACCTTGCCGATGCGCGTCAGGGCATCGACCACCTGCTGCTGCTTGAACTTGAGCTGCTCTTCGTAGGGAATATGCTGCCACTTGCAGCCGCCACACACGCCGAAATGCTCGCACATCGGTTCGATGCGGACGGGCGACGGCTTGACGATGCGCTCGATGGTACCCTCGGCATACGAACTACGCGACTTGCGCACCTGGATATCGACCACGTCGCCCACGGCGGCAAACGGCACAAAGACGACCTTATCGTTCACGCGCGCCAGCGACTTGCCTTCGGCGGCATAGGCCGTGATTTCGACATTCTCCAGCAGCGGTTTCTTCTTGTTTTTACGACTCATATTGTGTTGATACAAATTACTAATTACAAATTACTAATTACAAATTACGAATTACTAATTACGAATTACTAATTACTAACGAATTACGTTTTTTCATCAGCCCAGACGGAGCACCTGATGGCAGCGCTCGGCCGCAGCGGGACGATGGGTGATGAGGATGAGGAGGCGACGGCTGTCATCGGCCAACAGATTGTCCAACACGCGCTGCTCGGTTTCGGGGTCGAGGGCCGATGTCGCTTCGTCGAGCAGGAGAATCGGAGCATCGCGCAACAAGGCACGGGCGATGGCGATGCGCTGTGCCTGTCCCTCGGAAAGACCGCCGCCACGTTCGCCGCAGACGGTGTCAAGTCCGTTCGGAAGGTCGCTGACGAAGTCGGCCGAAGCCAAGTGCAGGGCTTTGAGCATTGCCGCCTCGTCGGCATCGATGCTGCCCATCTGAAGGTTGCTACGGATGGTGCCGCTGAGCAGGGTGTTTCCTTGCGGCACATACGAGAAATAGCGACGACTGAAGGCAGTGAGCGGCTGGGCATCGGCCGATGAATATAGTTCGATGCGGCCACCGTCGGGGCGCACAAGTGCCAAGAGCAGACGAATCAGCGTAGTCTTGCCCACGCCGGTCTCGCCGAGGATGGCGACCGACGAATCCGGCTTGAAATCGGCCGAAAAATGTTCGAAGATGAGCCGCTGGGGACGACCATCGGCCTCGTAGCGGAATGAAACGTCGTTCAAACGGATGCCGACGCCGGACATCGGGAGAAGCGGTTGCGGGTCGCACTCCTCCTGCGGCAGGTCCATCAGCTCCATCAGGCGTTCGGCGGCTGTGAAGCATCGGACAAAAACAGGAACCTCCTTGCTCAAATCGGCGATGGGACGTTGCACACGACCCGACAGTTGCAGGAAGGCGACCATTGTGCCGTAGCCGATGACGCCCTGCCAAATCTGAATCACACCCCAGCCGAACGTGAGGAAATAGCCGAGCCCGAAGCCGCCGCTCATGCAAAGTCGCGTAGCAATCGAAAGCCGCGCGCGCTGGCGCACCTGTCCCGTGAGGATGTCCATCAGACGCGACATACGCGCCAGGGTGTTTTCGCTCTGTTCCAACGTCTTGATGACGGCGCGATATTGCAGGTTCTCCTGAATCTGGCTCTGGATGGCGCTGTCACTGTCGCGGATGTCGCGCGTGATTTTGTGCATCCGGCGGATGTAAATACGTGCAAGCAACAGGAATATCGGGCTGATGCAGAGGACGATCCAGGCCAATGTCGAGTCGAGCCACAACAGCATCAGGAACGAGCCGACCAGCTGGAAGACCAGGACGAAGATGCCGGGCAGCGTATCGGTCGCAAAACCGACGACACTCGAAACGTCGCCCTCGATGCGGTTCACGACATCGCCCGTGTGATATTTCTCGATGCCGCGCCACTCGCTGTCAATCAGGTGGCGGAAGACGTTCTGCTTCAAGCGGTTGTCCAACTTCACATTGCGCACCTGGCTGATCCACGACGACAGAGCCATCGACGACAGTTCACACACCATGATGCACGGCAGCAGCAGCAGGATGTGGTACAGATTGCCATCGGCCGCGTGCGATGCGACATCGACCGCCCACTTGCACACCCAGACGAAACACCATCCGAAGCAGATGTTGAGCAGGCCAAGCACGGTACAGAGCACGATGCTGGCGCGATAACCATCGGCTATCGAAACCAACCATCGGAATGTACGGAGATAGTGGCGCAGCTCCATCGGCCAAAAAGAGATTTTTTATTTTACGGCCAACATCGGCCGTCACGTCATATTCGTCGCAGAGCAGCGTGACCATATCATCAATCGTGAAGGCGTCACGTCCGTCCAGTTTTTCCCACAGATAGGCCGCTGTCTCGTTGAGGTTGACAATCTTGCTGAAGTCGATGTTCTCGAGGCCCTCAGCCACGAGAACCTTTTCGCCACAGATGTCGCGCAAAGCAAATCCAGATTTCAGTTTCATAGTTTTTCTATTTAATAAGTTTATGGCCAATGCGATAAGCCCAAAGAAGGTAGCGCCGCACGGCCGTCACGTGCATCCACAGCCAGCTGTAGCACCGCCACACGCGGCCATCGACGTGGAAGAATCTCTCTTTTCGCCCGATGTAGAATCCATCGGCCACACCAATCACATTTTCCGGTGTGCAGGTTTCGCGGCCAATGATGTTGCCGTCGCCCCACAGCGTGCAGTTGCCCGCGCGGCGTTTCGGCGAGACGAGCAGCACCTTGTCGCGGCCATGCTCCAGAAAAGGACGCATCGACCAGCCACGCACGCGGAAAGTCGCCGTGTGGCCCGCCTGCAACTGGCGGCGCACCTCTTCGAGGAAAATGCGGTTGGGCACTTGGATAGTCTGCTGCATCATGGGTCAAAGGTCAATACAGTCGGGCCGGGAAATCCCATTGGCCCCAAAAATTCAATTTTCTTCAGGCAGTTTCACGCCGGCGGGCTTGCGGCTGTGTTCATTCACGGCAAAGCCCTCACCCTGGGAGACACCGTCCCACGCACCGACGCCACGGCTGCACACCATGGCGGCCTCACGGTAGGGCGTGCAATAGAGTTCATAGATAGGGGTGCGGCCAACGATGGCGGTAATCGCGTCGCACTGCGCCCTGTAGAGCGGTTTCACCCACTTCACGCCACTGCACGACGGCAGCAGCAGAGCGAAGGCCGACACGGGCGACTGGCGCTGGATGCTACATTCGGGAGCACGGTTGATGCGCACGAAGCCTCCCACCTCGAAGCTGACGTTGCGGTAACAGTGCGTCTTGCCGCTCCACGGCGAACCATAGACGAGGACCTTGCCGTCGCGCACGCCGACCACGGGATTGTCGTCGTTGACCAGCTGGCAGCCCGGGACGTGCTTGAGCCAGAGGGTGCTGTGCGTGCTCTTGCCGGTACCGCTCTTGGCCAAAAAAAGATAGGCCTTCCCCTCGCGCGCAATGACCGAGGCGTGGAAGAGCAACGTCTGCCGGTTCATTGCAGCAAAAGCGAAGAGCATCATCATAAAGTTGTTGTAGCAATATTCGCGAATTGCGACATCACCTGACAACCAGCACTTTGCATCATGATAGGCCGCATCGCACTGCATCTGGGCGATATCCTGACGCGTATCCATGTCCTGCAACGTAATCTGGACGGCATCGGCCGTCTCGGAGTAGATGCACCACGTCTCCTGACATTCAAAATCGGCGATTTGAACGGCATTGGCCAATGGCTCGAACCTCTCCACATGATGCAGAGCAAAAAGCACCGGCACCTCGGCGCAATCCGAGGCCCGGTGACAGAATGGTGCATATCGTGGAGCCAGAACGTCCAACAAAGGCTTGTCATCGGAGTCGATGACGACGTGGAGGTCGGCTATGATACAGTGCTTCAAAACAATTACAGATTACAAATTACAAATTACCGCCGCTTCACTTGACATTGGCCAAGTATTCGCTCACGTTCTTTTCGATGCGGGCAGCGATGTCGGCATTGTCGGCAGCCTTGACGAACTTCTGGCCGACGATATGCTCGTAGAGCTCGATGTAGCGGTCGCTGACGCTCTGGGCATACTCGTCGGTGATTTCGGGCATGACCTGACCGGGCTGGTTCATGAAGTTGTGTTCGATGAGCCACTGGCGGACGAACTCCTTCGAGAGCTGCTTCTGCGGCTCACCCTTGGCAAACTTCTCTTCGTAGCCCTCAGCGTAGAAGTAGCGGCTTGAATCGGGCGTGTGGATTTCGTCGATGAGGATGACCTTGCCGTCGCGCTTGCCGAACTCGTATTTGGTATCGACCAGAATCAGGCCCTTCTGGGCAGCGATTTCGGTGCCACGCTGGAACAGGGCGTAGGTGTATTTCTCCATCTGCTCGTAGTCCTCCTTGCTGACGAGGCCCTGGGCGATGATTTCCTCCTTCGAGATGTTCTCGTCGTGACCCTCATCGGCCTTGGTGGTCGGGGTGATGATCGGGGTCGGGAACTTCTGGTTCTCCTTCATGCCTTCGGGCAGCTTCACGCCGCACAGTTCACGGCAGCCGGCCTTGTACTCGCGCCATGCCGAACCGGTCAGGTAGCCACGGATGATCATCTCGACGCGGAAACCTTCAGCCTTGAGGCCGACGGTGACCATCGGGTCGGGCGTGGCGAGTTTCCAGTTGGGGACGATGTCGCTTGTGGCATCCAGGAAATTGGCCGCAATCTGATTCAGGACCTGACCCTTGAAGGGGATTCCCTTGGGCAGAATTACATCGAAGGCCGAAATGCGGTCGGTGGCGACCATGACCATCAGGTCGTCGTTGATGTTGTACACGTCGCGGACTTTGCCGTGATAAACAGACTTCTGACCCTTGAAGTTGAAGTCGGTGCGAGTTAAAGCTGACATAGTTTTGGAATTTATTTGAGGATTCTTGATTTCTCTGGAGGTGCGATGGGGCGATTTCATTGAGACATTGGCCAATGCCCCTAACCTACCCCACGGCTTACTGTTTCCGGACAGGATCGCAGGTGAGGCCGATGCCCAGTTTCTTGAAGATCTTGCGGTCCACCTCGCTCAACATGACGGTCGAATGGACCTGACAGCCGCGCAGGGCGGGCAGTTGCGAGAGGGCGAGACGGCAGTTCTCATCGTGCTGCGAGAGGACCGAGAGTGCGACGAGCACCTCATCGGTATGCAGACGCGGGTTCTGGGCGCCGAGGTAAGAGGTCTTGGTGCGCTGGATAGGCTCGATCATGCTCTGCGGGATGAGCTTCACCTCGTGGTCGATGCCGGCGAGATGCTTGGTGGCATTGATTAGCAATGCGGCCGAGCAGCCCAGGAGCGGTGACGACTTGGCCGTGATGATGGTGCCGTCTTCCAGTTCGATGGCGGCCGATGTGTGTCCGCTCTCGATCTTCTTCTCGTAGGCAGCCGTGGTGACGCGACGGAAGGCGGTCGAAATCTTGGCCTGATTGAAGAGGAGACGAATCTTCGAGACCTCATTCTCGTTGTCAGCGCCATCGGCCATCTTGTTCGTTGCGTCGTAGAAGCGGCGGATGATTTCGTCCTTTGATGCCTGGCAGCAGACCTCGTCGTCGCTGATGCAGAAGCCAATCATGTTGACGCCCATGTCGGTAGGCGACTTGTAGGGATTCTCGCCGTAGATTCCCTCGAACAGGGCGTTCAGGACGGGGAAAATCTCGATGTCACGGTTGTAGTTGATGGCGGTCTTGCCGTAGGCCTCCAGGTGGAACGGGTCAATCATGTTGACGTCGTTGAGGTCGGCCGTGGCTGCCTCGTAGGCAATGTTCACCGGATGCTTGAGCGGGAGGTTCCACACGGGAAAGGTCTCGAACTTGGCATAACCGGCACGCACGCCGCGCTTGTTCTCGTTGTAGAGCTGAGAGAGACAGGTTGCCATCTTGCCGCTGCCGGGGCCCGGGGCGGTGACGATGACCAGCTCGCGGGAAGTCTCGACATAGTCATTCTTGCCGAAGCCGTTGTCCGATGCAATCAGCTCGACATTGTGCGGATAACCATCGATGGGATAATGGATATAGGACTTGATGCCCATGCGTTCCAGGCGGTGGCGGAACTGGTCGGCGGCCTGCTGGCCGTTGTAGTGGGTGATGACGACGCTGCCCACCATGAAGTTGCGCTTCATGAACTCGTCACGCAGGCGGAGCACGTCCTCGTCGTAGGTGATGCCGAGGTCGGCGCGCACCTTGTTCTTTTCAATGTCATTGGCCGAGACCACAATCACAATCTCGATGCTGTCGCGCAGCTGGGCCAGCATACGCAACTTGCTGTCGGGCTGGAATCCGGGCAGGACGCGGCTGGCGTGGTGGTCATCGAAGAGTTTGCCACCCAACTCCATGTAAAGCTTGCCGTCGAATTGGGCAATGCGCTCCTTGATGTGTTCAGACTGGATACGGAGATACTTTTCGTTATCAAAACCGAGTTTCATAACCTATTCAGGTGTTGTACGTTTAAAATGCGCGGCAAAGTTAGACAAAAAAAGCGACATGGCCAAGATTCGCTGTCGAAAATCGGTCATGCCGTTGCGCTTGAAATACGAATTACAAATCACGAATTGCAAAATATCATCTTGGCCAATGTCATTCCGCCGCAGGACCATCGGCCACAACCTGCATACGGGCGGCCTTCCGCTTTTCGGCCAATGCCTTTTCATGACGGTCGTAAGCCTCGACAATCTTCTGGACGAGCCGGTGGCGCACGATGTCGCGCTTGTCGAACTCGATGGTGGCGATGCCCGGGATGTCGCGCAGGATGCGTTGTGCCTGCACCAGGCCCGACTGCACGTTTTGCGGCAGGTCAATCTGGCTCATGTCGCCCGTCACGATCATGCGGGCACCGAGGCCCAGTCGCGTCAGGAACATCTTGATCTGCGGGCCGGTGGTGTTCTGCGCCTCGTCGAGGATGATGACGGCATCGCTCAGCGTTCGGCCGCGCATGTAGGCCAATGGTGCAATCTGAATCACGTTGGTCTCCATCAGTTCCTTCAGTTTGGCGGCCGGAATCATGTCTTCGAGCGCATCGTAGAGCGGTTGCAGATAGGGGTCGAGCTTGTCCTTCATCTCGCCGGGCAGGAATCCCAGTTTTTCGCCGGCTTCGACAGCTGGGCGCGACAGGATAATCTTCCGTATCTCCTTGTTCTTCAGCGCTTTTACGGCCAATGCGATAGCCACATAGGTCTTGCCCGAACCGGCAGGCCCGAGGGCGAAACAGAGGTCGTTCGTACGGAAGGCATCGGCCAACGCCTTCTGGTTCTCCGTGCGCGCCGTGATGGGCTTTCCGTTCACGCCGTAGATGATGAGCGAATCCTGCTTCTTCTCGACCGGGCCCTCACCGTTCCAGAAGTCGAGGATGACCTCCTCGTTCAGCTTGTTGTAGTCGGCACAATAGCGCATCAGCTTGTCCACGAAGGTCTCGAACATCGCGATATCGGCCTCGTCGCCGTACACCTTGATGGCGCGGCCACGGGCAGCAAAACGGAGTTTCGGGTAGAGCGTCTTGAGCAGCAGGATGTTGCTGTTGTTCACGCCATAAAAAATCACAGGATCGGCCTGTTCCAGCAGGATAACTTTTTCAATCATGGGCGCAAAGTTACGGATTTTCGCAGGAAAAGCAAAATTTCGGGGAGAAAAATCATTGGCCAATGTTTTTTCCCTCCGCATTTATACAATATTTGCGCGGCCAATGCGTTAAATCCAAGAGTTATACATTGATGGCCAACGCAACGGCATCGGCCAAAACTCCCCACACAATGAAAAGAATCCTGTTCCTGCTCGCGGCTCTTGCAGCCTCCGTCCCGTTGCTGGCCCAGCGACAGGCATTGAAGAACATCCCATACATTGACCAGAGGCGCGTCCACTACGGGTTTCTGCTGGGCATTGATGTGGCCGATGTCATCTTCCAGCACAGCGGCGCGAACGACTGGACGGCCGAGTGTACCGGCATGAACCCGGCCTTCTGCGTCGGCCTGATGGGCGATGTTGCCCTGACCGAGAACCTGAACATCCGCTGTTCGCCCACACTGCACTTCATGTCGCGCGACGTGACGTTCCGCAATGTCACATCGGCCGAAAAGCGCATCCAGACGCTCAAGTCGAACTACCTCTCGGTGCCCTTCAGCCTGAAGGTCGCCACCCACCGGCTGAACAACTACCGCCCCTACATGCTGCTGGGCGCGCAGATGGACTTCGACCTCGCGCACGAGAAGGAGCAGCCTATCGTCTTCCAGCGCTTCGACCTGGGCTTGCACGTGGCGCTGGGCTGCGACAACTACCTGCCGTTCTTCAAGTTCTGCCCGGAGGTGCGCTTCAACATCGGCCTGCTCGACATGATCGACCACAAGCGCAAGGGGCTGAAGGACGAGACGCTGCTCCCCTACACCAAGGCCCTCTCGCAGGCACGGAACAAGAGCATCTCGCTCCTCTTCTTTTTTGAATGAACGGGGGCGCGTGATATTGTCGGCCAATGGCATGGTCGCGCGAAATTTTCATCGGCCACAAAAATTATTTCCCTGATTCTCGCGGTTAATTCGGAAAAATTGCGTATCTTTGCGCCCGTCAAAACCGAAATCGACATGCGGATATGTTGAAATTGGTAGACAAGCCAGACTTAGGATCTGGTGCCGTGAGGCGTGTGGGTTCGAGTCCCACTATCCGTACCGAGGAAGTCCCTGCATGGGGCTTCCTTTTTTTTTATTTTATAGGAGAGAACTGCACCATGAGCCGCAGAAAAAGGCATTGACGAAACGGCATCGGCCATAACCTTTACCTAAAAATGAGTATTGTGAAAGAGTGTTAAAACCACTACCTTTGCGGCGCAAAAATCAAGCAAATACTTACTATTGTGTATCACATAATATGGTTATGAACAATCTGAATAAAGGTATTGG
The DNA here is from genome assembly GCA_902779265.1 of uncultured Bacteroidales bacterium. Taxonomy (GTDB): domain Bacteria; phylum Bacteroidota; class Bacteroidia; order Bacteroidales; family UBA3663; genus Liminaster. The sequence continues at coordinate 8,375 of CACZAY010000059.1, read as the reverse complement.
AGCAGCCGCAATTGCGATGTTGGTTTCGGCCAATGCAATGGCTGGACAGAACGTAGAACAGGCTGGAAACGAGACAAAAACATCGGCCAAAAACCAAACAGAACGCGTATTTAGCCGCCTCTCCATCGGTGGATATGGCGAGGCTGTGATGACCCGCAATTTCTACAGCGATAACATATATAGGTACACCCGTCCGTATGAGCACAAGGACGACGACAGCCACGGCCGTTTCGACCTGCCGCACGTCGTCATAAACCTCGGCTACGACTTCGGCAAGGGTTGGACGATGGGTACCGAAATCGAATTTGAACACGGTGGCACCGAATCGGCCGTCGAGATGGATGCCGACGAGAGCGGCGAATATGAGGCCGAGACCGAAAAGGGCGGCGAGGTGGCCCTGGAGCAGTTCTGGATCCAGAAGTCATTCGGCCGCAAACTGAACATCCGCGCAGGCGAAATCATCGTGCCTGTGGGTGCGGCCAATCAATATCACATGCCAAACGAATTCTTCACCGTCTATCGTCCCGAGGGTGAGGCTACGCTGTTGCCCAACACGTGGCATCAGACGGGCGTTTCGGTGTGGGGCCGCACGCAGAACTGGCGATATGAGGCGCAGTTCCTGTCGGGCTTGGATTCGGAGCGTTTCGGCTCGGAGTGCTTCGTCCACTACGGCGCGACATCGAGCTACGAATTCAAGATTGCCAATGTCTATGCCGGTTCGGCCCGCGTCGATTATTTTGGCGTGAAGAACCTGCGACTCAGTGCGAGCGGCTACCGCGGCAACACGTTCAAGAACACGCTGCGCTCCATCGGTTCCGGCACCTACAAGGACGTGAAGGGCACGTTGACCATCGGCGCATTCGACTTCCAGTACAAGAGCCAGAACTTCACCATGCGCGGCAACTTCGACTGGGCGCACTTGGACGATGCCTCGCTCATCACGAAGTTCAACAAGGCATATCCGACACACTCGGGTCAGGACGGTTCGCCGTCGAAGCATCAGCCTGTGGCAAGCGATGCCATGTGCTACGCGATTGAGACGGGCTACAATGTGTTCGCCTTCAGCGACAAGTTGACCGCCGACGAGCAGAAACTGTATGTCTTCGGCCGATATGAATACTACAACTCGATGCAGAAGAGCACGCAGAAGAGCGCCTACGGCTGGTGCGAAAAGAACCGCATGGCCATCGGCCTCAACTATATGCCCGTGAAGGAGGTCGTCGTCAAGGCCGAGTTCTCCGACCGCTTCTTCAAGGAGACGGGTCTGACCTACACTTCGTCGAACGGCAACACCTATCCGCTGGAATACAACGACGAGCCAAGCGTGAGCATCGGCGTGACCTATTGCGGATGGTTCAAATAAATAAGGGCTGAAAAGGGGAGTGTATTTACTATGTTTCAAAACTGTAAATAAGAAAACCGAAATAACAACTTAAACAAAAATCAAACAACAATGAAAATGAATTGGAAGAACATGCTCACCGTGGCAATGATGGCCACTGTAGCAATGTCGGTCACTTCGTGTGACGATGACGACAACGACGACGAACTCTCGGCCAAGGAGAAGACCCTTCAGGTTGTCAACAGCAACTTTGTCGAGAACACCCTCCAGCCTACCTACGAAGGTCTGGTCGAGGCTACCGGCAAGATGATTGAGAACATTGAGGCCAAGGACTACGCCGCCGCTGCTACCTCATGGAAGGAGGCCCGCAAGTATTGGGAGTGGTCGGAGGCATTCCTGTTCGGTGCTGCATCGACCTACGGCATTGACCCGCACATCGACACATGGCCATTCGAAGCCGCTTCATTCGAGAACTATATGTCCAGGTATAACCCTGCTACCAACGAGTCGGATGCTGCTCTCCTTGAAGAGGCCATCGCCACCGGCCGGAACTTGACCGGCTTCCATGCTGTCGAGTATCTGTTGTTCCGCAATGGAGCTGTTCGCACCAACTTGACCGACGACGAGGCTTGGTTTGCACAGGCTGCTGCCGAAGACCTCTACCTGAACGCCTGCAAGCTGGTTTCGGCTTGGAACGGCGACCTGACCAAAGATCAGGAGGCTCTGCTCGAAGAGGCCGAATTTGAGGCCGATGCCTTTGGCGACGAATTCAAGGACGCAGGTTTCGCCGGCTCACGCTGGAAGACCGTCACCGCCGCTACTGTCGAGATCATCGAGGGCTGCCAGAAAATCATCGACGAGGTTGCCCACAGCAAGATCGGTGCTCCATACACGGGCGAGGATGAGACCTACATCGAATCGCCACACGCCTACAACTCAATCACCGACTTCTACGACAACATCATGTCGGTCAAGAACTCGCTCTATGGCCTGACTCCATCGGACAACAACAAGGGCATCACTGCTCCAGCTGTCGGCTCGCTCATCACCTATTCACTGGTTTCGGCTCCAACCCAGACTGCCAAGGTCACTGCCGCACTTGAGGCTGCCCTGTTGGCCATCGACAATATGCCAAAGCCATTCGTCCAGAACTACAAGGATGCCAAGGTCGGCCTTGCCATCGAGGCTCTTGAGGCTCTCAACTCGACATTGAACGACTTGAAGAATGCCATTGGCGAATAAAAAATCGCGTAACCGAATAACAATAACCAATTTATGGCAACCAGACGACCCGTTTTGCGGTCGTCTGGCTTTGCCGTTGAAAAAAGTACAACTATTATGAAGACAATGAAAATCATGGGCCTGATGATGGCCGCAGCCGTCCTTGTCACCGCCTGCGAAGATGACGACAAGAACGAGGTCGAAAACACCTACAAGTCCGAATCGTTCGACGAGTCAGAATGGTATGCCGGCGGCGAACTGGGCACGTCGTTCAATGCATCGGCCAATGCCTTCGAGCAACCCACGCCGGCCTGCGAAGAGAAGTTCTCGCAGTCGTTCAAGCTGGGCGAATACCTGTTTGAGAAGAACTTCAACACCAACACCGACGGCGCATTCTGCGGTCTGGGCCCTGTAGCCGTCCGTCCGGGCTGCCTCTATTGCCATCCGGGCTACGGCCACGGCAAGCGGCAGACATCCTACAGCGGCACGCAGCACGGCAACGGCTACCTGCTGGTCATCTACGACAAGCAGACCGAAAACTACATCTATTCGGTGGCCGGAATGCCGCAGACGTTGGCCTATGGTCCGTTCAAGGCTCCTATCGACGAGAAGCAGATCACCATCGACTGGCTCGACTACACCGACGATTGGGGCAACACTTTCCCCGACGGCGAGACCTATTCGCTCATCTATCCCGAGGTCAACATCCCACGTTCGGCCTACTACGCGCCTCTCATGGCCATGCGCAACGGCGAATATGTCGAAGTGGGCGTCGATGAGGTCGGCGTGAAGCTCGAATCGACCATCGGCGTCTATGGAACTGGCCTGACCGATGCCATTCCCGACGACTCGATCACGGCCCAGTGGGTCAAGGAGGAGAACGCCTACAACAAGGGCTACATCAAGAACTTCCGCACCGACTGGTTTGAGAATGGCCAATGGAAATCGTACTACAGCAACTCACGTCAGGGCGACGGCACAAAGTACGTGCGCCGCTACACCTACGCCATGTCGCGTGGCCCGATTCTGGACGCTGCCGGTGCCAATGCCATCTGGAACATCACCAACGTGACCCGCAGTGACCGCCGCTATCACTACCTCGACCTCGCCGGCAAGTTCTACGCACAGCAGTCGATGGCCGATGCCGACGTGCAGGCAGCCTTCCCCGCATGGATTGAGCAGATTGACCCCGACCACAATCATCCGACGTGGCACACCGAAGATGTCGCCCAGAACATCTGGAACTACCTGACCTCGACCGAACTCGACGTCGAGATGGACGATGCCCACTACACCGACTTCATGGTCTGGCACCGTGGCCTCGCCGTTCCTGCCGCGCGCGACCTCGACGATCCCGACGTGCAGCTGGGCCACGACCTGTTCCGCTCCATCGGCTGTGCGCAGTGTCATCGGCCATCATGGACCACGGGCGAAGACCACATCCAGGACCCGAACAAGTTCTTCACCAGCGACGACCAGATGCCACGCTATCCGCACCAGAAGATTTGGCCCTACACCGATTTCGTGCAGCATAAACTCTTTATGGTCAATGACATCCGCACTGGCTGGTGCCGTACCACTCCGCTGTGGGGTCGCGGCCTCTGCAAGTTGACCGAGGGCTGCGAAGACCGTTTGCACGACTGCCGCGCCCGCAACACGCTCGAAGCCATCATGTGGCACGGTGCTGCCGAATCGGACGCACGCTCAGCTGTCGAGAAGTTCCGCGAACTGACCAAGGAGGAGCGCGAAGCTGTAGTCAAGTTCGTCGATGCAATCTGATGACCACACTGCCCCCCTCCCGACTTTCCCAGGGGAGGGGTGTGGTTTGCTCCATCGGCCAAAAACATCGGCCATAAAATAAACAACGGAATTTTTCGTTTTACCAGTCAAATGATTTCATCCGTCTCCTCCCCTCGGGGAGGTTGGGAGGGGGTCGTCTTCCTTTTTTATGAAACAACTCAAATACACAACTTTCTCTATGCTTGCCGTCGTCATCGTCGTGATGGTGGCGGCAACGTTCGTTGAAAAAATGACCGGTTCGGCCACCGGAATCTATGGCTCGTGGTGGTTCGCCGCCTTGTGGGCACTGTTGGCGGCATTGGGATTGGCCTACGTCTTTGCACGTCGGATGCTGCATCGGCCGTTCCTGCTCCTGCTGCACGTCTCGCTGGTCATCATCCTGGCCGGCGCGCTCATCACCCACGTGTGGGGGCGACAGGGCGAACTGCATCTGCGCATGGATCAGCCCGGCGTGTCGGCGTTCTTGGCCGATGGAGGTCGCGTAGCCGATTTCCCGTTCGCCGTGCGGCTGATTAGCTTCGAGGTGGCCAACTACCCCGGCACATCGACCCCGATGGACTACATCTCGCGCATCGGCATCACCGGGCCGTCGGCCGCCGAGACCGAGTGCCAGATTTCGATGAACAACATCGGCCAACATCAAGGCTACCGCTTCTATCAGGCGGCCTACGACCCCGACCTGCAGGGCACGACGCTCTCTGTGGCCTACGACCCGTGGGGCATCGGCGTGACCTACGTCGGCTACGGCCTGCTCTTCCTCTCGATGATTATCCTGCTCATCCATCCGCGCGAGGGTTTCCGTCAGGCACTGCGCCGGCTCAAGACATTGGCCATTGTCGCATTATTGTCATGGCCGATGGCTCACGCGCGCCCGTCGGCCGACGGACTGAAGGTTCTGCCCGACACGTTGGCCAACCAGTTCTGCGACCTCTACGCCTACTACAACGGACGCATCTGTCCGCTCCAGACCGTGGCCTACGACTTCACGACCAAGCTCTACGGCAAGCCGCGCTACGCGGGTTACACGGCCGAACAGGTCTTCACCGGCTGGCTTTTCTTCCCGACCAAATGGATGGAGCAGCCGCTCAAGAAGGCCAAGAACAAGGCTGCGGCCGATGAACAGCAGGCCATCATCCAGATGCTCCATGCCGGCCGCTTCATGCGCATCTATCCCTATCGTGGGGCATCGGCCAACGACACGACCTCGACGACGACGCTCACGTGGTTCAGCCAGTCGGACAACCTGCCGCTCGACATGGACGAGCCGTCGTGGTATTTCGTCAAGAAGTCGATGAACTACGTGGCCGAGCTTGCCGTCATGCAGCAGTACGACAAGATGAGCTACACCGTGGGCAAGATACGCAAGTTCCAGATGGAGCAGGCGGCCGATGTGCTGCCGTCCGACGCCCATTTCCGCGCCGAGAAGCTTTACAATTCGTGCAACGCTACGCGACTGTTGGCCATGGCCTTCGCCACACTCGGCATCGTGCTGTTCGCCTTCTACCTCCGTTTCTGGCTGAAGGGACGCCGCCTGCCCCGATGGTCGGTCGTTGCGGTCAATGCGGTCATGGCATTGGCCTTGATCTATCAGATTGTTTTTCTGGGTGTCCGATGGTACGTCTCCAGCCATCTGCCGCTCACCAACGGCCACGAGACGATGCAGTTCCTTGCCGTCGTCGTGATGTCGTTCACATTGGCCCTGCAACGCCGCTTCGTGCTCATCATGCCGTTCGGCTACCTGCTGTCGGGGCTGACGCTGCTCGTCTCGATGATGGGGCAGTCCAACCCGCAGATCACGCCGCTCATGCCGGTGCTCTCGTCGCCGCTGCTGTCGAGCCACGTCTGCATCATCATGGTGGCCTATGCGCTGTTGGCCTTCACCTTCCTGAACGGTCTGACCTCGCTCTTCGTGCGCGACGAGGCGAAACTGGTCCAGTTGCAGGACATCTCGCGCGTGTTGCTCTATCCGGCGCTCTTCTGCATGGCAGGCGGCATCTTCATCGGAGCCATCTGGGCCAATGTCTCGTGGGGACGCTACTGGGGCTGGGACCCGAAGGAGGTCTGGGCGCTCATCACGCTGCTGTTCTACAGTTTCGCGCTCCACAGCCAGAGCCTGCCGCAGTTCCGTCGGCCACGGTTCTTCCACGCCTTCATGGTCATCGCCTTCCTCACCGTGCTGATGACCTACTTCGGTGTGAACTTCCTGTTGGGCGGAATGCACAGCTACGCGAACGGGTGAGGCTTTTTTTTTCCGTCAATTGAAATCAGTTTTTTAGTTTCGGCCAATGGATTTTGAACGCAAAAAAGGCGAAATAAGGAGAGATCGCCCCTTTGGGATTGAGCTTGCTTTCGTCCCATTCGTGTTCAAAAACTCCATGAATTGAAATCAAATTTTTGGAGACACTTGAGTTACGAAAACTATTTAGTAAAATTTCGCGTATCTTTGTATAAAATCAAAGATACGCAGAATATGTGGAGGGGGAAAAGACAAGAGCGATCACGACAACCCTTGAAATTCTTCATCGGATGAGTAATACACAGAATAGTCATTTACCAATGATTTGTCAATAACACATATTTGAACGGCCTGTGTTAGCATTAATTCTTGAGTATAAGAACGGACATACTTTCTAGGGAAACTTTCTCCTCCACAAGATTCTGTTCTAGCACGAATGACTTTGAATGGGAAATGTGCTGCATATTTTAAGTATTCTATCACAAAAGAGACGGTTACTTGTTCACCGAATTTTGCTTCTATCTCCCTAATACATTTTTTGAAATATTTTAGCTGCTGCATATTTCCATGTAAATCAAGACATTCTCCCTGATTTACATGGATATTTGCAGAACATATAATATAATTATCTTTATATCGTACATGTCCCCACCAATGTGCGACTTCTATAAAGGTGTCCCAAAAATAGAACCCTTTGCCTAACCAAGGATCCCTTTCACAATATATAGGACCATTTCGAAGAATTGAATCGGGAGTTCCTTTGTTATCAATTGTCTGATATAGCTCTGAAAAGATCATTTTAGATTAATGATGTATGTTCTTTTAGAATCGGTGCCAAATGAGAAAGATTCATCGTTGGGAGTACAATAGATACGCTATTCGCTTGCAATGAAAGAGTGCTAATCATAGCTCTAATGTATGGAAACAGAATGGCGATGCTATTAGTGTAAAAATACTCGGGAATATCTTCCAATGCATGAATTTCATTAAAAGTAAACTTTGAAGAACAATGCAATGAAATAATCGAGGTATCTGTATCCTTATTCGTTACAAAAACATCAAAAGATAAATTATACACCCCTGATTCACTAGCGAAAGAACCTTCAGGATTAATATCTATATTCATTGAAGAAGAATCTTCGACAGAACCTAAATCAAATGAGAATTTGTCAAACACATAGTTGTTTAACGTAAAAGCTGCTTTGTTCATAGTTTTGTTTTTTAAGCAATCATAGAAAATAAAAAAGAGGACTCAGGCTCATTGTATGAACAATGTATATCCTCGTCCTCAAAAGTAATGTCAACTGTTTGGAGATTATAAGCAATCGCTTTTTCTACAAACGACTCTGCTTGTACTCCAATGTCGTTCCAACACTTAAACTTTTCCCAATCTTTCTCTACCTGAGATGGCGTTAAGCCTTTAAGATATTGCAAGAGGGATGCATAAACTTTTTCCATTATTGCAAAGTTAATTGGTCTTTGTAGTGCGAAGATAGGATATTATATTAAAAAAGGCAAGGAAATGCAACTTTTTTTTTCTAATACATGCTTAAAAACACAAAAAAAACGCTCTTTGCAATATAGAGCGCATCTTTTTATTTGCTACACATGAAAAAAATGGGGCAAAATATGGACTTAACGTCAACTGATTTAAATTGTATAAATATTCTCTACAATACATTCTGCATTCATTTAGTACAAAAATGTTTAGCAGAATGTCATTCTGAGCGACGCGAAGAATCTCACACTGTCAATCGAAATCAAAAAGCCGCCCGA
>CACZAY010000058.1 GCA_902779265.1 uncultured Bacteroidales bacterium | reverse complement strand
TGTGGACCGACTTGATGTAGCTCTGTTCGCCACGGATACCGGTCAGGCCGAACTGCTTGGCGATATCGGACTTGAAACCCGTGACGATATTGTCACCACGCAGGAAATCGGTCACCTTGATGCTGTAAATCTTCCGCGTATCGATACGTTGGGGCGTTCCGTTCACACTGTCGGCCGGAATCGTGTCACGCAGGGTCTTCGTCTCGACCGTATCGAGCTTGAAGGCCGCAACAATCGGATTTTCGGTTGAGGCCAATAGCGCACGGTAAATCTGTTGTGTACTGTCGGCCGATGCATCATAAGCCAGTTCGCGCAGCATCAGCTTCTCGCCCTGCTTCTCCCAGTAGAGCACGTGGTCCGACACCAGTTCGCCGCCATAGACGCCCATCTCAACCGGCGTTGCGACAAAGCGTGTCGTCGCGAGGAACGGCCAGCCCAACAGCGAGTCAGGAATCTGGAAATACCAGTCATCCTTATAGTGCTGCACGCCGAAGAGTCCCGCCTGGGCCGCCGGACGCACCTCCTTTTTCGGCTTCTTGGGAGCCGGAGCCTCGGTCTTGGCCGGTTGTTTCTTCTTTTTCCAGAAAAGCAGGCCAGCCTCAGCCGGCGTTGGCAGCAGCATCGTGGCCGCAAGGATTGCCAATAATGTCTTTTTCATTTTGAATTGTTTAAAGGTTAAATGCGCGCAAAGATACACAATTCTTTTGAAAAAAACGGTATTTTTTTCCATTATTTTGGCCAATGTCCCTATTTTTTCCCAATTTCCCGTCCGGCGTCCTTTCTTGGCCAATGCCCATCGGCCACTCTCCCAAACGGCGCGACACAGGCGCCTTTGCCATCTTTGCAATGCAGTTTTCAGGAACATTGGCCACAAACCGGCCAAAAATTGCGCAAAACAGAAAATTTTCGACAAAAAAATTTGGAATTATCGCACAAATCACCTATCTTTGCACCCGCAATTCAGCCAGAGTTGCCAAATGGTGGCTGTAGTTCAGTTGGTTAGAGCGTCAGATTGTGGTTCTGAATGTCGTGGGTTCGAGCCCCACCCGCCACCCCAAAAGATTGAAGAGGTTGTCAAACTCCCTCGACAATCCAGGACATATAACGAGTTTGACAAACATGGCGCTTTCATCTAGCGGTTAGGATACCGGCCTCTCACGCCGGGTACACGAGTTCGAGTCTCGTAGGCGCTACCATCTTGAGGAGAGATGGGTGAGTGGCTGAAACCACCGGTTTGCTAAACCGACGAACCTGATTAGGGTTCCACGAGTTCGAATCTCGTTCTCTCCGCATTAGACGCTTGCAGTTCTGCAAGCGTTTTTTGTTTGTGTCCAGCGGGATATCCATGGCCAATGTCGTCCGCACGGAACATTGGCCACAACCATCACCGCTCTTGCCACCGGCAAGTTATCAACAATCCGCGTCAAGTTTTCAACCCACCTGTTGATAACCGTTGAAAAGCGGACGGTTCCGGTTAGCAACCCTGTTGATTACTGCGCATCGGCCGAAATCGCGCCACTTATCAACCATCGCCGTGGATAACTTACAGACATAAAAAAACGGCCCTGAATTTCTTCAGAGCCGTTCGAACTTGTTATATTGGGCTTATTCAGCAACAACGTTAACAACGATTTCTGCGCTGACCTCGCGGTGCAGACGAGCAACCACGGTGTACTGGCCCAGAGCCTTGATGGCATCGGCGTCGATGGTCTTGCGCTCAATCTTGACGCCCTTGGCCTCGAGAGCCTCGGCTATCTGGATGTTGCTGACAGAACCATAGATCTTGCCGTCCTCAGATGCCTTGACAGCGATGGTGAGTTCGCCGGCAGCAGCTACCTGTGCAGCGAGAGCCTCAGCATCGGCCTTGATCTTAGCCATCTTGTTAGCCTGCTGCTTCTGGCGCTCAGCGAGCTGCTTGAGCTCAGACTCAGTAGCAAGGATAGCCTTCTTGGTTGGAATCAGGAAGTTGCGGCCATAGCCGTTCTTTACCTCTACAACGTCGTCCTTATAACCAAGGTTCTTGACGTCTTCAATCAGAATAATCTTCATAAATGGTCTAAAATTTTACTTGGTTAATAATTACTTCAACATATCGCAAACGTAAGGAAGCAGGGCGATCTGGCGGGCACGCTTGACAGCGGTAGCCACGCGGCGCTGGAACTTCAGCGAAGTACCGGTGATGCGGCGAGGCAGAATCTTGCCCTGCTCGTTCAGGAACTTCTTGAGGAACTCAGGATCCTTGTAGTCGATGTACTTGATGCCGCTCTTCTTGAAACGGCAATACTTCTTCTTCTTAACGTCAACTGACACTGGGGTCAGATAGCGGATTTCAGATACTTCTGCCATGATTATGCCTCCTGTGTTTTAGCTGCCTTCAGCGAGCGACGCTTTGCGGCGTACTCAGCTGCATACTTGTCGTTCTTGACGGTCATGAAACGGATGACGCGGTCGGTACGACGGAAATAAGTCTCGAGTTTGTTTACGATGGTTGGTTCGCCATCGAACTCCACCAGGAAGTAGAAGCCGGAAGATTTCTTCTCGATAGGGTAAGCTAGTTTCTTCATACCCCAAGCCTCCTCGTTAACGATGGTAGCACCATTGTTAGTGAGCTCGGCCTTAACAGCATCTACCGTTTCCTTTACCTGAGCATCAGATAAAACGGGAGTCAAAATGAAAACGGTTTCGTAGTTGTTCATAACTAACTGTTAAATGATTGGTTTAATTAAAAAATTGTGCTTCTATTGAGCCATTGGCCGATGAAAATCAACCGATTTTTCGCAAAAAGCGGTGCAAATTTGGTGATTTTTTTCGAGTTATGCAAGTTTTTCCGTCACTTTTTGATTGTTGGCCAATGGATTTCACACATTTTGGCACGTGCGACGTTCAGATTTCGGGCGGAAGAACGGCATTGGCCATAAATATTTTCCACCTATTTTAAAATATTGTCCATTTTATTTGCCCTCCAGAGGAGATTTCTGTATATTTGCACCGTTTTTCGGCCACAGGCTGGAAAAAGGACGAAACGACAACCATCAAAAAAACATAATTAACCTTTTCAAATCAACCCGAAAATGACAAAAGTCTTACTGCTTTCCATGCTCGCCATGAGCTCTTTCCTCGCCGCCGATGCACAATCGTGGATTGGCGGAGACATCACCTACTCTTACCAAAAGGACAAAAACGAAGCGGAATACAAAAACACTATCAAAAAAATCGGATTCTCTCCATCCTATCATCGCGACATCAATGACAAATGGGCGCTTGGATTGGGTGTTGGTTTCTCTTTTTCAAAAATAGATGAAAAAGAACCCAAGTATTATAGTCTTTCAATGACAGAGTATGAACACGACACAAAAAGTCAGGCATACTCCATCACTCCCTATCTCCGTCATTATTGGATTTCATACGAGAGATTCAGATTTTTCTTCCAATACCAGACTTTCTATGAATACCAAAAAGATGAATCCGAAGTCACAAGACACCAAAGATTACCACGATATTGGTATACCGAATCTATCGCCACAATCGTCACAACCGACAGTTACGAAATATCCACACTCACAAGCGAACGCAACAGAGTGGGATTGGCCGTCATTCCCGGCATAGAATACAGAATCAATGAGAGATTCGCCATCTGCTCCCACATTGGCCACTTGCAATATAATCTGACATGGAAAGGAGACGCTAAATCCCACCAGTTTGACATTGGCCTCACTTCCGACATTTCTCTTGGTCTCCTGATTCGCCTCGGCGACATTTAAACGAACATCAAACACCTGTCAAAGAGATTGTCCGCGTGCCATATAAACTCATAGATCCAAAGCACCACAGAATCTACCATCTGGAACTATGTTCCGGCTTCGCAAATGCGACATTGGACAAACAGAACCGTAGCGTCAAACCCAAAATCGGCTGGTTCATGGTACAGACAAAGGTTGAAGAATCACTGAAATGAGGCATTTGTTCCATAAAGGCCAATGAACCCCATTGGCCAACACCTTAAAAAAACAAAAATGTGTCGAACCGAATTGGCCCGACACATTTTTATTTTATATAACCTAAAATCAGAGGTTCGGATTGATCTTGCTCCACTCGCTGATGGCAGGAACGATTTCAAGCGAAACCAGCTCGTCGCGCATCTTGCAGAGGTGCTCGTATGAAGCGTCGAGCGAAGCCAACTCTTCAGGAGTGCCTGTTGGATCAACGTATGTGCAACCGCGCTCATCGAGAGTGGTGTTCATAGCCATCATGATGTGGTTGTACTTGGCATCGTTGCAGTAGGTACCAGCAGGCCAACGGAATGGCTCTCCGCCCATCACGCTGCGGATCATCTCAACCGAGCAGTAGCTTGGGCTCTGGAATGAAGAACGGCCGCGCAATTCGATAATCTTGGCACCGCCCTTGGTGACTGCGGTCTTCATCTCGTTCCACTCTTCGGTCGGGAACTCTGAAGTGCCGATGATGTCGGCCAATACACGACCGCCAACCTTCACCTGGCTACCGAACACAGCCATCTGCTCACCGTGACCGCCGAAGGTGCGGCAGCCCTCGATGCTTGACTGAGGAACACCGAACTTCTTGGCCAATGCAGACTGGAGACGGGTTGAGTCGAGTGCGGCCAACGTAGTTACCTGGCTTGGCTTCAAACCAGAGTAGAGCAACGTAACCAGACCAGTCAAGTCGGCTGGGTTGAAGATGATGACGACGTGCTTTACGTCAGGGCAATATTTCTTGATGTCCTCGCCGAGGCCCTTTGCGATTTCGCAGTTACCCTTGAGCAGATCCTCACGGGTCATGCCTGCCTTACGCGGAGCACCGCCTGAAGAAATGATGTACTTGGCATCGGCGAATGCCTCCTTTACGTCGGTGGTCCAAGTTACATTGGCACCCTCGAAACCGCAGTGGAACATCTCCTCGGCCACACCCTCAAGACCTGGGGCATAGACATCGTAAAGACAAATGTTAGGGGTAAGTTTCATGGTCAGAGCGGTCTGTACCATGTTTGAACCGATCATGCCGGCAGCGCCAACAATCACGAGTTTGTCGTTTGTTAAGTAAGCCATTTTATTGTGTATTTTGTGTTAAAGTCCTTACAGATTCCCCATTGCGGAGGAACCTCCTTAAATTTTCCAGCACAAAGATAGGAATTTTTTTCCAATAAATATGCAGTTTCAGGGAAATTAAGGGCGTTTTATGGCCAATAGAGTTCCCTTTGCGAGCCCGTTGATAATTGTGTGTGTCATTTGCCGACACGCAAGTTGACGATGACGCGCGAATTGGTCGGATCGTTGCTGATTATCATCAGATGGTGGGCCAAATCGGCCACGCTGTTGGCACTGGGCACATAGGTCACGACGAGGTTCGTGCTCTGGCCCGGCTTGATGACGGTGCTCTCCAGCTGCGTCTGGAATATGTCGGGAAGGTCATTGGCCACCTTCCTGATAGTGAGTTTGCCTTTGCCCGTATTGCGGATGGCGATGGTCTTGGTCTGGTTCATCTTGGCCGATGCGGAGAACACGGCTTCGGTCTGCTGCACCTCAATCTCGCCGGCGTTGTCGCGCTCCTTGCGGCTCAGGCCGGAGAAGTCCTCCCAGATGTCGGCCGTGATGGTGATGACGTTGTTCTTGGCCAATGTCTCTTTCCCCTTGACGAAAACCTCGAACGTCTCTTCATGCAGTCCCCAGTCCTTAGCCTTGGCCGTGAGGAAAGTGATGAGGACCTTGCCCTCCTGCTTGGGCTGGATGATTTCGGGGTCGGATTCGAGCCACAGGTTCTTCGACACGCCGCGGAAAGCGAGCTGGATGGGCTCATCGCTCTCATTATAGAATTGTAGCGTGCGCGTGCGGTTGGTACGCGTCGGATAGACGTCGAAGAAGTTCATCGCGCGGGTCTTGCTGCGCAGGCCGGCGCCCATCTGGTTGGCGTAGGTATCATCGGGCGTGGTGGTGCTCACGACATTGCCCATGATGGTGAGCAGGGTGCGCTGCTGGGCGTTGTCATAGACGGTCACCGACTTCTGGAACGGGCCCGGACGGCCCTTGGCGTGGTAGGTCACTGTGACCTTGCCGCTCTGGCCGGGACGGATGGGCTGATGCGGATAGTCGGGGGCCGTACAACCGCAGCTGGAGGCGGCACGCAGGATGAGCAGTGGAGCGTCGCCGGTGTTGGTGAACTCGAACTCGGCCGTGACGTCGCCGTCGCTTTCGCGGATGGTGCCGAAATCGTGGCTGCTCTTGGTGAACGTCAACTGGGCTGCGGCCCAAAGGACATTGGCCACAACCATCATAGAGAGGATGGATAGCGTTTTTTTCATTGTCATCCGCGTGAGGGGATTGAACGTTGGAAGTTGAAAATGGAAAGCAGGGACATTGGCCAATGACCAACTCCCCGCCTTGAATCATTTAATCTGGCCAATAATCTGATCAACGGCTGCGATGAGGCCATCGGCGTTCTTGCCACCTGCCTGAGCGAAGTGAGGCTGACCGCCACCACCACCTTGAATGAGTTTGGCAGCCTCCTTGACGAGGGCAGCGGCATTGTAGCCAGCAGCCTTAGCCTCGTCACCAACGGCAACGGTGAGCATCGGACGACCTTGCCACTGGGTACCACCCACGAAGATGAGCTTGCTGTTCTCCATACGGAGCTGGAAGGCGATGTTCTTGACCGAATCAGGTTCCAGTTCAGCCTGAACGCGAACCAACTGGAAGCCATTGACCGACTCGGCCTTCTCCATCAGTTTCTTCTTCAGTTCGCCCACCTCCTTCTGCTTGAAGTCCTCGACCTGCTTCTTCAGGACAGCATCGTCGGCCAAGGTCTTCTGGATGGTCTGGAGGAGGTTTGGAGCGTTGTTGAAGAGGCCACGAAGGTCACGCAACAGGTCCTGCTGGGCATCGAGCATCTCCTCGACTGCCTGACCCGTGATGGCCTCGATACGGCGGATGCCGGCAGCCACGCTGCTCTCACTCAAGATGCGGATCATGCCGATGCGACCAGTGTTCGCGATGTGGCAACCGCCACACAGCTCGATGCTTGGGCCGAACTTGACGACACGCACCTCGTCACCATATTTCTCACCGAAGAGGGCGATGGCACCCATCTTCTTGGCCTCCTCGATAGGCATGTTACGATGCTCCTCCAATGGGATAGCCTCGCGCACCATCTTGTTAGCCAAGTGCTCCACCTGACGCAACTCCTCGTCAGTCACCTTCTGGAAGTGGCTGAAGTCGAAGCGCAGGGACTGAGGTGTCACCAACGAACCCTTCTGCTCGACATGCGTGCCCAATACCGAGCGCAAGCAGTAGTCCAGGATGTGAGTAGCGGTATGGTTGCACTGGAGGGCGATACGTGCCTCGGCATCAATCTTCGCAACGACAGGAGCGGTGATGTCGGCTGGCAACTTCTCGACGATGTGGACGGCGAGGTTGTTCTCGCGCTTGGTGTCGATGACGTTGATGGTCTCGCCGTTGAAGATGAGCACACCCTTGTCACCTACCTGACCACCCATCTCGCCGTAGAAAGGAGTCTTGGCCAGGACAATCTGATACGAAGTCTTGTTCTTCTGCTTGATGCTGCGGTAGCGCAGTACCTCGGTCTCACACTCAAAGAAGTCATAACCGACAAACTCGGTGGTGCCGGCGTGCAACTCGACCCAGTCGCCGTTCTCCACAGCAGCAGCGTTGCGGGCACGCTCCTTCTGTGCCTGCATGTTGACGTTGAACTGCTCCTCGTCGATGGTCAAGCCGTTCTCACGGGCAATCAGTTCGGTGAGGTCCAATGGGAAACCGTAGGTGTCGAAGAGGGTGAATGCCTCCTTGCCGTCGATGACCGTCTTGCCGGCAGCCTTGGTCTCGGCCATGATGCCGTCCATACGCTTGATGCCGTTCTCCAACGTGCGCAGAAAGCTGTCTTCCTCCTCCTTGATTACTTTGACGATGAGCTCGTTCTGAGCCAACAACTCGGGATAAGCCTCGCCCATGGTCTCATTGAGGATAGGCAGCAGCTTGTAGAGGAAAGCCTCCTTCTGTCCGAGGTAAGTATAGGCATAACGCACGGCGCGGCGCAAGATACGGCGGATGACGTAACCAGCCTTGGCATTGGATGGTAACTGACCGTCGGTGATGGCGAAGGCGATGGTACGGATATGGTCGGCGATGACACGCATAGCGATGTCGGTCTTCTCGTCCTGGCCATAGGTCTTGCCAGCCAGGGCGCCGATGGTCTTGATGATAGGCTGGAAGACGTCGGTGTCGTAGTTCGAGGTCTTACCCTGCATGGTGCGCACCAGACGCTCGAAGCCCATGCCGGTGTCGATGACGTGAGCAGGCAACTTCTCGAGCGAACCGTTGGCCATGCGGTTGTACTGCATGAAGACAAGGTTCCAGATTTCGATCACCTGTGGGTGGTCCTTGTTGACCAGGTCACGACCAGGCACGGCAGCCTTCTCGGCCTCCGAACGTGAGTCGTAGTGAATCTCCGAGCAAGGGCCACAAGGTCCGGTGTCGCCCATCTCCCAGAAGTTATCGTGCTTGTTGCCGTTCAGGATGTGATCCTTAGGCAAGAAGCGCTCCCAGATCTTGGCAGCCTCATCGTCGCGGGTCAGACCCTCCGACTCGGAACCCTCAAACACGGTGGCATAGAGGTTCTTGGGGTCGAGCTTCAACTGATCGACCAGATACTCCCACGCCCACGAGATGGCCTCCTCCTTGAAGTAGTCGCCGAACGACCAGTTGCCCAACATCTCGAACATGGTGTGGTGGTAGGTGTCGTGACCCACCTCCTCCAGGTCGTTGTGCTTGCCGCTCACACGGAGGCACTTCTGGCTATCGGCAGCACGGCTGAACTTCTTCTCGACGTTGCCCAAGATAATGTCCTTGAACTGGTTCATACCGGCGTTGGTAAACATCAGGGTGGGGTCGTCCTTCAACACCATTGGAGCCGAGGGAACGATGGTACATCCCTTGCTTGCAAAGAACTTCAAGAAGCTCTCGCGGATTTCTTTTGCAGTCATCATTGATTTATCTATTTTTTGATTATTTGATTTTCAGGTTGTGGCCAATGCCATTTTCTCGCCCATCCTGGCCCACGTCCGCCATCATATTGGCCAACGTCCAAAAAATGTGCGCGCAAAGATAAAAAAATATTAGGGACATTGGCCAAAATGAGGCGAAATTTCCATTGATTGCCATCCGTTTTGATATGGTTTGCATTTCCGAGTGAACGTTTTCGCACAAGGAGATGCGCACGCCCCCCAAAAAGCAAGGGCACGCCCCATCGGACATGCCCCAATTATAGAGAAAGGTAAAATGGTTGGTTTAGTGGTTTGAGAGAGAAAGGGTCGTTGGCCGAAAACATTCCGTTCTGTCCGGATTACAGCGCAGCCAGGAGGTAGCGACGGATGGTGCCGCCATAGTAGTGGCATCCCGTGCAGGCACCGCTGTCGTTCTGGCCGACGAGGCCCTCGACGTAATACTCGCCACACAGGGAGGCCGAGCTGGTGCATTCGCTCACATAATAGCTGTTGTAGCCCGCAATGCCGCCGATGTAGCAGTGTGCGCTATGGCCGTTATCGGCGATGGTGGCGGCGCTGCTGCACTTACGGATGGTGCCACGGTTGAAGCCGACGATACCGCCATGATAGAGGCTCTTGGCCGCGCTGGCATAGATACGTACGTTACTCATGACGCGGCAATTGGTGACCATGCCGCCGCCATTGTTCTGACCGACGATACCGCCCACATAATAGTAGCCGGAAATCGTGCTGGCCGACAGTGTGAGGTTCTTTACCAGGCCACGGTTGCGGCCGAAGATGCCCTGGAAGCTGTCGCTGCCCGTCACGCCGCGCTTGGTGATGTTGATGCCCGAGATGACGTGTCCGTCACCGTCGAAAGTGCCGGCGAAGGCGTTGGCCGATGTGCCGATTGCCACAAAGTTGTTGATTGAGATGGTGTCGAATGCGACATTGGCCGTCAACTTGAAAGTCAGGCCGAAACAGTGGTTGCCCGAATTGACGAGCACGGAGAGATTGCGCAGGTCCTGAGCCGAACGCACCTCATAGTAGCCGCCCTCGCGATTGTAGGCGAAGTCTGAAAGTGATACGCCCGCACGCAATGAGATGGGCGCAATGAGCATGGTCACTGCAATGAGTGCCCGCTTGCCGAAGTTTGCCAAAATGTTTGTTTTCATTGTCTCTATAATTAAAGTGGTTAGTTTTTTTCATCGGTCCTTGTGTGAGAGCCTTAATTCGTCCGCACATAAGAATTTCCCAAAATTCACATACCTTGACTAAAAAATCCCAAATTGTATAATGCCCAAATGTGTTATCTCTTCGTCCGCCTTCAGGGGTGCGGAACCGAATGCACCGACGTGGTGTCGGCTATCAATGTCGTGAATCGTAACAGGAAAAATCCGTAGTGGAAATTAAGGGTCACAGGTTCGGATTGATGTCTCTTCGACTGCAAATATATGCACTTTTTTCGGTCGGGTTTGCAGAATTGGCCGAAAAAAGCTGAAAATCAGTGTAAAAACGCCCATTTTATGCGATTTTGACAATCCGGCTGCGCAAAACGAGTGTAATCGGTTGTATTTTGTGGCATTGGCCAATGGCACAGCCTTCGTCATTTTTCGGTGGGACATTGGCCGATAATTCATTTTTTATATGTATCTTTGCCCCCCACGATTCATCAAAACAAAGCAAAAGACCAGCAATGAAAAAAACATTCGCTACAATGACCCTGCTCATGACGTTCCTTGTCATGTATGCACAGATGTTTGAACCTATCCACTGGAGTGTCGAACAGAAACAGGACGGCAACCGGCTCACCGTCCGGATACGCGCCCGTATCGACGCGGGTTTCCATCTCTATGCGACCGATGTGCCCGACGACGGGCCGCAGCACACGGAATTCACATTCGAGACGATGGAGGGGCTTGTGGCCAATGGCGCAGCCGAAGCCGTTGTGGGCGAGAAGATTACGGTCGATGACCCGATATTCGGGATGAAGCTCTCGTTCTACGAGAAGGAGGTCGTCTTCGCCCAGAAGTTCGATATTGTGGCCGATGCGTGGAAGCTAGGCGGCAGTGTCCTTTACATGGCGTGCAACGACGAGACCTGCCTCGCCCCCACGCGCTACGAGTTCGACCTGTCGGGCACGAGCACAGCCAAGCCGGCGAAGGAAAAGGCATCGGCCAACACTACAAAAACCGCTGCCACCGAGCCCGTAAGTGTTGATACATCGGCCAATGCCCCTGCCCCGCAGATTGAGGAAACCGTGACGGCGGCCGATGCCGGCGCATGGAGCGGAATCTACCGTCCCGTGATTGACGAGATGAACGCCCTGGGCGGACAGACGGGCGACCTGTCGGGCACGTCACACAGCATCTGGTACATCCTGATTGCAGGCTTCATCGCCGGACTGATTGCGCTCGTCACGCCATGCGTGTGGCCCATGATTCCCATGACGGTCAGCTTCTTCCTGAAACGGACGAAAGACCGTCGCCGCAGCATCCGCGACGCCTACACCTACGGACTCTCGATCATCGTGATCTACCTGCTGCTGGGACTGGCGGTGACGGCCATCTTCGGCGCATCGGCCCTGAACAGTCTGGCCACCAACGCCGTGTTCAACATCATCTTCTTCCTGCTGCTGGTGGTCTTCGCGCTGTCTTTCTTCGGCGCATTCGAGCTGGTGCTCCCCTCGTCATGGACAACGAGGCTGGATGCCAAGGCCGATGCCACGACGGGCCTGATCAGCATCTTCTTCATGGCCTTCACGCTCTGTCTCGTCTCGTTCAGCTGCACAGGCCCGATCATCGGCACCCTGCTGGTTGAGGCTGCCACCAGCGGCTCGATGCTCTATCCGGCGGTCGGCATGTTCGGATTTGCCGTTGCGCTGTCACTGCCGTTCACGATTTTTGCCCTGTTCCCGTCGCTGCTGCGCTCGATGCCGAAGTCGGGCGGCTGGATGAACCGCGTGAAGGTCGTCCTGGGCTTCTGTGAGCTGGCCCTGTCGCTCAAGTTTCTGAGTGTGGCCGATCTGGCTTACGGCTGGGGCATCCTGGACCGCGAGGTCTTCCTCTCGCTGTGGATTGTCATCTTCCTGCTCATGGGGCTGTACCTGCTGGGCTTCATCCGTCTGCCGCACGACGATGACCCGTCGGCCGAGGAGCGAGTCTCCGTCTCCCGTCTGATGCTTGCGCTGGTCTCATTGGCCTTCGCCATCTACATGATTCCAGGCCTGTGGGGTGCGCCCTGCAAGGCGATTTCGGCCTTCACGCCGCCGCTCTCGACCCAGGATTTCGTCCTCGGAGAATCATCGGCCACAATCTACCACAATTATGAGGAGGGCATGGCCGAGGCCCGTCGCGCCAACAAGCCGGTGCTGGTCGATTTCTCGGGCTTCGGATGCGTGAACTGCCGCAAGATGGAGGCCGCCGTGTGGAGCGCGCCCGAGGTGAAGCAGATCATCGAGAACGACTACATCCTGATTGAGCTGATGGTCGATGACAAAACGCCATTGGCCAACATCGAGACGGTCACGGAAAACGGCCGCGAGATGCGCCTGCGCACGGTGGGCGACAAGTGGAGCTACTTGCAACGATATAAGTTTGGGGCCAATGCGCAGCCATTCCACGTGCTGCTCGATGCCGATGGCACTCCGCTGAACGGCAGTTACAGCTACAACGAAGACGTTGCCGAATATGTTAAATTCTTAAATCAAGGACTTGAGCGATGGAAAAAGTAAAATGCCTCATCGTCGGTAGCGGGCCTGCGGGCTACACGGCTGCCATCTACGCCTCCCGCTCCGGGTTGGCACCAGTGTTATACGAAGGGCCGCTCTCGGGCGGACAGTTGGTCCAGACCACCGAAATCGAGAACTTCCCGGGCTATCCCGACGGCATCACCGGCCAGGAGCTGATGGCCGACCTGCGCCGTCAGGCCGAAAGGCTGGGCACCGACATCCGCTTCGGCATCGTCGATCGGGTCGATTTCGGGACATCGGCCAATGCCCCAGTCTCCCACCATGTCCACATCGATGACGGCACCGAGCTGGAGGCCGAGACGCTCATCATCGCGACAGGCGCATCGGCCAAATACCTCGGTCTGGATGACGAAAAGAAATATGCCGGCATGGGCGTATCGGCCTGCGCGACGTGCGACGGATTCTTCTACCGCAAACGCACGGTGGCTGTCGTGGGCGGCGGCGATACGGCCTGCGAAGAGGCGCAGTATCTGGCCGGATTGGCCAAGAAGGTCTATCTCATCGTGCGCCGCAACGTCCTGCGGGCCAGCGAGGCGATGCAACGCCGCGTGATGGAGCATCCGAACATCGAAATCCTGTGGGAGACGCAGACGCTGGGCCTGTTCGGCGAGGGCGGCGTGGAGGGCGCCCACCTCGTGCGCGGCAAAGGGACGGACCACGAGGAGCTGTTCGACATCGCCATCGACGGGTTCTTCCTTGCCATTGGCCACCACCCCAATTCCGACGTCTTCCGCGAGGTGCGTGATGCACAGGGCAACGTAATCAAGACGGGCGTGGAGTGCGAAGAAATGGGCTACATCCGCGTCAATCACCCCACCACGGCGACCAACATCCCAGGTGTCTTTGCCGCCGGTGACGTGGCCGACCCCATCTACCGTCAAGCCATCTCGGCTGCCGGCTCGGGCTGCCATGCCGCAATGGATGCGAAGAGCTTCCTGGCATAAGCTGACAGATTTTTATGTTTATGGCCAATGTCGTTGCAAATCAATGACATTGGCCATAAAATCATTTATAAGGATTGCGTTAGAAGGCACCCATTCAGACAAAAAAGTTAAAGTGGAATTTGGCAATGCCCAATTTCTCAGGTTCTTTTTTTTCTTTATATCGTTTTAAAATTTGACATTATGATTTGAACTTCCCTCCTCTCACTCCAGCGTCGCGGTAATCGACAGGATGTGCGAAGCGGTGCTGTCGGGCCAGATTTTCAGCTGATAGTCGCCCGAATCGGGAAAGAGGAAGATGGCGTTGTTCACCTCGACAGACTTCTGGCACAGTGTCCCGTGATGCTCGCCGTCGGGGAATCCGTCGTCATCGGCAAGGGGGAGCGTGACAAGATGGTCATCGGCCAATGAAACGTGAATCGGGACATCGGTCAACGGATAAGCCCGCTCGTAACGCACCGTGAGCGTCAGGCAATAGGGGAAATTCCGCTCGATGGGGCTGTAGGTCTTGGCCGATGGTTCGACATGGACGGGGAAAATAAGCGTGTCGGCCGATGTCCACTCCGCAGAATCGACATCGACCGAATGCAGGTAGATGGTGCCATCATTGCACGCCCCCAGCAGGAGCATTGCGGTCACCGCCGTTGCCAGCCTTACCGCCGTTCTTGGCGTTGTTGTTGGCCGATGGACCTTTCTTGGCTTTTCCATGCTTGTTCTTTTTTGACTTCCGACGGTCAAATCGGTTCAGGTCTTCGTCGCCGACACCATCGGTAAACTGTGGCCTTGACTCGGGCGCAGCCTCGCTCACCGCGAGCTTGTCGGGCTTCTGTCCGTGCTTGTTCATCTCGATGATTTCAAACGCGCGCTTGACCGAGATGGTGACGGGATTGAACGGACCGCCCTTCGACGTACTGTAGGTGATGGTCTGGGCCAATATGTCGGCCTTGAAGTAGAAGTAGTCGCTGTCCTGCGTCTGGAGGACGATGTCCTTGGCCGGCAGCTTCTTGCTGCACTCCATGTAGCAATCGACCTCGAAGTTCATGCAGCACTTCAGCTTGGCGCATTGGCCGGCCAACTTCTGCGGATTGAGCGAGAGGTCCTGGAAGCGGGCGGCCGCGGTGCCGACACTCTGGAACTTGGTGAGCCACTTGGCGCAGCAGAGTTCGCGGCCACAGGGGCCAATGCCGCCGATGCGTCCGGCCTCCTGGCGTGCGCCGATCTGCTTCATCTCAATGCGGACCTTAAAGGCATCGGCCAAAACCTTGATGAGCTGGCGGAAATCGACACGACCGTCGGCAATGTAATAGAAAATGGCCTTGTTGCCGTCGCCCTGATACTCGACATCGCCGATCTTCATCTCCAGACCGAGGTCCTGCGATATCTGTCGGCTGCGTATCATGGTCTCGTGCTCCTTGGCTTTGGCCTCGTGATAGCGCACCATGTCGGCCTCACGGGCAACTCGGAAGACCTTCTTGACGGCATCGGGGTCGTCGAAGTGGTAGCCCGCCTTCTTCATTTGGAGGCGCACGAGATAGCCCGTCATCGTGATTTCACCGATGTCGTGGCCGGGACTGCCCTCGACCGCAACCCATTGGCCGACATGCAGGTCAAGGCCGTCCTTGTTCAAGTAATAGCCCTTGCGGGTATTCTTGAACTGCACCTCGACGTAGGGCCATTGCTGGGTGAGTTCGGGGGCATCGGCCAACCAGTCGGTCACCATCAACGGTTTGTTACTTCGCATAGCTTACAGCACGGGTTTCACGGATTACGGTGATGCGCACCTGTCCGGGATAGGTCATTTCCTTCTGAATCTTGGTTGCGATGTCGGTCGAGAGCTGTTCGGCCTCGGCATCGTTGATTTTGTCGGCAGCCACAATGACTCGCAGCTCGCGACCTGCCTGGATGGCATAGGTCTTCTGGACGCCCGGATAGGCCTGGGCCAAGTTCTCAAGGTCGTTGAGGCGCTTGATGTAGGCCTCGACAATCTCGCGGCGGGCACCTGGACGTGCGCCCGAAATGGCGTCGCAGATCTGGACGATTGGGGCGATGTCCGATGTCATTTCGCACTCCTCATGGTGGGCAGCGATGGCGTTGCAGATATCCGGCTTCTCGTGATACACCTCGGCCAACTTGGCGCCCAAGGCTGCATGTGGCAATTCCGGTTCATCGTCCGGCACCTTGCCGATATCATGCAACAGACCGGCGCGGCGGGCCTTCTTGACGTTCAGGCCGAGTTCCGATGCCATGATGGCGCAGAGGTTGGCCGTCTCGCGGGCGTGCTGCAAGAGGTTCTGGCCGTAGCTTGAACGATATTTCATCTTGCCGATCAGGCGGATAAGCTCGGGATGCAGGCCGTGGACGCCCATGTCGATGGCCGTACGCTTGCCGGTCTCGATGATTTCCTCCTCGAGCTGCTTGCGGACCTTGGCCACAACCTCCTCGATGCGGGCCGGATGGATACGGCCGTCGAGCACGAGCTGATGCAGGGCCAAACGAGCTACCTCGCGGCGCACAGGGTCAAAGCATGAGAGGACGATGGCCTCCGGCGTGTCATCGACGATGATTTCTACGCCTGTGGCGGCTTCGAGTGCGCGGATATTTCGACCTTCTCGGCCAATGATTCTTCCCTTGACCTCGTCGCTGTCGATGTGGAAGACTGTGACTGCATTCTCCACTGCAGTCTCCGATGCGACACGCTGTATCGTCTTGATTACGATGGATTTGGCCTCCTTATTGGCCGTCATCCTCGCATCGTCCATGATTTCGTTCACATAGCTGGCGGCCTCAGTGCGGGCCTCGTCCTTGAGACTTTCGACGAGCTTCTGCTTGGCCTCCTCGACGCTCAGGCCGGCGACCTGTTCCAGCATCTTGCGGCTCTCGGTGATGCGGGCATCGAGTTCGTGGCTCTTCTGCTCGGTCAGTTCAATCTGACGCTGGAGCTGCTCGCGGGTGCGGTCGTTGTCGGCGATGCGCGAGTCCAGCGACTGCTGCAACTGCTGTACCTGCTGCTGCTGCTGACGGATGTGCTGCTCGGCCTGCTGCAATTTCTGGTTGCGCTGGTTGGCCTGACGGTCCATCTCGCTCTGCATACGCGAGACGCGCTCCTTGGCCTCAAGAATCTTCTTTTCCTTGAGCATCTCGCCTTCCTTTGCGGCATTGGCCAAGGCCTTCTTATGAGTTTTTTTGAGGACTACTGTCCAGATACACAGCGCGATGGCGGCACCCACGATGAGGCCGACGACGGCTGCTAAGATTGTTGCGATATTCATAAAAGTTTAATAAGTATATATATGATGAGTGTGTCCATTGCTTGGGGCCATGGGCGATACGGGGAGAATAAATTTGTGCTGTAAAGTGGTAAGGTTAGCGTGATTGGTTAAAGTCTTCCAGCTCGGCTGTCAAGTCCTTGAGTGCCTTTTCTACGGGTTCGATGTCCGTATTGCGGTTCAGCCGTACGTATTTGAAGGCAATATCAAGCGCAACGAGCGACATGACACATTCGCGGTCCAATTGTGCAGCCCGATATTTGGTGCTATAGGCCACCAGACGTTCGTCAATGAGACGCGCTGCCTCGCGGTAGAGGGGCTCGTCTGCGGCATCGATGGAGAGCGGATGCTGCCAAACGCCGACCTTTAGTTTTATGTTTACTTTATCCATTGAGCTTGTCTAAGCACAAATCAATCTCGCGTATCATGGCGAGATACCTGCTCCGGAGGGGTTCAATCTCGTTGGCCGATGCACCTTGCGGGGCGCCAGCCTGCAGGCTTTGGTATTTTTCGGTGAGTGTCCGATGTTCCTCTTCCAGCGCCCGGAGCTGTTCCTCCTGCCGCCGATGGGCCTCTTTCAAAGCCGTGACCTCAGCCTCGGCAGCCGTGCAACGCTCCTTGAGCAGCGAAATCTGCCGCCGCAGGTTGTAGAGCAGGAATGCGAATCCGTTGTCACCTTGATCGATTGTCATGGAGTTCACCAAAAAATCCGTACAAAGATAGAGATTATTTCGATTCCCCGCATTTTTTTCACCATTTTTTTGCGTTTCGTGGCCAATTTCCATCATTTTCCACACGGATTTCGACCAATGTTCCGATATTTTTGTATCTATGTACCAGCAAAGCAACTGGGCAACAATCACCCGACTGGAGTCTGATGAAAAGATTTTTATTGGCCAATGCCCATCGGCTATTGAAAGTCTCGGGAAAAAAACTTATCTTTGCGCACCGAGAATGTGTATAACCATAAACCATTACAACACAACATGAAAAATTTCCTGACATTTGCCATCGGCGCGGCATTGGCCACAATAGCCACAGCACAGGTGCCCGCCGACAGCATAACTGCGCAACAACCACAACAGCAACAGCAGCGCAGACCGAGATTCCACTTCGACGCAGAGCACCCCAGCGTACACGACCCCGTGATGGCGCGCGGCGAGGACGGCCGCTACTACATCTATGCCACGGGCATGGGTGTGGATGTGCTTTCATCAGCTGACATGAAGACGTGGCAGCGCGAACGGGCCGTCTTCAACCCCGCTCCGCAATGGGCCGAGGACAGTGTGAGCGGCTATCGAGGCCACACGTGGGCTCCCGACATCAGCCGGCACGACGGTCGTTGGCTGCTCTACTACTCCTGCTCGACGTTCGGCAAGAACGGGTCGGCCATCGGATTGGCCACAAACAGGACGCTCGACCCGAAGTCGCCCGACTTCCGGTGGGAGGACCAGGGCGCGGTCATCGTCTCGCACAAGCACAAGGACAACTACAACTGCATCGACCCGAACCTGATTGTGGACCCGAAGGGACGGCCGTGGCTGACGTTCGGCTCGTTCTGGGACGGCATCCAGATTGTGCGCTTGGCCAATGACTTCAAGACGCCCATCGGCACGCCGAAAACCATCTCACGGCGCATGGGTCGGAAAGTGACATTGGCCGAAATCGACAATATCGAGCACTACACCATCGAGGGGAAGGACACGATCGAGGCGGGCGAAAACGCGGTCGAGGCGCCGTTCATCATCCGTCGCGGGAAATATTTCTACCTGTTCGTGAGCTTCGACTACTGCTGCCGCGGCGAACGGAGCACATACCGCACCGTCGTGGGCCGCAGCAAAAGGGTCGATGGTCCGTATGTGGACCGCAAGGGCCAGCGTATGGAACGCGGTGGCGGCGAGACTCTCATTGGCCCCAATAACGACTATTTCGGTGCGGGCCACTGCTCGGCGTATGAGTTTGACGGCCAATGGTTCTTCCTGTGCCACGCGTACGAAAAGGCGCGCAACGGGCAGGCGAAAATCTTCCTGCGCCGCATGGAATTTGACAAGGAGGGTTGGCCGACAATCGTTAATGAATAAAACGTAGAAAGTAAAACGATGGTCGCCGATGGCATTTCTGCTATCGGCGACCAAATTTTTGTATTCAATATTGCTTACTTGCGGTAGTTGACCAAGTCGGCTGGCTGAGCATCGGCCACAAAGTCGCTGTGCTTCTCTACCTCGGCAGCGGCGTAACGTACATAGACGCGGGCGCTGTTGTCGAAGAGGTCAGGACGCTTGGTAGCGTCGCCCAGGATGAGGATAGACATCACGGTGTCGGCAGCCATCTCGTAGAGGTGACGTGAGCAGAAGTCCTTGAACTCCTCGTCCTTCAGCTCGTTGACCTTCTCAACTGCGGCGTTGTACTTCTCGGCCATCTTCACGACACGAGCCTTGAGGGCGGCGTATTCGGGAGCGATTTCGGTCTCGGCCAACATATCGGCGATGACCTGACCATAGAAGCCGTTGGTGACGTAGCGGATAGCGGCAACGGTCTGCAACTGCGTGGTACCCTCGTAGATAGAGGTGATACGTGCATCACGATAGAGACGCTGGCAAGCATACTCGAGCATGAAACCTGAACCGCCGTGAATCTGGATACAGTCGTAGGTGTTCTGGTTAGCGTACTCCGAGTTCATACCCTTTGAAAGTGGGGTAAATGAATCGGCCAACTTAGAGAACTTCTTCAGTTCAGCACGCTCCTCTGGAGTGAGTTTGCGCTCGCGCTCGATGTCCTCGAGGCACTTGTAGATATCGACGTAACGGGCTGTCTGATAGAGCAGTGAACGACCTGCGTCCAACTTGGCCTTCATGATGGCCAACATATCGTAAACAGCAGGGAAGTTGATGATCTCGTTGCCGAACTGCTTGCGGTCCTTGGCATAGGCCAAGCCCTCTTCGTAAGCGGCAGCCGAGATACCTACCGACTGAGCAGCGATACCGAGACGGGCACCGTTCATCAGGGCCATGACGTACTTGATCAAGCCCAGCTTACGGCTACCGCAGAGTTCTGCCTTGGCGTTCTTGTAAACCAGCTCGCAGGTTGGAGAACCGTGGATACCCAACTTGTTCTCGATGCGGCGTACGTTGACGCCACCCTGGTTCTTGTCGTAGATGAACATTGAGAGGCCACGACCGTCCTTGGTGCCCTCCTCCGAACGGGCCAATACCAAGTGGATGTCGCTGTCACCGTTGGTGATGAAACGCTTGCAACCGTTCAGGAGCCAGCAGTTGTCCTTCTCGCTCCAAGTAGCCTTGAGCATGACGCTCTGGAGGTCGGAACCTGCATCAGGTTCGGTCAAGTCCATCGACATGGTCTCGCCGGCGCAGACGCGTGGTACATACTTCTTGCGCTGCTCCTCGTCGCCGAACTCATAGAGAGTCTCGATACAATCCTGGAGAGACCAGATGTTCTCGAAACCGGCATCGGCGGTGGCAATCATCTCGTTGATGATGGTGTAGGCGGTGCAAGGGAAGTTGAGACCGTTGTAACGGCGAGGCATGGTCACACCGCACAGACCTGCCTTGACGGTAGCGTCGAGGTTCTCGTAGGTCTTGCTGGCATAGCGCACACGGCCGTTCTCGCAGTGAGGACCCTCAGCATCGACTGCCTCTGCATTAGGGGCAATGATGTTGGCGCAGATGTCGCCAGTGAGTTCGCACACACGATCGTAGTTGTCCATTGCGTCCTCGAAGTTCTGAGGCGCATAATCGTAAGCATCCTTATCGGCGAAGCTGCGCTCCTTGAGCTCAACGATTCGCTTCATGAGTGGACTATTCTCAAGCTGGAACTTCAGTTCCGGATGATCAGAATAAAAATTTGCCATAATATTTTACGGAGTAAAAAGTTATTAGTTATGAGTTATTAGTTATTATCCTTTCGAGCCGGACTGACATTTAACTAAAAAAATATTAACTCAGTCTTAATCATCGTCTGTCTGGCATCCTAACTAATAACTAATACCTATTAACTTAGAAAAATTACATTACTTGGAATTTTTCTTATAGTATTTAATCATCTTAGGAATGACCTCCTCAACAGTGCCGTTGATGACATAGTCGGCGATGGCATTGATTGGAGCATTCGGATCGCTGTTGATAGAGATGATGATGCCCGAATCCTGCATACCGGCGATGTGCTGGATGGCACCGCTGACACCGGCGAGGATGATGAGCTTTGGATGAACGGTGACACCCGTCTGACCAATCTGACGGTCATGGTCGGCGAAACCGGCATCGACAGCGGCACGGCTGGCACCTACCTCGGCGTGAAGTTCCTTGGCCAACTCGAAGAGCATGTCGAAGTTCTCGCGCGAGCCGACACCGAAACCACCGTCGATGACGATGCTGGCACCCTTCAGGTTGTGCTTGGCCTCCTCGACGTGACGGTCGATGACCTTGACGACATATTCAGTGGCAGGGACATACTTGGCAACGTCGTGCTTGATGACCTCGCCCTTGTAGTTCTCGTCGAGCACCTCCATCTTCATCACACCTGGACGGACGGTTGCCATCTGTGGGCGATGTTCCGGGTTGACGATGGTAGCCACAATGTTACCACCGAAGGCAGGACGAATCTGATAGAGCTTGTTCTCGAAGTGCTTGGAGATAGGCTTCTTGTTCTCATCGAAACCGACATTCATATCGAAGTCGCCGATTTCCAACTGCGTACAGTCGGCAGTCAGACCGCTGAACAGAGCCGATGATACACGAGGACCGAGGTCACGGCCGATGACGGTTGCACCCATCAGGCAAATCTGTGGATCCTCCTCCTTGAAGAGGTTGACCAATACGGCAGTGTGAGGATTAGAGGTGTAGGGGAAAAGACCTGGAGCATCGAAGACGTGCACCTTGTCCACACCATACTTCATGACCTGCTTCTCGATGCCGTCAAGTCCAGCACCGGCGCAGACGCACTCCAACTGAACACCAAGAGTATTGGCCAACTTACGACCTTTGGTCAAAAGTTCGAGAGAGACTTCCTTGACGGTTGTGCCCTCTATTTCGCAATATACAAATACGCTATTCATTTTGTAGTGAGGTTTTGAGGTTTTGAGGTTGTAAGGTTTTAAGGTACTTTTGAAATTGTTTTTAAGGTTTTGTGGTTCACGGCGCACGGGGCACCTTACAACCATATAACCTAATAACCTAAAGACCTTATAACCTAATCCCTCTGTTAGCCAATAATCTTTTCGTTCAACAAATCAACCATAAGGCCCTCGATGTCGGCATCGCTGCCGGTGAGAGTCTGGCTCTCCTTGGCCTTGAACACGATGTTCTGCACAGCCTTCACATTGGTTGGCGAACCGGCCTTACCTACCTGCTTGAGGTCGGCGTCGATGTCGGCAGCACCCCACTGAGTGATGTTCAGATATGGCTTGCTGGCATTGGCTGCAGCGATAGCCTCGGCCTGGTCGGCAGGACGCTCGGCTGGAACAGTAGCATTCTTGTACTTCATGACACGCTTGGCGTTACGTGGACGGCATGGAGCAGCCGAACCGTTGACGGTAACGACCAATGGCAATGGAGCCTCGACAGTCTCGACACCACCGTCGATGTGACGCTTGATGACGACCTTGCGGGCCTTCTCGTCGAGCGAGAGGATTTCCTCGGCATAGGTGACTTGGGTCAAGCCCAACTTCTCGGCAATCTGAGGGCCTACCTGAGCGGTATCGCCGTCGATGGCCTGACGACCACCCAAGATGATGTCGAAGTTGCCGATCTTGCGGATGGCCTGGCTGATGGTATAGCTGGTGGCCAATGTATCGGCGCCACCCAGACAACGGTCGGTGATGACAACGCCGGCATCGGCACCGCGATAAAGTGATTCACGAATGACTTCGGCCGACTTTGGGAGACCCATAGTGACGACCTGGATGGTAGAACCGGGGAACTGCTCCTTGAGGCGCAGAGCCTGCTCCAACGCATTGAGGTCCTCGGGATTGAACACCGCAGGAAGGGCAGCACGGTTGATGGTGCCTTCGGGTGTCATGGCGTCAGGACCCACATTGTGGGTATCAGGTACCTGTTTTGCAAGTACGATAATGTTCAATGCCATAATAATTTTGTTTATTTTGTAAAAATTAGAAATTTACCAGCGCAAAGGTAGCAATTTTTTTCCACGCGGCAAAATCCGCGACCTGAAAAGCGGCTTTCAGATTCGGAAAATTGGCCATAATTCAGATAAAACCAACAAATTAGTGCACAAAAATAGAGATAATGAGCAAAAATTAATTGATAATTGGCCATAGACGACTGATAATTGGCCGAATCACGCACACTTTTTCCGATGGCGTGCAATACGGCCTTTAGTTCGGCACGAAAGTGTAGGTCTTGCCGGCCTGCGTGTCGAGGTCATAGACGAAGGTGTGCTTCAGCTCGAGGGCTGGGGTGTTGGCCAATGGCTCAATCCCAGGTTTCGGGCTCGGGTCGCTCTGCATGAGCGGATTGGGGTTCGCATCGGCCGCGAACTTGAGACCGAGCGCGCCATCCAGCTTGAGCGGTGTGGCCGAGCGCAGACGCAGGTTTCCGCCCAGCCGCGAACGGATTACGACACGTTCGATGCGGCCGAACTTCCACGTCATATCAACAATCTCAAAGCCGCCACGGGCACACAGACCGCGCACGTTGCCCTCGGTCTTCCACTCGTCGGGCAGGGCGGGCAGCAGGTGGACACTTCCGTCATGGCTCTGGAGCAGCATCTCGGCCATTCCGGCGGTGTAGGCGGCATTGGCCTCAATATGGGCAAAAAGGTTGTCGCGCAGGAAGTCGAGCGCACGGTTGCCGTCCAGAAGGCGTGCCCACAGACAGACGAACCACGCGGCGCGGAGGGCATCGGCCGGCTTTTCTTGGCCAATGAGAAGCTGTCGCGCGGCGGCAAACAGCGTGCTGTCGGCATAGGGCGAGACCTGCGCACCGGGATAAAGCGACCAGAACGGTGCGAGATTATCATCGGCCAATGAACCACAGGCCACGACCGAGGCGCGCAGGGCGGCATCATCGGCCGCAAGGATTTTCTTGTCGCCCGTATAGAAATAGTGTTCACGCACGTGCGCGAGGAGGCTGGCCTTCTGCGCGGGCGAGGCAGCGGCATTGGCCAATGTCTTGACTCTCGACAGGAAAGGCGCGTGCCGCTCGCTCAGGTTGCAGACCTCGGCGGGCCAGAAACTGACCTCCAGGCCCGGGTCGTTGCGGGTGAAGTCCGTCGCACCGGTGAGCAGCAGGTAGCGGCCCAACTGGAAGTAGAGCGCGGCGAGTGACGGGTCATCGGCCGATGAGAACTCGGAGACGCGTGCGGGAGTCGATTTCTTGGCCTGCGTCTCGTTGAAGCCCAAGCTGACATGGACGCGGTCGAAGGTCTTACGGTAGTGCTTCTGGTGGTCAAGACGCGCCATGTCGTAGGTCTTCTGACGCGCCTCGTAGTCGTTCAGGAGCTGCGTGGCACGCTCGGCCGAGGGAGCGATGGCGATGGCTACGGTAGCCTGGGTCGCACCCTTGACCTCCACGTCACGCTTGCCGGCCGAGGCCTTTCCATCGGTCTCGACCACACGGATTTGGGTTTCGGCCAATGCTCCGTGAATGGCAAAAGTCCGCTTGTCACCGGCGGCCGATGCCTCGGTCTCCTTCAGCGCCGGAAAGAGGCGGAACGAGAGCTTGCCCTTCTTGGACGTCTCCAGGCGCAGCAGGACGACGCTATCGACCTGCGAACAGAACATCTCGCGCCGGTAATCGACGTCACCCACGCGGTAGCACAGGCCGGCAGAGGCCGAGGTCAGGTCGAACCAGTTGCGGTAGCCTACGGCATCGTGACCGCCATCGGCCGCAAGCAGCAGATCGCCCACGTCGAGGCCGTCCAAGCGGAGCTGAAGAGTGTCCTGCGAGACTGCGCCATTGGCCAAAACCTGCACACGGCCGTTGCCCAACGGGACGATGTCGCCGCCGCGCGTGAAGGGACGGGTGGACCACAGGGTGAGCTCGGAAGTGGCCGAGCGGGGAATGATTTCAGCATTGGCCGATGCGCCGTAAAACGCCATCAGCAGGAGAGCGGCGGCCGATGCCGCACGACGGGAAAGGGATGTTTTCATGATGGTGTGTAAAAAATTGGACATTATACTGCCCGCAGGCCGGAATGGCTTGAAAAAAAATCTATCAGATACACTACGGGCAATTATTCTTAATCTCGACTATGGCCAATGAAACGGCATCGGCCAAAAAAATTCCGCCGCAAAGATAAACTTTTTATCAATGCGACGGAATAAAATCGGGCCAAAAATGGAACATTGGCCATAAAAACCTGACAGATTAGCACCAATCGTCCAAAACGTCACCACCTGTCCATTCTTTCCCTTGAAGAATAGTGTAATATTTTTCTGCTCCTTCTGCGTCAAAATACGTACTATATGAATCGTGAGCATATTGATTACCAATCATGTGGACAATGCTAATGCAATAAGGTTTGATTGAATGTTGTGTCGGCTCTTCTGCTTCAAACATTTCTCCATATATTATCAAGTCCGAATACATTCCCTTTGCGGCTTTCACCACTTTGGCTATGCAATACCGTCCTTTAGAGAAACACTCACCAGGTTGTAGATTTTCCAAATAGGCATCCAATCCACCAGTGCTGTCGGTTGGACATAGAGGAAATTCTGTCGGAGTTCTCCAACTCTTGCTTTGAAGAACACCTGGAGTCAAAGACTCATAATAAGCTTCTCTTCCAAGAAATGGAGAGTCAGACTTCATATCTTCCGAATTGGAACCATTAGGTTCATTTAAGTCAATCGGTTCTAGTGCTGCCTTTAGGAATCCATCAAACACAGAATTCATATTTTTTTCTATCTGCTTTTTGGAATCATTATTTGGAATCAAACAAGCTTCCAGCTCATCCCACGACATTTCCCATGGCTTATGTTTTTGCTCCATATCGAACGGCTTTGACGGCATGGGAAATTTGGCCGCAGGCAAGTTCATGTCGTGCTTTTGGAAAATCCAATTGCCCGTTGTACCTCCTTGGGGGACATTTGGTTCATGTGCCCAGTTTTGCATGTTAGCCAAAGTATTAGCAGCTTCTTCTTTGGAGACAGCCCTCATCCAGGTGAAATTCGGATTTTCTGTCTCATGACCAAACAACAACTGCGGATTTTTTAAGAATGCAGTTATGCTGCCACATATTAGCTCAACTTTGCGTCTGGTAATTTCGTTATTGAGAATATTCTCCAGTCTGGTCAGCCATCGCAAATTCTCCGGGCGATTGTTCTGTCTGTTCGTATCGATATGATCTACTACATGTTGTTCAGTAGGTGCAGGGCCATTGAATGCTGTGCACACTATTCGATGAACAGGTACTCCACAATAATAGACATACCCGTTGTGGGGCGTATCTCCGAACGTCCATATATTGTCTTTTTTACGAGTGGCTTTCCCTGTTAGAGGAAGTCGCATAATAGCTCCATTGTCGCGAACGCGGTAAGTTTCGCCTCTGTACTCACATTCGAGTTCTTTGGTATAGTCACAAGTATTTATCATAGTGCAGAATATCTTTGTCCTTCGCGTGATTCCCTTAAAAATCCCCATGTACGAGGAAGATAAAAACTGTCAATTTCGTTCAATGCAAAACGAATCGTTTCTTCCCACTCCTCTTCAGTTTTATAGTCGATTGCAATGTCAAATGATTGGATTCCTGTTTGCTGATTAAGCATTCCGACCATTTTAGATGGACAGGGTTCTGATGGATGGTAAAAAAACATTAATTTTCCAAAAATACCATTACACTTCTCTTCATAAGTTTGACCGATTGTAAATGAAATATTAAAGTCGGACAAAACGAAATCAGGTAATGGAATATTTTGTTCCTCTGGCATTTTTGTACCAAAAACGAAAGAAACAGTATATCCTAATTTTTGAAAAACATTTGGCACAACTTCTAAGAACTGGTTTATGGCGCGTAAACGTTCTAGTTCCTCTTCGTTAACGGGAACGGGTCTTGCTAAATCAACATCCTTGGCTAAATCTTCGAAATAGTTGTGATTCAAAGCTTCAGAAATTTGTTTTAACTGAGCGATATCCATTGTATTCCTTTGGAAGATTTTATACACATTGGCACGTTGACAGCAAATCATTTGCGCAAATTGATCCATCGTAAGATTTTGTTTTCTTACTTCATTTTCTATAAGTTCTCCGATTGTGTTTTTTGTTTCTTTGGTGTTATTCATAACTTTATATGTTTGATTTTCGGTGCAAAGATAGATTCTTTTGCGGATTTATCCAAAGAATGGGTGTATCCACTTTGGATACATTTTGAAAGTCAACTCATATTCAAAAGGGATTACAGGATTTCTATTGATTTACATAAAAGTAAAAGAAGCAGGAGGAAACACCTATAACAGTGTTTCCTCCTGCTTCTTTATGGGGAATCCAAGTTAACCTATACTATTAACCTGAAACTTTTTACTTCTTCAGGCCATTGTTCTTGATGAGCCACTCGGCAATCTGGACGGCGTTGAGGGCAGCGCCCTTCTTGATCTGGTCACCGACGAGCCAGAAGGTGATGCCGTTCTCGTTGGCCAAATCCTTGCGCACACGGCCGACATAGACGTCGTCCTTGCCGGCGAGGAAGAGAGGCATCGGATAGACCTTGTTGGCCGGATCGTCCATGAGCTGGACACCCTCGCCGTCGCGGATGGCCTGCTGGAAGGCCTCGACGCTGACAGGCTTCTCGGTCTCGACCCAGACGGCCTCAGAGTGGCTGCGGAGCGATGGGACACGGACGCACATGGCCGAGCAGGCAGCGTCGGTGTGCATGATCTTGCGGGTCTCGTTGAACATCTTCATCTCCTCCTTGGTGTAGCCGTTGTCGGTGAAGACGTCAATCTGAGGAATGACGTTGTAGGCCAACTGATAGGCGAACTTATCGACCGTGACAGGCTCGTTGTTGAGCACCTGGCGATACTGCGTCTCAAGCTCCTTCATGGCAGCTGCGCCTGCGCCCGATGCAGCCTGATAAGAGGCGACGTGGATGCGCTTGATGTGGCTCAGTTTCTCGAGGCACTGGAGGACGACGACCATCATGATGGTGGTGCAGTTCGGGTTGGCGATGATGCCGCGCGGACGGTCAAGTGCGTCGGCTGCGTTGCACTCAGGAACGACCAACGGGACGTCCTTGTCCATGCGGAAGGCGCTCGAATTGTCAATCATGACGGCGCCATATTTTGTAATGTCGGCAGCAAATTCCTTGCTCGTGCCACCGCCGGCCGATGTAAAGGCGATATCGACGCCCTTGAAATCCTCGGGGTTGTGGGTCAATTCCTTGACAACAATGTCCTTGCCACGGAAGTTGTAGGTACGGCCTGCTGAACGGCTCGAACCGAACAACAGCAGTTCATCGATGGGGAAATTACGCTCGTCGAGCACGCGGAGAAATTCCTGACCAACGGCACCACTGGCGCCAACAATTGCTACTTTCATTGTGATTATTTCTTGTAAATTTGAATGATTTGCAGAAAACTTGGACGCAAAGATAATGGAATTTGTTCAAACCATTG
>CACZAY010000057.1 GCA_902779265.1 uncultured Bacteroidales bacterium | reverse complement strand
CGCAGGGTCTTTTCCATCGTGGCGCATTGGCCGTCATCCCCACGCTTCAGATAGAGCTGGAACAGGTCTGCCTTGTAGTGGACCAGCATTCCGCCGTAGATTTTCTGACTTTTTGTGGCCAATGCCTCCTGTATCTCAATCGCCTTGCTGATGTAGGGTTCGGCCAATGCCGCGTCGCCGTATTGCGTGTAGAGATAGCCCAGGTTGCTCGATGCCAGGGCGTATGATGCCATGTCCAGGTCGCTCGGGATGCGGCAGGCCTCCTCGCGCAGTTCCAGTTCCTTGCGGGCAGCGTCGAGGCACTTGTCAATCTCGTGATTGTTGTAGTGGAAGAAGAGCAGGTGCTGGCACACGTCGGCATAGTCCGAGACATAGGCCTGCGGGTTGAGCTCGTAGAGCTGCTTCCAGATGGCGACACTCTTGGTCAGGTAGTCGGCGTTGCCGGCCGTGTTGCCCATGCGCCCCGAGATGAAGGCCACCTCGTTCAGGACGCGGCCGTAGCGTATCAGCCAGTAGTCCTGCGGGTCGTCCGACTCGGCCTTCGGGCGGATGAATTCAATCAGCTGCAGGCCCAGCGTGTGTGCTTCGTTCCATTGGCTGGCGCGCGACAGGGCTGTCATCCAGCGGAACTGCGCCTCGGCCTTGTACTTCTGGGCGGTCTGGTCCAGACGGTCATTGGCCAAGATGCTGTCGCACATCGTGACGGCGCGTTGCAGGAGCTGGATGGCATCGGCCGTGCGCCACCGTGAACCGAGCATTCCGCCCTGCAGGATGAGTGCGTTCATGTAGTGGTAGGTCGCGCGCGAGTCGCTTCCCGTGAGCTGTGTCGCGAGGCAGTCGATGGCGGTCTGGTTGTGGGCCAATGCCTCTTCCCATTGGCCAAGATTATAGAGCGACGAGGCCAGACATGACTCGACGAATCCGCGTTGGACGGGTGTGATGTCGCTGAAACGCAGGTAGTTGCGGCTCCAGTAGATGGCGCGCTCCGTGTTGCCCTGGTCGGTGAAGAAGTCCACGCAGTCCATCACTACTTCGGGGTGGTCGGACAGCTTCGAGGCCATGTCGGTCAGGATGCGTTCGATACGCACGAAACTCTCGCGGCCGCCGCGCAGCTTGAGCAGCGACATCTGGTTCTTGGCCAATGCGTATAGGCGCATCTTCTCGGCCTCGGCCTTGCGCTGGAGCTTGCTGTAGCGGTCGCTTTTCGCATTGGCCAAATCCATCTTCTGCATGATTTCCATCTCGTCGTAGGCCTGGATGGCACCGTCGATGTCGCCCTCCTGCACGCGCTGGATGATCTTCTGCTCGTTGGCATCGAGGGCGCTCAGGTCGATGCGGGCGAAGTGTTCGATATAGGTCTCGAGATTCTCCAGCTGTTCGGCATATTGGTTCTTCAGTTCGCGCAGCTGCTGTTCGTATTGCAGGCGCTGGAGTTCGCCGTTGATCATCTTGTCGGCCAATGCCTTTTCCTCGACGGCCCTCCGCTGGGCGTAGCTCTTGCTTGCGATGGCGTAGTAGCGCTCCTTCAGCTCCATGAAATGGTTGTTCTTGCACAGGACGATGGTGAACGGTTCGCCGCCCTTGGCCACACGCCACTCGTCGAGCGCATCCTGGTTGAAGATGACGTAGCCGTTCTTCTGTATTTCGCGCACCTCGATCTTGTCGCCGGGCTTCAGTGTGCGGAAGTCGAGGCGGAAGCGTCCGTGACGGTCCGAGATGGTGCGCTGGGCATTTCTGACTGCGATAGATACATTGGCCAATGCCGTTTTCTTCTGGTTTCCGTTATATTCCATGACAAGGCCGTTCTGTACGCTCTGGGCCCATGCGAATCCCGCGGCCATTCCGATTGCAAGGATACTGATGACGTGTTTCATAGTTGGCATTTAATTAGTCAAATAAGAGAATTCCGTCGCAAAGATAGTCAATAAAATGAGAAAACCGCATCCGGACGTGGAAAAAATGCGTTTCAGGTCGTTTTTTGGCCAATGGAGTTGCCGTGCAGCGGCGTTTTCCCGTGAAAATGAGTGAATTTAGAAATTACCCTTGCACCAATTCCGGATGGTGCAAGGGTAAAAGTTTATTTGTAGAAATTCTTCTCGAACGCCTGGAACTCGTCCTGACCGCGCACGCATCGCCGCCACCAGGCTGCGATGAAGCCCAGGCCGTAGCCCATCAGCTGGGTGAAGGCAGCCGGAACGGAGAGCAGGCCGACGTGCAGGCTGTGGTTCTTGGCCGATGAATCAATGCCGATCAGCGTGGCGTAGAGCGCGACGGGCAGCAGCGCGGCGCAGAGCAGGAACGCCCCCGCATAGGCCATAATGAGCCCCATGTTGCACCCCTCGCCGCAGCAATACCCGGCCACCAGCCCGAGGGCGATGAGCACGAGCGCGACGATGGCCAATGCCGCAAGCAGAAGCACTCCTACGGTGAAGAGCATCGGCAGCAGATGCACCAGTTTCAACGTGCCGGGATGCCGCTTGGTGAGGTTGATGCGCGCGATGCCGCTGTTGAACACCTGACGGTAGAACTTGCGGAAATCGGCGCGACGCTTGTGCCACACCCATGCCTCGGGGAAAAGTCGCGTCGTGAAGCCGGCCTCGACGATGCGGTAGGAGAAATCGATGTCTTCGCCAAAACGCATCGGCGAAAAACCGCCCAACTGACGATAGACCTCGGCGCGGATGCCCATATTGAACGAGCGCGGGAAGAACTTGTCGAGCTTCTTCTTGCCGCCACGGATGCCGCCCGTCGTGAAGAATGACGTCATCGAATAGTTGATGGCCTTCTGTACCGGCGTGAACGAGGCGTGCGCGCGGTCGGGTCCGCCGAAGGCATCGGCCGGAGCATTGGCCAACTCCCTGTCGATGGCCGCAAGATAGCCCGCAGGCACCACTACGTCGCTGTCGAGGATGATGAGATATTCGCCCTCGGCACGTTCGGCACCATAGTTGCGGCTCTGTCCGGGTCCGGAATTGGCCTTGGCGAAGTAGCGCAGGCGCAGACGGTCGGCATAGGCATTGGCCACAACCTCACAAGGCACGGTCGAACCGTCTTCGACCAGAATGACCTCGTAGTCGTCGCGCTGCTGCTGGAGCAGGCTTTCGAGCAGTTCGGCTACCTCGTCGGGACGGTTGAAGACGGGGACGATGAGTGAATACTTTATCATTCGGCGGTGTGTTTTTGGCCAATGTACCAATCGCGCGCACCCTTGCCGATGCAGAACAGGATGATGCCGTACATCAGCACGACGAACACCATCGAGAGGATGTTGCCGCGGCGCACGCTATCGGGCACGAACTCCATGCGGATGTGGTGGCTGCCGGGATCGACGTTGATGGCACGCAGCAGGTAGTTGACGCGGAAGATGTCGGTCTCCTTGTCATCGACATAGGCCTTCCAGCCGTACGGATAGTAGATTTCGCTGAAGACGAGCGTCGCCTTCTCGGCGTTCTGTGCCTCATATTCGAGGCGGTTCGGTGCATAGGACGTGAGGCGGACGGTGGCCGTCGAGTCATTGCTATGGCCAATGGCATATTGGGCGAAATCCTGGCCGATGACAGCCGTCGAGTGGAGATCGACCTGCATCAGCGCGTCACACTCCTCGTTGGGCGTATTGACGACCTTTGCATCGGCCACAAACCACGCGTTGCCCATCGCACCCGGATTAAACTGCACGACCGGCGCATTGCCGTTTGCATTGTCGGGCACGATGAAATATTTCGTGTTCAGCATGTCGATGACGGGCTGGTGCATCTTGGCCAAGTGCTGCTCGATGATGTCCTGGTAGCGGCGCAGCTTTGCGGCCGAATATCCGCCGATGCTCTTCAGCCGGTAGCTCGTCGTGGCGTCGTTGAACGGGCTGACGGTGAGGTTGAAGACGCGGAAGTTCGGGTCCTTCTCATTGGCCAATATCTGACGCTCCCATGGCTTCTCCTTGAAGGTCTTTTCGTAGGAGTTGGCGGCCGAGAATGTTCCGTCGTTCATGAACCGCTTGTCAACCGGCCACATGTCGAGCAGGACAAGCGCACCCAGGACGATGGCCAATGCCGCCGTGCTCTGGAACCGCTCGCTGCGCACGTAAAGCCACAGGATGCCGCCTGCCGTGAAGACGAAGGCCAGCGAACGCCACACATCGGCCTTGAACATCGCCTGACGCGCATCGGCCAACATCGGGACCAGCCACTCGGGCATTTGGGCGTCATTGGCCGACGTAAAGCCGCTGGTTGTGGCCAATGCGATGAAGAGCAGCGCCATCAGTCCGCCGCAGGCATAGAGGACTTTCTGGCCGATGGCCTTCAGCTCCTCGGCCGAAGCGCGCCGCTTGGCCTCGACAATCTCGCGCAGGGCCAGGAAGCCCAAGAGCGGCATCGTGATCTCGGCAATCACGAGGATGGACGACACGGCGCGGAACTTGTTGTACATCGGCACGTAGTCGAACCACAACCTTGTGAACCACATCCAGTTATGTCCCCAGCTCAGTGTGACACTGATCAGTGTTACGGCCAATATCGCCCACTTGTAAGGCCCCTTGACAATCATCAGGCCCAGGAGGAACAGCAGGCAGACAATCGCGCCCATATAGACCGGACCCGAGGTGAAGGGCTGGTCGCCCCAATACATCGGCGCACTCTGGCAGAACTGCTGAGCTTGTGAGCGCGGGACGCCCTTCTTGACCATCGACTGGAAGAGTTGGCTGTCCTTGCCCAAATCGTAGTTTGACGAGCCTCCCATGTAGTTCGGAATCAGGAAAGTCCAGCACTCGTCGATGCCGTAGCTCCACGCCGTCGCATAGTCGAGGTCGAGACCCTCGGTGCGGTTGGTGGCGTCGTTCGACTTGACAAGGTCGCTGTGTCCGCCGCGCATCGTCTCTTTGGCATACTCCAGGTTGGAGAACGTCGCCGCCGTGCCTGTGCCCACGCCGATGCCCAGACAGGCCAGGGCGATAAGGGCATTGGCCATAAACATCTTCAGCTTCTTCTCGACGATGGCCGTATAGAGCTCGGCCGCACCGAATGCGGCATAGATGAAACAGAGGTAATAGGTCATCTGCGGGTGTGGATAATAGCCCGCCATCGTGCCCAGCAGGGCAAGCACCGCGCCCGTCTTCCGGTGGCCGTGGAAGATGAGATACATGCCGGCCAATGCCATGGACATCAGGGCCAATGTGGAGGTCTTGGCGTGGTGATTGGCCGCAATGATGATGAAGAAATAGCAGGAGAAGGCTGTGGCCAATGCGCCGACTATCGCGAGCCACTTGTCCACCTTCATCGACCGCAGCAGCGCGAAAAAGCCCACACAGTAGAACAGCACGATGAACAACGCGTTGCTGTGGCCCAGCTGGAGGAACTTGCGCAGGGGGCCGACCCATTCATCGGCCATAAAGCGGTTGCCGCCGATCTGATAGGTCGGCATTCCCGAAAACATCGAGCCGGTCCAGTAGGCCGAATGTCCCGTCTCGGCCAGGAAGTCCCAGCTCTCCTTGCACGCGGCGCGACCCTGCACACCGTCGCTTGTAGCAATGATTTTTCCGTCCAGCGCAGGCGACATATAGACACATGCCACCGTCGCGAACACGACCAGGGCCAACAGATATGGCCAAAGTTTCTTAAGGTAGTCCATTGGAAAATATTAAATATTAAATGATAGAGTCCGGTTTATAGCGACCAGCGGTCCTTGCCCGACAGCCTTTTTTTCAGTTTTTGTGGCCAATGCGCCACGCGTTGCGGCACCTTGATGCTCCAGCGCACCATCTTGTCGAGTGTGTAGCGCATCGTGGCCAATGCCGTTTCCGGCCGCCGCCTCATCCCACGCATCGCATAGACCTCGTCGATGAGCGCGTTGATGCGGTCCTGCTGGATGCCGACTGCACGCTGGAACGACCGCGCAATCCACGTCGGCGTCGAGTAGAAGCGCGCAAACCACGAGTGGGCGCAGAGCAACCGTCCGTCCGGCGCATAGAGCTGCGTCGTGATGCCGTCGGCGTGGAAACCGCTGGCCAGATAGAGCGTGCGGAAATTGCCTGCGAGCCAGAGGAAGAACCTGTAGTAAGGTTCGACATACTTCGTGTTGTCGAAGCTGTAGTCCGTCTCCAGCCGTTCTTTCGGATACTCGGCCATCAGGCGGGCCTTGTCGGCGTCGTAGTCGTAGGTGCGCACGGCATCGGCCGAGAATTTCTCCCGTATCAGCTTGAGGTTGAACACGTTGAAGAACGGATTGGTCACCACCGGATTGCCGTGGCGCGGACAGTTGCCGCCGCCGTCGGGACAGCCTGCATTGGCCAACCCGCCATCTATCACGGCATCGACCACAGTGCGGAGGGCATCGGCATCGGCCAGAAAACAGTCCTCATCGACGTTGATGGCGATGTCGCAGTCCGTGTCGCGCAACATTGTGTAGAAGTAGCCGTCGGCCGTCTGGTCGGTGAGCCGCACGCAGGGATAGCCCAGCTCCTCGTAGAACGAGCGCGACAATTCGTAGAGCCGCAGGTCGAACGACCGCGCGTAGAACTTGATTTTATAGCCTCGATATGTCTTCATTTCCTTGGCCAATGTCTTTCTCTTATCAATTTTCAATTATTAGTTTCTTCGTCACGTGCCAGCGGAACTTCACAAGCGCCGAGCCCTTAATCCGTTGTCCGACAATCGCGTAGCGCGCCCACAGCAGCAACGTAGCGGCCCACTTGACAGCCTCGCCCGCCATCCGCTTGAAATAGGCGCATTGGCCGATGTTTTTCGTCCGATAACGTTCGCTTGCGCCCACTCCGTCACCCAGTCGAGCGATGAAGTCGAGCGTGGTGCGCGACGGCGGAATGCAGTGCTGGACGCGCACATCGGGCAGGTAGAGAATCCGGCCGCCACGCTCGCGGATGCGGTTGAAGAAGTCCTTCTCCTCGCCGGCCATCGTGTTCTTGCCGCTGCGTCCCAGCTGCGTGTTGAATCCGCCCACGGCCAATGCCAGGTCGCGGCGCACACCCATGTTGGCGCCAATCGGGAACGTCTTGCCCGACATCGGCCGAATGGCATCGCCCAGATTGATGGCCGACACCCACGAATAGGCCCACGGCGACATCCAGGCCGGCTCAGCGCCGCTCTCGTAAAGCGGGTCGATGCGACCTCCGAA
The DNA here is from genome assembly GCA_902779265.1 of uncultured Bacteroidales bacterium. Classification (GTDB taxonomy): domain Bacteria; phylum Bacteroidota; class Bacteroidia; order Bacteroidales; family UBA3663; genus Liminaster. The sequence continues at coordinate 7,712 of CACZAY010000057.1, read as the reverse complement.
GGCTTCCATTGCGGGCTGTCGGCCAATGTGACCCGACAGTCGGGCAACGTAGTCGGCCGTGACGAAGGCATCGTCGTCCAGAAACACGACCCACTCGCCTGCGGCCTCAGCCAGACCTCGGTTACGCGCGTGCGACAACCCCTGCGCCGTCTCGACCACGTAGCGGAACGGGAACGACGGATGCGCCTCGGCAAAGCGGTGGCAGATGTCGGCCGTTGCGTCGGTGCTGTTGTTGTCGATGAGGAGCACCTCGCCGATGCCGTCTATGGCATTGGCCGCAAGACAATCGAGGGTGTGTCCGATGTACTGTGCGCGATTGTAGGTGCAGATGACGATGCTGATTTTCATTGGCCAAGAATGTGGTTGTAGAGCGTCCCGACGGCGTTGGCGGTCTTCCTCTTGTCAAGCTTGTACGACAGTTTGTGGATGGCCGACACGCGGCAGACATCGCTCCAGAGTGCCTCGCTCCACGGCTCGAACAGGCGGTTGACGAGCGTGTGCGGGTCGGCGTTGCAGACGTAGGGCATGGCGTCGATGCAGCGGCGCGTCTGCGCGTGGCCGGCGTACATCACGGCGAGCAGGTCGTGGAAGATGAGGTAGTCGCGCAGGTAGCCCTCGTGCCGCCAATATTCGATGAGCAGGGCGCGCATGTTGCGCATCACGGGGTGGTTGGCCGATGCCGCAAGCATCCAGTTGCTGCCCACGTGCGGACTGGCATCGAGCCACGACGAGCGGAACATGAAGAGCGGCCCCTGGGTCACGTAGTCGGGCATCGGACCTGTCATCAGGACGGTCGCGTCCATCCAGATGCCGCCATGTTGTGCCAGCAGCGAGACGCGCAGTATGTCGCTGAAGTGGGCGAATGGCATCCGTCCGCTGCGCCACCGCGCGATGATGTCGGCCGGAATGTCAACGTAGTCGAGCATGTTCCCCTCGGTGAGGATGCGCACCTCAAACGTCGGACAATTGTCGCGTACCGACTTGACGCATCGCTGCACGATGGCTGGTGCATCGGCCAGACCCTGCAACCAGCAGATCCAGATGATGCGCGGCACTGTGGCATCGGCCGTAACCTCATCGAAATCAGTCGCGTAGCGCAGATATTTGCGCCGCAGCATGGTGCACACGCGCCGCTGGTGGATGATGTCCTTGACAGCCTTATCGGTCGTAAACCACAGCGGCCACACGGCGCGCCACCCCTCCTGAATGGAGTAGCGTATGCCCTTGGTGCGCAGGATTTTGATGTAGGTCGAAAGGGTTCGCATTGGATTTCTTAAAATTGGATTCCTACTCGTTGTGGGGCCGTTCCCACACCTCGAACGTCACGTCGTAGTCGTTCTTTTCGTCGGCCGACACCCGTTCGCTCCTGACCAGCACGCAGTCGGAAGGCACAGGCGGCACGGTGGTGTCATATTCGTCGATGGTCGTGTGCACGCGCGTGATATAGTAGGTTGTGGCCGATGCCCATGCCTCGTTGTAGATCTGTCCGCCGCCGATGACGAACGCGTCTGCCGGAGCATTGGCCAATGCCTCGTCCAACGACCCATAGATTTCCACGCCTTCGGGCACCTGGAAGTCCGCCTGCCGCGTGATGACGATGTTCCGGCGACCAGGCAGGGCGCGGCCGATGCTCTGGAACGTCTTCCGCCCCATGATGACGGCGTGGTCCATGGTCGTAGCCTTGAAATACTTCAGGTCGGCCGCGAGGTGCCAAGGCATTCCGCCTTTATGGCCGATGACATTATTCTCGGATGCTGCTACAATGATGTTCATAACACTTTGTCAATTAGTTTCTTGCAGGAATCACCATCGGCCGTATTGCCCCAGAATTTCTGGAGGAAAGCCGCGCGATCGTTGTCGTCCATCTGGTAGTCTTTCCGGCGGATGACATCGAGCAACTCGTCGAACGAAGTCACTTCCCGGCCGATGATGTTGCCCTCCAGCGGGAAGTTGAACTCGCGTTCGGTGACATATTCGTCGTAGTCGTATTGGTACAGAATCATCGACTTGCCGCGCATGAGCGGATAGTCGAACATGACCGATGAATAGTCCGTAATCAGCACGTCGGTGAGCGGCAGGATGGCATAGACATCGGCCGTACTGTCCATAAAGATCAGGTTCGAGTAGTCCGTGTGCTCCGGTCGCGCCGTGTTCGGGTGCGGCTTCATGATGGCCAATGCCCCTTGTCCGGCCATCACCTCGTTCAGCGCATTGAGGTCGAGGCCCTTGGCAAAAAGGTTCCGCTGCGAGTCGCGCCACGTCGGCATATAGATGTAGGTGGTCGCGTAGCCTTGGATTTTTTTGGCCAATGCCAACGTCTGCGGCGATTCATATTGGCCGATGAAATCCATGACCTCGTCATGCGGACGCCCCAGCAGATAGTTGCGCGGGTAGCCGCACGGGATGCATTGGCCATCATCAATACGGAACGAACGGGCAAAGATTTCCGTCACTTTTTCGCCGCCCGAGGCCACGTAGTCGGGCCGGATGAAACAGGCCGGATGGAAGAACACGTCCCACTTGTCTTCCTTGCTGTAGCGCTTGGCCAATGCCCCTTTCTTGATGCCGAACTCGATACATTTCCATGGCAGGCCGTGCCACAGGTTCACGACGCATGCACCGCCTGACAGGAAGAACGCGATGTCCGAGGTGTAGGCGTTGACGAACCACCATCGGCCACGCAAAGCCAGCCAGATGCCCTTGGCCGATGCCACCCAATAGGCTTCACCGCCCAATCGACGGACATTGGCCACAGTCTCCCTCTTTGTCGAAATCCATACGGGCCGATATTGCGGACGAAGATGACGGTTGGCGTACAGGAAAAGGTACTTTGAATTGTCGTTGAATGCCCCGTGGAACGAACCGAATACAAGCACCTTCTTTGTCCGAGGCATAAGGAATGACAGCGGATAGAGAAGGTAACAGAAACAGTATGCGAAGAATTTCAGTGCTTGCATTATTTATGGTCTAAAAAGTTGCGCAGCTGCGTGCTGCTCGTCCCTTGTGTATAAGGGAAATAGATGATTTTCACGCCCTTGTCCTTGAAATATTCCTCATATCGGTTAAACCGTTCCGTGCCCTTGTAGTCCGAGCCGACGAACAGGAAATCGTATTTGACAATGCCTTTTGTCCATACGTCGCTGTCCTCCGGCTCCGACGGGATGACCTCGTCCACGAACTTGATGTTGCGTACGATGTCCACTCGCTCGTCGTAGGGGATGTAGGCCGTCTTGCCCTTGTGGGAGGCATCGCGGTGCACGCCGACGACCAGATAGTCGCAATACTGCTTGGCACGGCGCAACATGTTCAGATGGCCGATGTGAAAGAGGTCGAATGTGCCGCTCAGGTATCCGACCTTGAGTTGTGGTCCATTGGACAGACGGCCGCTCTGCAGCTTGTACCTGTAGCTGTCGATGCCGAATTGGTGCGGATTGTCGTGATAGCGTGCCAGGACGCCTTTGAAAACCTCGTCATACTGCGGGATGAAAAGTGTCTGTCGCGCCTCCATTCTTTGGAAGATTTCTGCGGCCAATGGCTCGGTCAACGAAAGGTCATTGGCCCCTCCATTGAACCTCGTCCCTTTGATGGACCCAGGCGAAACAACCAGAATACGGTTATCTGTCCCGGCCTCCTCCAACTCGATGTTCAGGCTTTCGACACCGCTACAGACGGCGGCCTTCGTCGCTCCGTACAGGGCCAGCATCGGCGAAACGACGAGTCCTGCAATGCTGCCCATGACAGCGCATTGGAACGGCTGCTGCTGCCTCATGCGTGGAAAAAAGAAGTGTAGAATGTGTATGACGGCCAATGCATTGACCGTAAAACTGTTGTCTATCTCCTTGGCCAGAATCTGTTCGAATGGCGTGACACGGCCGAAGCCGGCGGTGATGACAAGCGTGTCAATATCCTCGTAGTCGTGCAGAAAACCGTAGTCATTGTTGAGCAGGTTCATTGGCCGATAAAAGACATTGGCCGGCATAAGACCGTCCGGTTCGACACGGTCAATGATAGTGACGCTCTGGGCTTTCTGCGCGCACAACATGGCGATTGCCAGGCCGATGCCGTTGCTTCCACCCACGATGAGGCATTTGTTCATATAATGCGTTGAAATTGATGTAATAGAATTATAACGGACAAATTCCGATTTTATTTTATTCTGTGTAAGGTTTTGAGGTTGCAAGGTTATGTGCGTTTTCCTCAGAAGCAACATTTGTGACATCTGAAGGTAACCAACCTCAAGACCTCAAACCCTCAAAACCTTATAACCTAATCAATCATTCTACATACAGCACCAATCCCTTCAAGTACTCGCCCTCGGGGTGGTAGATATTGATGGGGTGATCTGCTGGTTGGTGCAACTGATGGAGGATGCGGACACGGCGACCAGTTTGGGCAGCAGCCGAGAAGACGGCACAACGGAAATCGTCCTTGGTGACCACCTGACTGCATGAGAAGGTGAAGAGGATGCCGCCCGGACGAATCTTCTCCAGAGCCTTGGCATTTAGACGCTGGTAACCGCGCAGGGCGTTGCGGAGCACATTCTTGTGCTTGGCAAAGGCGGGGGGGTCGAGGATAATCAAGTCGTAGGGCAAATAGCCCTCAGCATCGGGTTCAAGTCCAGCTCCGAAACGTTGTGGATTGTCCAAAAAGTCAAACGCATCGGCAGCAAAGGCCTGGTGACGTGCATCGCCTGGGAAGTTCAGTTCGACATTGGCCTGAGTGAACGAGATGGCTTGCTTCGACACATCGACCGAGTGCACCAACTGAGCATTGCTGCGCATGGCATAGAACGAAAAACCGCCGGTGTAGCAGAACATATTGAGCACCTTGCGGCCCGCCGAATACTTCTCGACCAAGGCGCGGTTCTCGCGTTGATCGACGAAGAAGCCCGTCTTCTGGCCCTTCAGCCAATCGACGTGGAACTTCAAACCGTTCTCGAGGGCGACATCGCTGATGGTGTTCTCCAACTGCTTACCCTGGGCGGCCGACTCAACTTTCTTGCCGTCGATGATGAGGTAGCCATTGACCGACTCACCCTCGGCCTCTGCCGCCTGGCGAGCCTCGGTCTTGTAGCCAAGGGTGGTCTCCGACTTGTAATAGACGTTGCGGATATCGGCTCCAGCCACACGAATCAGGTCTTCGGCCAACGCCTCGCGGATATCATGGATGCCTGGAGTGTGAGCCTGCATCACAGCGGTGCCGTCATAGACGTCGATGATGAGGCCTGGCAGACCGTCGCCCTCGCCGTGCACCAAACGGAACGCGTTATTGTCGGGGCGAATCAATCCCAACGTGCGGCGCAGGTCGTAGGCCGACTGCAATCGGCGCAAGAAGAACTCATCGTCCATCTCGTCTTCCTCAAAGCTGAACACGCGCACAGCTATCGACCCTATCTGATATTGGCCCAATGCCAGGAACTCGCCAGCGTCGCTCACCACGCGAACCCATTCGCCCTCAGCCGGTTGCACTTCGTTGCCGAACTCGTCCTCCATGCGGAAGATGGCTCCTGAGAATACCCAAGGATGAAACCTCTTGAGGCTCTCCTCCTTATGATGTTTTAAGATGATTGTTGTCATATATACTTTATTATTTGATTTCTATTTTTTTGTCGATATCCCTCAGTTGAACCACACATACAGCCCAATCATCACCACAGCAAGGGCAATCCACGATGCCCAGACACTGGGCTGCATCGGTTCTTGGATGCAACGCATGTCCTGCCGATGGCGGGGAGACTTGTCGCACAGGCTTATGATGACCATCGAAACTATCAGTAGGACAAAGAGATAGAACGACAGCAGCATGAAGTGCGGCCAACGGATGACGCCGGTCACCAGACCGAACTCGGCCGACATCACGGAGGCAGGAATCACTCCGTCGGGCATGGCATAATAGAGGATGCCCACCAGGAGACATACCGCCGTGCCGAAGGTCAACGTCAGGTTGGCGGCCAACGGGGTGCAACGTTTCCAGAAGACGCCCATCACGAAGACGGCGGCCATCGGCGGAGCGATGAACGACAGCACCGACTGGAAGATATTGAACAACGGAATATCCTGAATGAGGTCGATTGCCACGCAGATGACGATGCTCACCAGGGCACCCAGGATGGTGACGATGTGCGACGTGCGACGGATCTGTGCCTCGTCGGCCTCCTGCTGAAAGTTCTTGACGTAGATGTCCATAGTAAAGACCGTCGAGAGGGCATTGAGCGCCGAACCGATGGTCGAAACCAAGGCCGCCGTGAGTACCGCCAACACCAACCCCACCATGCCGACGGGGAAGAGATGGGTCACCATGAACATATACGAATCGTCGGCCGAAGGAGTCTGCGTGAAGACTCCCGTCTTGCAAAGGGCAAAGCAGACGATGCCGGGAATGATATAGATGGCAACGTCCAATATCTTGAGCCAACCGCAGAAGTTGGCACCTTTCTGCCCCTCCCGCAACGAACGGGCAGCCAAGACGGGTTGCACCATACTCTGGTCGGTGCACCAGAACCAGATGCCCATCACGGGATAGCCCAACAGGATAGGCAACCACGGGAAATCGGGGTCCGAGAGCGGTTGAAAGAGGTCCCAATAGTGCGCCGGCACAATGTCGGGGTTGGCCAATAGGTCAATGCCTCCCACGAACGACCCGCCGCCCAACTTAACGATGCCCGCCAGGGTGAGCACGGTCGAGACTACAATGAGCAACGTCATCTGATAAACATTGGTATAGGCCACCGCCCTCAACCCGCCCAACATTGTGAAGAAGGCCGAGATGGCCAACAGCAACATCGCCGACCAGAACATCGGGATGCCGAACAACTGTCGGATGAGCACACCTCCGGCGAACAGCGTCAGCGCCAACCACGAAATCAGGATTGTGACAATAGTGTACCACGCCAACATCGTCCGCGTCGAAGACCCAAATCGCCGTCCCATGAACTCCGGCAGGGTCGAGATTCCCTCCCCTAAGTACCTGGGGGCGAAGACGAAAGCCAACAGGGCAATGAAGACAAACGCATACCAAGCATAATTGCCCGACACCACACCGGCCGCAAAGCCGCTGGAACACGATGCTATCAGCATCGACGGCCCCACATTGGTGCCCCACATGCTGAGTCCGATGTGATGCCAACTGAGCGACCGACTGGCCAGGAAGGCACCCTTACCCCCCTGCTTCTGCTGACGCGACGCCCACAATCCAATGGCGAGCAGCACCACGAAATAGATGGCCAAGATGGCCCAATCGATAATATGCAGTTGCGATGTCATGATTATATTTTTATTCTTTTTGAGCCCTTATCGAACTGGTGATTTGATTGCGGACATTTCGCCCAATCCTGCCATCCCAGCTACGACTCTATCCAACAGTTCTTTATGGAGCAGTCCATCAATATATTCTTGAGGGATAGAGCTATAGCCGAATTTGGTACCCAAAATGGCACACGCCACGGCGGCATTCGTGTCGGCATCACCACCACTATTGACCACGGCCAAAAGCCCATCCTCAAAGGATGACGCATTCCAATATGCCCAAAGAGCGGCAGAAAGGGTCTTTAATGTGTAACCCATTGATTTCGAGTCAGAAAGTTCCAATTGCGCAATATCAGTTCCTCGATGTTGTGATAGGTATTCGCTAATTCTCACATCATACCTATCACCAATCTCTACTACCTGTTGAAATGTTAAAGTGGAAGAATCATAAATAAGTCGGTGGATTAT
>CACZAY010000056.1 GCA_902779265.1 uncultured Bacteroidales bacterium | reverse complement strand
AAGATGGTCGTCGTGAGACGGCCCTCTTTTTTTTTTTTTTTGTTCCGAATCTTTGTTGGAGAGCCCCTCCGTCACCTCGGCCCATACATCTGGGTCATCCAGATCTTCCAGTGAGAAGTCGAATTCATCGACATATTCCGGCGTGGTGAAGTCGTCCATGTCGCGGCGGTCCTTCTTCGTCGGGCGGCCCAGGCCTTTCGCGCGGTCGATGAAGCCCGAGATGCGGCTCATCTGTAGCAGGTCGAGCTGTTCCTGACGGGTCACATTTTCCATAAATCCGGGCACCATCTTGGCCCCCATTCTGTTTTCGGCCAATGCCAATACTTTAAATGAATAGGTGATGGGCGGCTTCTTCACGTCGATGACTTCGCCCACCTTCACGTTGCGCGACGCCTTGACCTTCTGTCCGCCTATCGTGACACGGCCCATCTTGATGGCATCGGTCGCAATCGAGCGCGTCTTGAAGATACGCACGGCCCACAGCCATTTGTCAATACGAACATCACTTGCCATTGTACTTGTTCATTGCGTTGGAACAGCCCTCCAGACAGAAGGCTTCGATAAACTTTGTGGTCACTTCCAGGCGTTCAGGCATCTTGTCCTCCTCCTCCTGAGGGAAGTGGCCCAGCACCCAATCGACCTGCGCACCCTTCGGGAAGTCTCCGCCCACGCCGAACCGCAGACGGGCAAATCCTTCGCCGCCGCACTTGGCAGCAATGTCCTTCAATCCGTTGTGACCACCCGCCGAACCCTTCTGGCGCATACGCAGCGTGCCGAACGGCAGCGCGATGTCGTCGCAGATGACCAGAACATGGTCGATGTCAATCTTCTCCTCCTGCATCCAGTAGCGCACGGCCGAACCCGAGAGGTTCATGTATGTATTCGGCTTGAGCACAAGGAGTTGCTGGTTCTTGACGCGGAACTCGCAGGTGGCGCCATAGCGGTTTTCTTCAAACTTGGCATTGTGGGCTTCGGCCAATGCATTGACAACGCGGAAACCGATATTGTGACGTGTGCCCCAATATTCTTGGCCAATGTTCCCCAATCCGACAATGAGAAATTTCATTCTAAACTCTAAACTCTTATTTCTTAATTCTTATTTCTAAACTTTCACTTCTTCGGGTTTACCTCGAAGAATGCTGGCGCCGGCAGGTGCATACCGCAGATGGTCAGATGCTCGTTGTGTGCGATGCTGATGATGTGGTTGCGTGACTGGGCGGCCTGCGCCTTGTCCATGTCATAGTTGCAGCTGATATAGCGGTGGTTGAGCTGCAGGTCGAAGCCGTGCATCAGGTCTCCCACGATGAGCAGGTTCTCCTTGCGGAAGACCGTGTGCCCGGGCGTATGTCCGGGGGCATCTATGGCCAATATTCCGTTGGGCAGCGAGTCGCCCCACTCGAACAGGTGCGTGCGGTCGCGGTAGGCCTCCATCACCTTCCGTTGCAGCTCCGTCTTCTCCAGAGGCATCTCCATCATCCACGCCATATACTCGTGGCAGCAAGCAAAGACCTCGGCGCGTGTGAAGAGCGCTTGGCCGTCCTGCATCATTCCGCCGATGTGGTCGCCGTGGAAGTGCGTGAGGTAGATATAGCCGATGCTGTCCGGCGTCAGCCCTACTGCCTGCAGTGCGTTCAGCAGCTGTCCGCCCTTGTCGGCTCCCAGTCCTGTGTCGAACAGTACCCATTGGCCATCACAATGCATCAGGTAGGCACTCATCGAGGCGGGCACACCATCGGCCACACCCAACGCCTGCACGAGCGAATCCGAAGCCTCGGGAAAGAGCTCGCGGGGCATGAGCTTGTCGCCCTGGTTGTCCTTGATCCACGTGACGATTGTCCGGTTGTCGGCCAATGTGATTGTGTTCGGGTCGTTGGCCAATGGCTCTTCCTTCTGGCCCGGTGTGCAGCCGGTGATGGCAATCATTGCGGCCAATGCCGCGAGACGGAACTCTCTTTTCATTGTCGTGAGTATTTTTATTGTCAATTTTGAGTCTGGGATGGAAGTTCTGGCAGACTTTCGTCCAATGCAGCAAAAGATTGGCTGTCTTTTTTTCGATGCCGTTGGAAGTGCGGGCAGACTTTCGTCCAGATGCAGCAAATGATTGGCTGTCTTTTTTCCGTTGCCGTTGGAAGTACGGGCAGACTTTCGTCCCAATGCAGCAAATGATTGGCTGACTTTTTTCCGTTGCCGTTGGAAGTGCGGGCAGACTTTCGTCCCAATGCAGCAAACGTCCCTTTCACTCCCCTTTCACTCCCTTTTCACTCCTCTTTCACTTCCCTTTCAGCAATGAAAAATCCCCCTCCCGTTGGAGGGAAGGGGACGTTTTTTTTCTTTCGCTTTCATCGGGTGTTGGCCGATGAGAAAAGGCATCAGGCGTTGCTCTGACGAGAAGCGCGGGTAGCCTTGACAGCAGCGACGATTACCGAAGGAGCGGTCAGAATCTCGAGGTTGTCGTACTTCAGAGAAGCGACGTTGAGAGTCTTGCCCAACTCGATTGAGGTTACATCGACGATGAGACGCTCTGGGATGTCAGTGTAGAGACCCTTGACGGTCAGGCTACGAACCTGCTTGACCAGCTTACCACCGGCCTTGACACCCTCGGCGAAGCCCTCCAGCTTGACTGGGATGGCAACCGAGATAGCCTCATTGGCCTCAAACTTCTGGAAATCCAGGTGAAGGATCTCTTCGTTGACTGGAGCGAACTGAGCTTCCTTGACAATGGCCAGACACTCGGCGCCCTCGATGTTCAGCTTCACAGCGAAAACCTGTGAGGTGTAGATGAGGTTGCGGATGTCAGCAGCCTTGACGGTGAATGACTGTGCGCCCTCCTTGGTGATGAGGTTGCATGGAATGAGACCCTGAGCGCGAAGCTGCTTGGCAGCCTTCTTGCCATTTTCGGCACGCTTGGTGCCAGCGAGTGAATACTCTTTCATTTGTTTAGTTTGTTAATTGTGTTACTCTAATTGCTTTTTGCAAGGCAATACACCATCGCACTGGCTTAAACTAAAAAGCGGCGCAAAGGTACTCATTTTTTGCCAATCTGCCAAATTTTGTCCCGATTTTTTCATCTCTCTCGTGCTTCTTGCTTCGATTTTGTTCATTGGCCAATGCGCTTTCCGTCCCAAACTTCCTCCCGGTGGAATATTTTTCTCCCTTTCGGCCTTCGCTGAGGGTTCTATGAGCCTTCGTTGAGGTTCGGTGTTTTTTTGGCCGATGCCGTTCCGTGGAATTTTCTGCGGAATGTGGCCGATGGTAGGGCTTCGTCCCATGAATTCGCCGTTTTTTGGAATGACCGACAGTCCATCGACAGTCCGGATCTCCGATTTCAAGTTCCGGAACCTCCTTTCCGGCGCGTTTTCGTTCCGCTGGCCGGTTCTCCCGCCATAAATGCTTCCCATTGGCCAAAAATAAAGCGCGGTGAAATCGCAGTTCTGTCACTTTCGTGGCTTTTTTCTTGCTTTTTTGTGATTTTATTTGCATTGTTCTAAAAGATTGTGTAAATTTGCAGTCGATTTTTTCGGCCGCGCTGTGTGTGCCGGGAGAGTTGTTGGCCAATGCGACAAGCGGCACAGACTGACGGGTGCGAAAGGATGGACATGGGCCAATGTGACAAAGTCAAACAACTACTTAATGTTATAGATTATGGCAGAACAGATTGATTGGAGCAAGTTGGGCTTCGGCTACAGCAAGGCTCCGTACAATGTACGTTGCACCTACAAGGATGGTGCATGGGGTGAACTTCGCGTATGTGAGAGCGAAGAGGTTACGATGCACATGGCCGCTACGGTCCTGCACTACGGCCAGGCTGGTTTCGAGGGCCTGAAGGCCTTCCGTGGCAAGGACGGCAAGATCCGCGTGTTCCGCATGGACAGGAACGCCGCCCGCTTGCAGGATACCTGCCGCACGATTCTGATGCAGCCGCTGCCCGATGGCGTGTTTGAAGAGGCCATCAAGAAGGTCGTCAAGCTCAACGCACATCTGGTGCCTCCCTACGAGACGGGCTGCTCGATGTATATCCGTCCCGTCCTGTTCGGTACCGGCCCTCAGGTCGGCGTCAATCCGGCCAATCAATATGAGTTCATCGTCTTCGTCATGCCCGTCGGCCCCTATTTCAAGGACGGCTTCAAGGCAACACCATGTTGCATCATGCGTGGCTACGACCGTGCCGCTCCGTTGGGTACCGGCCGCGTAAAGGTAGGCGGCAACTATGCCGCATCGCTGACCAGTGGCGTATTGGCCCACCAGAAGGGCTACAGCGCCGTCATCTATCTCGACGCACGCAGCAAGAAGTTCATCGATGAGTGTGGTCCAGCCAATTTCTTCGGCATCAAGGGCAACAGCTACATCACGCCGGCATCGGAGTCCATCCTGCCGTCTATCACCAACATGTCGATCCAGCAGGTGGCCAAGGATCTTGGCTATAAGGTGGAATGTCGGCCAATGCCGGTCGAAGAGCTCGAGTTCCTCGATGAGGCAGCCATGTGCGGCACGGCAGCTGTGATTTCGCCTATCCACCGCATCGACGACTTGGACGAGAACAAGACCTACACGATCCTTCCATCCACCCAGCCAGGCCCCGTGTGCACGAAGTTCTACGAGACCCTGCGCGGCATCCAGTATGGCGACATCGAGGATACGCACGGTTGGGTGACAATCATTGATTAAGACTTTGATTAACTACGATTTAACCAAGATTCGAGGGCTGGTCTTCGACGTCGATGGCGTTTTGAGTGAAAACACGATTCCCATGGACAGCGAAGGTCAGCCCTTGCGCACGCTCAACGTCAAGGACGGCTATGCCATCCAGTTGGCCGTCAAGATGGGCCTCGTCGTGGGCATCATCTCGGGCGGCAAGAGCGATGTCGTGCAGAAGCGTTACGAATATCTCGGCGTGAAGCACATCTATATGGGCGCGCACGTCAAGGTGCAGCAGTTGGCTGACCTGATGGAGCGCACGGGCTTGACATCGGACGAAATCATGTATATGGGCGATGACATCCCCGATTATGAGGTGATGCAGCAGGTGGGCCTGCCGTGTTGCCCGGTCGATGCCTGTGCCGAGATACGCCAGATTTCGCGCTACGTGAGTCCCAACATGGGCGGTCATGCGGCAGCGCGCGACGTGATTGAACAGGTCCTGAGGGCTCAGGGCAAGTGGATGGCCGATAAAATTGCATTCGGATGGTGACTAAACTACTCTTGGCGAGCAATTCGCCGCGCCGGAAGGAACTCCTGGCCGGCCTCGACATCCCGATGGAGGTCGTGCGGCTGAAGGACATCGACGAGACGCATCCCGCCGGTCTGCAGGGCGGAGACATCCCGCTGCACATTGCGCGGTTGAAGATGTCGGCCTATGACCTTGCGTTGGCCGATGGGGAGGTCCTTGTGACGGCCGATACCATCGTCTGGTGTGACGGCGAGGAGATGGGAAAGCCCAAGGACAGGGCCGATGCCGTGCGGATGCTGCACCGCCTGAGCGGACGGACGCACCAGGTCTATACCGGCGTCTGTCTCAAGAGTGCCGTGGACGAAGTGAGCTTCGTGTGCGGGACGGATGTCACGTTTGCACCATTGGCCGACCAGCAGATAGACTATTACGTGGACCACTACCGTCCCTATGACAAGGCGGGTGCCTATGGCATCCAGGAGTGGATCGGCTACGTTGGCTGCACCCGTCTGGAGGGCAGTTATTTTAATGTGATGGGCCTTCCCGTACAACGACTTTATTCAGCTTTACAAAAACTACGTACATGAAGAAAATCTTATCCGCAGTCGCCGCCACGGTGATGTTGGCCGCCTGCTCCGAGAAATCGTTGAATTACACTATCAACGGCAGTTTCAACGTCCCCGAGTCGTTCCCCGTGGGCGATACGGTGATTACGCGCGGCCCGATCGAGGGCTATGTCTATCTCGTCTCGTTGCAGGGCGAACCGTTCGACTCTGTCCAGATCGTTGACGAGAAGTTCACTTTCACCGGCCTGATGGACAAGGGCGGCGAACCCTATTTCGCCTATATCGCCAGCCAGTATGGCCAAGGCATGTTCGTCATCGAGCCGGGCGAGATGGAGGCTGTCCTGGGCGAGCCGACCATTGTGAGCGGCACGGCAACCAACGACCAGATTACGTCGATGATGGCCTATGTCGATACCATCGGCTACCAGCTGTATGCCGAGATGCAGGCGTGGAGCGAGGCGCATCCGTCCGACTCATTGGACAGCAACACGCTGATGCTCATCTACAGCAAGTATAGCGGCGTGGTGAACAACTACATCGATTCGATGTATCATGCCAATTCGGAGAACCTCATGGGTGTCTATTGTGCCAATGTCATGTCAATTCAGGCGCAGTCATCGGCCGAACTGGAGACCATCATTGAGCACTACAGCGACTACGTCAAGAACAGCGAGCTCATCCAGGAGCACCTGAAGTACCTGCGCGAAGTCGAGGCCTCGGCCGAACTGGAGGGTGAAATCGACCCCGAGTAAGATTGGGGCATTGGCCAATGGAAAAAGTCATCTTGGGCATCGACCCTGGCACCAACGTGATGGGCTACGGCGTGTTGCAGGTCGTGGACCGCAAGCCGCAGCTCGTCGTCATGGGTGTTCTCCAGTTGCAGAAGCTGGAGAGCCACTACCTGCGCCTGAAGCGCATCTACGAGCGTGTCCTGGGTCTGATTGAGCAGTATCATCCCGATGAATTGGCCATCGAATCGCCCTTCGTAGGCATCAACCCGAACTCGATGATCAAACTGTGTCGCGCTCAGGGCGTGGCGATGGCTGCGGCCGTGGAGCGCGACATCCCTATCTTCGAATACCCGCCCGCCAAGGTGAAGATCCAGATTGTGGGCAACGGTTCGGCCTCGAAGGAGCAGGTCGCCGCCATGGTCAAGAATACCCTGCACCTCTCTGACGAGGACATGAACGCCAAGAACGATGCGACCGATGCCGTGGCCATCGCCCTGACCCACCATTTCATCACCAGCAAGCCAGATGGCCTGCGCGGCGGTGGGGGAGGTGCCTCGGTGAAAATCCCGCGCAGCTCGGGCGGCAGCAAGTCGTGGAGCGAATTCGTGGCCAGGAACAGCGAACGGGTACATAAGTAGGAGTCCCCCCGAGGGGAGGGTTGGATAATGCTATAGCGGACAGAAATGTTCGTTTTTTTTTGTGGCCAATGGAAACCTTTATCTTCGTGAGGCTTTTCTGCGTTTTCGTCCTTGAAAATATGTGCAAAAATTGTATGCTCTATTGTCTAAAAAGGCCCAGCGCGATGGTTTGTCCCGTTCTTGTTTTGTGGGATTTTCTCCTCCCCTCGGGGAGTCTGGGAGGGGGTATTTTTGCCCAATGCCAACCTTTTTAGCGCCCTGTAGAGCCTATTTGTGGCCGATGCCAATCAATTTCTTTTCGATGCCAACCCGATGAATCCCTCTGCCAACTATCTTTGCAACCGATTATTGAACGTGTTATGGATACCCTTTCTATATTTTATGGAACAAATGCTGTCGCTGTGCTGATCAGCTGGTTGCTTGCTGTCCCGATTGTGATGGTGGCAATCCGCTATCGCAAAAATCCGCTTTCAGTATGTTGCCGTTTCTACCCTTTTTCGCTTTTCCTGCTCGGTGCCTACAAGTTGAGCACGTGTTTCATCGTGTCGGACGGAGGCATTGAGATTTTCCCCACGCAGTCGTTGGGCCTCTGCGCCGCCTGTTTCCAGGTCTTTGCGATGGCCGCCTGTGCCTTCCTGCGCCGTGGCCACTACCGCATTGTTGCCAATTGGATGATGCTTCTCACCCCGTCGGTGATGCTTCTTTTCGTCAATCAGCTGATGATGCACTTCGGCTATTATCGTCCGATTTACTCCTACGATATGTTGGTCGAGTTCCGCAACAATATGCCGCTCGTATTTTTCGGCCGCATCATCTTTTTGGCACTGTTGGCCATTTCGGTGTTTTTCGCTCTGTGTCTGTTGGCCGATGCCATTTTCCTGGATCGCTGGCGTATGGGCAACCGCCCGACGGATGTCGATATCAGAATCCATAAGTCCCAGATCCGGATTACGCTCATCTGGACTACCCTGCTCCTGACCGGCTTCCTGCCGTTGTGCTTCGGCTGCATGTGGCTGCACATACTTTTCAACTTTCTTTATATCGCCACGCTCGTGCTTTCGGCCTATGTCTATCGTGAGGGTGCCGACCAGCTGCGTTCAATAGTGGCCCGAGAAGACCCTGCAACGCTCATCGTTCAGCGGCTGCCTCGGTTGCTCGACATGGAGAAGGGTGGACAGACCCCGTGGGGCACGGTCGTCAGGACCAATCCTTTCTTCTGCGGCAAGGCCCACATCAATGACGTGGCGGAGGCTCTTGGTGTGAGTGCCGAAGTGGTTTCGGCCTATGTCTCGTCAATCGGCTACAACCTCGTTTCGTGGATGAGCGAGCAGCGCCTGCTGCATTGCGCCCAGCAGGTGGGCGAGTCCGACCGCAAGATTGTCGAGATTGCGCTGACGTGCGGCTACAACGACCTGCCGTCGTTCACGCGCGCCTTCAGGCGCCAGTTCGGCGTCTCGCCCAGTGAGTATCGGAAGAACTCAACGTCGAAGCCAACCCCGATTTAACCTCAGCCGGGGTGTGGAAAATTTCTCGCAGCGTGTAAATGAGTGGAAAACCCTATTTGGAACCTTGACACCTCCACGCCAGACAGATATATCCCTCAAACTAAATATTTTCATCATAGTTTTTTTACCTTTGAAGGAACACGGTTCGTAGTGATGCGAACCGTGTTTTTTTGCCCACAAAAAAAGGCGCAGACTTTCGTCCGCGCCTCGTAGAATTGAGATTATGTTGGCCAATGCCGATTATGCGTACATTGCAACGATTGCCTCGTAGAGCTCCTGCTTGCCGCTGGTCTGCTTAGGCTCGTTGACCTTCTTGCCGTACTCGTAAGCCTCTTCGAGGGTCATCTTGCCCTCCTCGAACTTCTTGCCTTCGCCCTTGTCGAACGATGCGTAGCGATCGGCCAACATCTTCTTGTATGGGCTCTCTTCGAGCAACTTGGCAGCTGACTCGAGGGCACGTGCCATAGCATCCATACCGCTGATGTGTGCGAGGAAGATGTCCTCCAGGTCGGTAGAGTTACGACGGGTCTTGGCGTCGAAGTTGGTACCACCGGTGCCGAGGCCACCGTTGCGGATGATCTGCATCCATGCCTGGACGAGCTCGAACTGGTCGATTGGGAACTGGTCGGTATCCCAGCCGTTCTGCATATCGCCACGGTTGGCGTCGATTGAACCGAGCATACCGGCATCAACGGCGCAGGCGAGTTCGTGTTCGAAGGTGTGGCCGGCCAATGTGGCGTGGTTGACCTCGATGTTTACCTTGAAGTCCTTGTCGAGGCCGTGTGCCTTGAGGAAGCCGATGACAGTCTCGGTGTCAACGTCGTACTGGTGCTTTGAAGGCTCCATTGGCTTTGGCTCGATGAGGAAGGTGCCCTTGAAGCCCTTCTTGCGGGCATAGTCGCGTGCCATGGTAAGCATGGTGGCCATGTGCTCCTTCTCGCGCTTCTGGTCGGTGTTCAGGAGGCTCATGTAGCCCTCGCGGCCGCCCCAGAATACGTAGTTCTCAGCACCGAGTTCGATGCCGGCGTCGATGGCGTTCTTGATCTGGACGATGGCGCGTGCAACGACGTCGAAGTCAGGGTTGGTCGATGCGCCGTTCATGTAGCGCTTGTTGCCGAAGACGTTGGCCGTTGACCACAACAGCTTGATGCCGGTCTGAGCCATCTTCTCCTTCAGGTAGGCGACGATAGCCTTCAGGTTGGCCTCATATTCCTCAACCGAGTTGCCCTCGCTGACGAGGTCAACGTCGTGGAAGCAGAAATAAGGGAAACCGAGCTTCTGCATGATTTCGAAGCCGGCGTCAGCCTTCTGCTTGGCGATGGTGACTGCATCTGGACCCTGGTTCCAAGGGAAGGTCTTGGTGCCGCCGCCGAACTGGTCGCTGCCATCGGCGCACAGTGTGTGCCACCATGCCATTGCGAAGCGCAGCCACTCTTTCATTGGCTTGCCCATGATTACTTTCTCGGCATCATAGTAGTGGAATGCCATTGGATTCTTCGAGTCCTTACCCTCGAACTTGATTTTTCCGATTTGTGGAAAATACTCTTTTGCCATTTTTTTGATTTTTTAGGTTGGTTAATGTATATTGGTGAAAAAATAAATGCGGAATTGTGTCATTGGCCAATGCCCTTATCTCGATGTTTTTGGCCGATGTCGCTGATTTTCCGAATTCCTCCCCTCGGGGAGGTTAGGAAGGGGTCTGGGTCTCCAGTCTCTTCTTCCACAGCTTGTAGGCGGCCTTGTACTCCTTCACGTCGGCCACAGGAGCCTCGGTTGCGATGAGTTTGAGCGTCTTGAAGGCGTCGTCGCTGTTCTTGTAGATGCCTGCACCGATGCCTGCGCCGTAGGCTGCACCGACCGAGCCGTCGGTCTCATACAGTTCGATGGTTGCGCCGGTGACTGCGGCCAATGTGCGGCGGAAGAGCGGCGAGAGGAAGAGGTTGGCGTGTCCGGCCTTGATGGTCTTGATTTCCATACCCATCTTCTGCATGATTTCGATGCCGTAGGCGAAGCTGAATGCGATGCCCTCCTGGGCGGCGCGCAGCATGTGGGCCTTCTTGTGGATGTTGAAGTTGATGCCGTGTACGCTGGCGCCCGGATTCTCGTTCTGGAGCACGCGCTCGGCGCCGTTGCCGAATGGGATGACGCTCAAGCCTTCAGCTCCGACGGGGACGCTCTCGGCCAAGTCGTTCATTTCCGCGTAGCCGATACCTTCCGGTGCGACGGTGCGCTTCATCCAGGCGTTCAGGATGCCCGTGCCGTTGATGCAGAGCAGGACACCGAGTCGGGTCTGTCCGTTCTCGCCGTGGTTGACGTGGGCGAAGGTGTTGACGCGGCTCAGCTTGTCGTAGTTCACATCGCCCAACACGCCATAGACGACGCCCGATGTGCCGCCCGTGGCAGCGATTTCGCCCGGCTTCATCACGTTGAGCGACAGGGCATTGTTCGGCTGGTCGCCGCCGCGGTAGCTGATGGGCGTTCCGGCGGGGATGCCAAGTTCATTGGCCACAACCTCACATACGCGGCTCTGGATTGAGAAGGTCGGAACGATGTCGGCGATGATGCTCTCGGGGAAGCCGAAGTGCTTCATCACGTCCTTGCTGACGCAGTTGTTCTTGAAGTCCCAGAACATGCCCTCCGACAGGCCGCTCACGGTCGTCTTCTTGTCGCCGCCCGACAGACGCAGTGCGATGTAGTCGCCCGGCAGCATGATCTTGTCGATCTGCTTGAAGACCTTCGGCTCGTTCTTCTTCACCCAAGCCAGTTTTGCTGCGGTGAAGTTGCCCGGGCTGTTCAGCAGGTGGGAGAGGCACTTTTTGGGGCCGATGGCCTTGAACGCCTCGTTGCCGAACGGGACAGCGCGGCCGTCGCACCAGATGATGGATGGGCGCAGCGGCTTGCCTGCCTTATCGACGCAGACCAGACCGTGCATCTGGTAGGAGATGCCGATGGCCTTGACATTGGCCAATGAACCGCCCGCCTTGGCCGCTACGCGACTTGTGGCCTGCTTCAGTTCGTCCCACCACATTTCGGGTTCCTGCTCGGCCCAACCGGCCTTCTTGGCGATGATTGGAGCCTCCGCATCAGGATATTGTGCGCTGGCCACGGTGCGGCCAGTCTCGGCATCGACCAACGACGCTTTCACCGATGAGGTGCCGATATCATAACCTAATAAAAGATTCATTTTTGTTTGATTGATGTTTATAATTTGGAATTGTTCTTCTGTTTTATGGCCGATGCCTTGTGGCTCACAGCTTCACCTTGCCGACCTGGAACTTGTAGAACCGTGCGGCGCGATGGCTCACGTTCTGTTCCCACTCGTCGAGCGGCACGATGTAGGGCTTGTTCAGGATGAGCTTCGAGAAGTTGCGCACGTCGAGCTCCTTGCCCGTAATCTGTTCGTGCACGCGGCGCAGCTGCAATGCGGTGAACTTCGACGGCAGCATCTCGAAGAGCAGGTGCGGCTGGATGACCGAGAGCATCTCCAGTTCCTTCAGCACCTCGCTGATGATGAAGCTGTGGTCGAAGGCCAGTTCAGGCAGCTCGCTCACCTTATACCACGCGGCATCGTGGCCGGCGAAGGTGCGGTGCGTACGATTGTTGATGCGCACGAGCGAGAGGTAGGCGATGGTCACGATGCGCCCGATCTTCTGTTTGATGGCGTTCTCCAGCCAGAGCACGTCCCTCGGGTTGCTCGTACGTGTAGGCGAACCGAAGGCGCGGAACTGTCGCACGAAGTGGTTCTGGGAGCCTGTCAGCTGGTTCAGGATGTCATTGGCCGCCTCGTCCAGGTCTTCATTGGCGTAGAGCAGTCGGCCAGGCAGTTTCAGCGAATTATATTGGCTGTTGGGATCTTCCTCGCCCTGACGCGAGAGGAGCACTTTGAGCGATTCACCGTCGAAGCCGAGGATGACGCAGTCCACTGAAACATGCGGATCAAAATTGGTTGTAGTTGTGTTTTGCTCAATTTGCATGATGGTATAATTTTCTGGCTGCAAATGTATGGAAAATCCCCGTACGTTCCAAATTTTTTTGAGGGTCTCGGCCGATGTTTTTTTCCGCATCGGCGCGGGTAGTTATCGTAAAATGTACAATAAGTCTTTCGTGGCCAATGGCGCAGCGTCGGCCGTGTGCAATCGAAAGCAGGAAAAAATTCAGGTTTCGCAAGTCCGGAACTTGCTCACTTCCTGTCCGGAAAGGGAGTGGAAGGGAAGCAAAAAAGGAGAAAAAGGGACGTTTGTTAAATCCGTCGATAGTTTTTCGGGGCTGTTTCTGTCGTCCTTTCAACTACCCTTTTACTCCTCTTTTCAGTCCTTCATGGCATCCGGCTTATATTGGCTAATCCCGAAATCCATGATTCCTTTTGCCGAGCTCCATTGGCCAAGACTTATCGTAAAAAGTACAATATCGGCCAATGTGTTAAAAAAACTTAAATTTTGGACCCCGCACCGTGAATTGTGGGCAGTATGCAAAAAAATTGGCTAAATTTGCACGTTCCTAACCCAAATTGTATGATAAGAAAGATTTTAATTGCAAATCGTGGCGAGATTGCCATCCGCGTGATGCGCGCATGCTACGAAATGGGAATCCGCAGCGTGGCAATCTATAGCGAGGCCGACCGTACGTCGCGCCATGTGCTGTATGCCAACGAGGCGGAATGCATCGGCCCCGCACCAAGCAGCGAGAGTTACCTTTGTATTGACAAGATTATCGACGCCGCCAAGAAGCATAAGGTCTACGCCATCCATCCGGGCTACGGATTTTTGAGCGAGAACGCCGAATTCGCACGCCGCTGCGAGGAGGAGGGCATCATCTTCATCGGCCCCAATCCGCAGACTATGATCGACATGGGCGACAAGATTCAGGCGCGCCGCCACATGATTGCCGCCGGAGTGCCCGTCGTGCCCGGTACGCAGGATCAGCTCAATTCGCCCGAAGAGGCCATCGGCGTGTGCAAGACCATCGGCTTCCCCGTCATGATCAAGGCGTCGATGGGCGGTGGCGGCAAGGGTATGCGTCTCGTGCACCGCGCCGAGGATGTCGTCGAGGCTTACAATGCCTGCAAGAGCGAGGCCCTGTCGGGTTTCGGCGACGACACTGTATATATAGAGAAGTTTGTCGAGGGTCCGCACCACATCGAATTCCAGATTATGGGCGACAAGTTCGGCAACGTGGTTCACTTGGGCGACCGCGAGTGTTCGGTGCAGCGCCGACACCAGAAGGTCGTCGAGGAGTCTCCGTCGCCATTCGTCGATCCTGAACTGCGCCAGCAGATGGGTGCTGCGGCTGTGGCTGCGGCCAAGGCTGTGGGCTACGTCGGCGCGGGCACCATCGAGTTCCTCGTCGATAAGTACAAGCATTTCTACTTCCTTGAGATGAATACGCGTCTGCAGGTGGAGCATCCGATTACCGAAGAGGTTGTCGGCCTCGACCTCGTCAAGCTGCAGATTCAGGTGGCCGATGGTCAGCCTCTGCCGTTCAAGCAGGAGGACATCAAGCAGCGCGGCCATGCCATCGAGTGCCGCATCTGTGCCGAGGATACGGACAACAATTTCCGTCCGGCGCCGGGTACCATTGGCCTCCTTGTCGAACCACACGGCCCGGGCATCCGCATCGACAGCGCGGTCTATCCGGGCTACGAGATTCCGATGTACTACGACCCGATGATCGGTAAGCTCATCGTCTGGGCCACGACGCGACAATATGCCATCGAACGTATGCGTCGCGCGCTCTATGAATATAAGGTGGCCGGCCTTGTGACCAACATCCGCTACCTGCGCCGCATCATCGACGTGCCGCAGTTCAAGGAGGGCTGCTACGACACGTCGTTCATTGAGGTCAACCAGGAGCGTTTGCGTCCGCGTCCGGGCTTCAAGAACGATTCGGAGGACATCGCCATCATTGCGGCCTATATCGACTATTTGATGAACTACGAGGAAAACAAGCCGGATGATGCATCGGCCAACAGCTCCGCTTTGAACCGCTGGCGTTCGTTCGGATTGCAGAAGGGAGTGCTGCGAGTCTAAAGACCCTCTCCCCAGCCCTCCCCCGTAATGGGGAGGGGGCGAAGGATACCCTCGGCTGTCGGAAAAATTTCGTACGTTAAATCATATTTTTTCAGTGATTCCGAGGCAAGAAAGGAGTCTGAATTCGCGTAGCAATGGAATGTCGAACTATGGCATTGCCGTTGGCCCCGCAAAATTCAAAATTTTTAATTTTTTTCACTATGGAGATTCAAATTGGAAACCGTTTGGCCGAAGTGACCCTGCTCGGCAAGGAGGGCAATCAGGTGTCGATAGAGATTGACGGCAAGGTCT
>CACZAY010000055.1 GCA_902779265.1 uncultured Bacteroidales bacterium | reverse complement strand
AGGGGCGACATGCCGTAGAGGTTCTTGAATGCGGCCGAGAAGTTGTTGGCTCTCCGGAAACCGACGGCCTGGGCTATCTCGACGACCGAGACCGTGTGACCCTGTTCCAGCAGGCGGGCCGCTTCGCGCAGGCGCATGTTGCGGATGAAGTCCTGCGGCCCCTGGTTGGTCATCTCTTTCAGGCGGCGGTAGAGGTGGACGCGGCTCAGACCGACATCCGAGCCCAGCTCCTCGGTCGAATAGTCGGGGTTGCCCAGGTTGCGGTTGACGGCCGCCATGATCTTCTCCATCAGCTGTTCGTCGGCCGACGGGAGGTTGACGGAGTCGCGCTTTTCGGCCTGTTCCTGTTGGCCGCTGTAGTTGTTGCGCAAGACGGAGCGGCTCTTCATGAGGTTGTTGAGCGTGCTGCGCACGATTTCGATGTAGAAGGGCTTGGTGATATAGGCATCGGCCCCACACTCCAGACCGGCGATGTTCGACTCGGAATCGACCTTGGCCGTGAGCATCACCACCGGGATGTCGTTGAGGTTGATGTTCTGCTTGATGCGCTGGCACAGGGAGAGGCCGTCCAGTTCCGGCATCATCACATCGGTGAGGACGATGTCGGGTTTCTGTCTGAAGATGTTGGCCAATGCCTCTTTCCCGTCCGCACATACCGTCACGCGGAAGTCCGGTATCTCCGTGTCGTCGTCGGCGATGAGCAGGTGGTGTTTCACGCGATTGGCCGCCATCTTTCCCACTACCGAGACGCGGTCGGGCTGCTGTTCATCGACCTTGACCACGACCTTCGACTCCACAATCTTCTGGACGCTGTCCGATGCCATCTCGTCGGGTTGCAGGTGCCGGTTGCCCAGCGGCAGGCGCACCTCGAATGTCGTGCCCTGTCCCGCCTCGTTGTCATAGACGCGTATCGTCCCGTGGTGCAGCGTGACCAGCGAGCGGGTGAGGTGTAGGCCAATGCCGTTGCCCTCGATTGAGGCGCGCGTGTTGCGGGCGCGGTAGAATCGCTCGAAGATGTGCTCCTTGTCCTCCTGTGAGATGCCGATGCCCGTATCGCTCACCCGCAGGATGACGTATCCCGCGCCGTCTTCGCGCAGCGGATCGGCCTCAATGCTCATCGTCACCTCCCCGCCCGACGGCGTGTATTTGAAGGCATTGCTCAGGAGGTTGATGACAATCTTGCTGAAATAGCCCGGATCGACCCAGACCGTCAGGCTCTCCAGCCCCTCGTGGACGAAACAGGTGCGAATCCGCTTGCTGTCGGCCACCTGCAGGAAAAACTCCATCTGCTCGTTCAGCAGGCGGATGATGTCGGTCTCCTTGAAGTAGAGCTTCATCTGGTTGTTGTCAATCTTGCGGATGTCGAGCAGCTGGTTGACCAGCTGGAGCAGCATGTTGGCGTTGCGCTTCATCGTCTGGTAGGCCTGTTGGCGCACGTGGTCGCGGTCGGTCTCCAGCAGCTTCTGCAACGGGCTCATGATGAGCGTCATAGGCGTGCGGATGTCGTGCGTGATGTTGGTGAAGAAACGCAGTTTCGCCTCGTCAATCTCGTGGGCGTGTTTCTCGATGAGCATCTCGCGGCGCACGCGGTAGTGGTGCCTCATCTGGATGAAGAAAGCCAGGATAATCGCAGCCGCCAGCAGGTAGGCGATCAGTTGTGTGGCCGATGATTCCCACCAAAACGGCCGGACGATGATGATGACCTCCTCCTCGGGCGACGAGACTGTATTCTGCACCGCCTTGAACCGGAACGAGTGCCGGCCCGGCCGCAGCGAGCCGAACGAGACCTGATGGCTGCCCATCGGCAGGGTGGACCACACGCCGTTGTTGACCGAATACATGTAGCGCACGCTGGTCGGATTCACGAAATTGGTGGTCGAGAGCTCGATGGAGAAGGTGTTGTCTTCGTGCAGCAGGGAAAAATACTTGGCCTTATAGACCGGCCCCTTGATGATGGGTTTGCCGCCCGACAGGGCCGAGGCGTTGATGGGCTTGTTGTGGAGATAGAATCCCGTGACGCGCACCTTCAGCGCGATGCTGTCGGCGTGGACCTGCGAGGGGTAGAAGTAGTTGATGCCGTTCATGCCGCCCATCCAGATGCGTCCTTTGCGGTCGGTGCAGCAGGCGTTCTTGGCAAACTCGTTGCCCTGCAGGCCGTCGCCCTCCATGTAGTTGGTGAACGCGCTGTCGGCGATGACGTAGTGCGAGATGCCCTTGTTCGTGCCCACCCAAAGCGTCCGCGCCGAGTCGCCCAGGATGGAATAGGCCACATTGCCGGCCAGACCGTCGCCCTGGGTGATGACCTGCCTGCGCCCATGCTCCACGTCGAAGCGGATGACGCCCGATGGCCCGGCGGCCCAGAGAGAGCCATCGGGCAACTCCTCCAGCGAATAGATGATGTCGCGGTCGAAGACGCGGCGCGGCTCGATGTGCGGGGCTGTCAGGTCGAAGGCATAGACGCCGTCGTACGTTCCGACGAGCAACTGGTCATTGGCCGTAATCCTCGCCGAGGTCTGCCAGGCGTTGATGTCGCCGTAGAAGCAGAGGCTGTCTATCGTACGCTGCCTGTCTAGGTCGTAGCAGAAGGTGCCGCTTCCCATCGTGACGACCCACAGACGTCGCCACTTGTCCTCGACGAAGCCATAGACGCGCGGCGCTATCTTGCCCTCCTGCAGGAACTTGTGCCCGCAGTCGTGGTAGCGTCCGGTGTTGGGTTCCACATATCCGCAGCTCTCGCCGTACGAGCCGACCCACACCTTGCCGTCCGTGTCTTCATACAGGGCCAGGACGATGTTCGGGATTGTGTCCAATGGCGTTGCGCCGTGCAGATGACGTTGGCCGCGCAGCTCCCTGTCGAGCACGTAGATGCCGTCGCCGTCCGTTCCCACCCACATGCGTCCGTCCCGCGTCGGCAGGATGGAGCCGATGCTGCTCGTCCCGATCGGGTTGTGCGTACCCTGCATTGGCCCAATCGAGCGGAATGCACTCTTCTCCTTGAACAGATGGGCCACGCCCTTCATGAAGAGCGCCATCCACAGGTTCCCCTCGCGGTCACGGAAGATCTGGTGCACCTTCAGCAGGTCCGAGGTCGTGGCCGGCAGGTCCACCTCATATTCCTCCACCCGACCCGTCCGCTTGTCGATACTCATCACGCCGTCGCCGTCCGTGCCGACCAGCAGGGTGTTTTTGTCCAATGAGAATACGCAGCGGATCGAGGCGCGCGACACCCGCGTGGCGTTCACCTTGTTCCATGTCCGGCTCCCGGCGTCATAGCGCCACAGGTCGCGCGAGCGCGTGGCGATATAGATGTCGTGCTGCTCGTCCGAAAAGACATCGATGGCGCCGTATTCATTGGCCAACATCGTCAGTTCCGGATCTCCATTTCGGCCAATGCGATAGAAGTCGCCCACGCCGTTGCGGCACCAAAGCTCCCCGTTCACATCCTCGTGCAGGCGGCTCATCTTGCCGCTCGCGCCCCAGTCCACCTGTTTCAGCTGCGGGACGCCGTCGTGCACCACGACCTCACAGACGACCGTCCCTGACGTGTATATCTTGCCGTCGTGCGTCTCCAGCAGATGGCTGGGCGCTGCCGTCAGGGCCGAACCGTCTTCGAATCGGGCAACCTCCGTAAAGTCGTCCGTGTCGCGGTGATAGATCTGCAGGCCCATATAACTGCCCACGAGTAGGTTCCCCGCCTTGTCCTCATAGACAAAGCAGACAAAGTTGTGGGCCAATGAATTGGGATTGTCCTTCTCATGGTAATAGCAGGTCATCTTGGCTCCGTCGAAGCGGTTCAGGCCGTTCTCCGTCGAAATCCAGAGGAAGCCGTCACTGTCCTGGAAGATGTTGTTGACCAGATTGCTGGTGAGAAAGCTGTCGGTAAACAGAAAATCCTTGGGCCTGGCCACCATTGAGGAGCCGAGCGCACATAAAAAACAGCAGGATAATACAAAGATACGGTTCATTGTTTCCCGGAGATAGAAGGTAATTCGAATTGGGCCGCAAAGATACGTAATTCTTCCGAAAACCGCAATACCCACCTAGCCGAAACCCTCAAAAAAAGCCGTTTGGAAACGAGTAAATAAGAATTTGTAACATGAAAATACTCAAAAAATGCATGAAACAAATTGAGGCGTTTTTGTTTCAAAATTTATATTCCCCTAATTTTTTTCTTTGTACTTTTGCGCCACAAAATCTAAAAATAACACTTGTTTGGCATTTTTATCATCTAATCGAGAAAGCATGTGAACCTTTGCCCAATTATTTGAAAAACGCAAAAACAAGCTATGAAAAATGGCTCTGGGATGAACCGAATCACCCGGGTCTCATATAACCTTATTTATATACATTCATTTTTTTAATCAAAACAACCTTAGTATGAAAATTACCAAATCGACATTGAAAACCGCAGGTCTTCTTTGTACCATTGGCCTCCTTCCTACAGGAGTTTTCGCGCAAGGATTTAACGCAACGGGCACCGTGACGGACGAGAACGGTGAACCGATTCCTGGCGCAAGTATCAGAGTGAAAGGTACGACGCAGGGTATCATGACCGATGCGGACGGTAACTTCAGCATCAAGTGCGACAAGGGCTCGACGCTGATTGTCTCGTTCGTCGGCTATGTGAACCAGCTGGTCGAGGCCGGCAGCTCGCTCAACATTTCCATGCAGGAAGACCGCATGATGTTGGATGACGTCGTCGTCATCGGTTACGGTACCCAGCGCCGCGAGGCCGTCACAGGTTCTGTGGCCAACATCGGGGGTGAAAACCTCAACCAGATTGCCGCCACCAACGCTGCCCAGGCCCTGCAAGGCCGTATCGCCGGCGTCCAGATGACGCAGACCTCAACCAAGCCGGGTGATGAAATGCAGATCCGCATCCGTGGTCAGCGTTCGCTCACCGCAAGCAACGACCCGTTGATCGTGCTCGACGGTATTCCATTCATGGGCCAGCTTTCGGATATCAATCCATCGGACATCAAGTCTATGGATATCTTGAAGGATGCCTCATCTACAGCTATTTATGGTTCTCGTGGTGCCAATGGTGTCATCATCATCACCACCGTCAAGGGTGCCCAGGGCGCTCCTGCCAAGGTGAGCTACAATGGCTACGTCTCATTCAAGAAGATTTTCAAGAAGTATCCGATGATGGACGGTCCGACATTCTCCAAGTTCCGTGCCTATGCCGGCAAGTATAAGAACTCGCTCGACGAGAATGACAATGTCAATACGGACTGGCAGGATCTGTACTATCAGACCGGTGTGAGCCACAATCACGACATCACCGTGACCGGTGGCACCAACGGCGGCAGCTACAGCTTCGGCGCAGGCTACTATCATGACGAGTCGGTTGTCCCGACCGAGGCCTACGACCGTCTGTCCGTACGTGGCAACTTCGACCAGAAGGTGGGCAAGTATTTCCGCTTCGGCCTGAGCACGAACAACAGCTATCGTGAGAAGGAGGGTGTGAGCGATATCCATGCCGTCCTGACCATGAGCCCATTGGCCGAACCCTACGACGAGAACGGTGATCTGAAGCGTTATATCGCTATGCCGGCCGATGATAAGCCTCTCGTGACCAAGAAGATGGCCGAGCGCGACAGAGAGGCTTGGATGAGCGAGAACCGAGGCATCGGCTCTTACAACACCCTGTTCGGCGAGGTTCTTTGCCCATGGGTTGAGGGCCTGAGCTACCGCATCAACGTCGGTCTGAACTTCCGCAGCTCAAAGAGCGGCAATTTCACTGGAACAGGTATCAAGAACAAGGATGCCAATGCCGTGAACAGTGGTTCTGTCTCAGAAGAGCAGACTCGTAACTGGGCCATTGAGCACTTGCTGAACTACGACCGCACTTTCGCCGAGAAACACAAGGTGAACTTCGTCGGTATGTATTCGGCCGAGCAGACTACGTTCGAATCGACCGGCGCCAATGCCCAGGGCATTCCTGCCGATTATTTCCAGTATTATGCTCTTGACAAGGCTACCGGCCAGTCCAACATTGTCGGCAACAGATATTGGCAGAGTGGCCTGATCTCTTGGATGGGCCGTGCGATGTATTCTTACGATGACCGTTATATGGCATCGGTCGCCCTCCGTTCGGATGCCTCTTCCCGTTTGGCCAAGGGCCATCGCTGGCACACCTATCCGGCTGTCAGCGCAGGTTGGAACATTGGCAAAGAACAGTTCATGGAAGACTTCACCTGGCTCGACAACCTGAAACTGCGTGTCGGCTTCGGTGAGACATCCAACCAGGGTATCGACCCATATTCTACCTGGGGTGAATTGGCCATCCGTAACTACAACTTCGGTGACACTTATAAGACGGGTCTTTATGTCAACCGTCTGCCGAATGCCGATCTGGGCTGGGAGTATTCCAAGACCTGGAACTACGGTGTTGACTTCTCTCTGTTCGATGGCCGTCTGTCTGGTACGTTCGAATACTATACGCAGAAGACCAACGACATCCTGCTTGACGTGTCATTGCCTTCAACCTCTGGTGTAAACAGCTATACGGGCAACATTGGCAACACCGAGAACAAGGGCTTCGAGTTGACCTTGAATGGTGTCATCTTCAGCAACAAGAACGGCTGGAGCTGGGATGCCGGTATCAACATCTATGCCAACCGCAACAAGTTGACCAAGCTGACCGGTGCTCTCGACGAGAACGGCAAGCCGGCCAATGACAAGGCCAACCGCTGGTTCATCGGCAAGCCTATCGATGTCATCTACGACTATGAGTATGATGGACTCTGGAACGCCGGAGACAAGGATTACGAGTATCTCAGCACTCTTGAGCCAGGTGGCAATGAGGGTATGATCAAGGTGAAGTACGACATCCCACGTAATGCGGATGGTTCACCGACCCGTGCCATTGGCGAAGATGATAAGCGTGTCATCAGCATGGAGCCGAAGTTGATGGGTGGTTTCAATACGACCGTCGGCTATAAGAACTTCGATTTGACTGTCATCAGCGCCTTCCAGATTGGTGGCAAGCTTATCTCTGCACTCCACTCTTCCAATGGTTACATCAACCAGTTGACTGGCCGTGTAAACAACTTGGATGTTGATTACTGGACTGAGGACAACAAGGGTGCCAAATATCCAAAGCCAGGTGGTATCCAGAACGGTGATAACCCGAAGTATGGTTCTACACTTGGTTACTTCGATGCTGGCTATCTGAAGGTACGTGCCATCACATTGGGCTACAACTTCGACAAGCTGAAGGCAGTGCGCAATTTTGGTGTCAGCCGTCTGCGCCTCTACGCTACGATTCAGAATCCGTTCGTCCTCTTCTCTTCATTCACCAAGGAGTGCGGTCTTGATCCAGAGACGAACTCATTCGCAACCGAGAACACGGCTGTTGCCATCGATGGTTATACCGACAAGCACAAGATGCCGATCGTCGGCTACAACACACCTTCTACCCGCAACTTCATGTTCGGTGTCAACGTAACATTCTAATGAAAAAGTTAAAAAGAAAAGATTATGAAAGCTAAAAATATAAAGTATTTCCTTGCTGCGGGCGCAGTTTGCTGTGGCCTTTCCATGACTTCGTGCCAGGACGTGCTTGACGAGCAGCCGCGTAGCCAGTTCGACCCGTCATACTTCTCGACAAAACCGGGTATCGAGAGCGGTATCACGGCACTTTATGCTCACCTGCGCTATATTTACGGCAACGGTTATTATCTGAACAGCTGTGAGACCGGCACCGACGAATATACCTATGCACAGTCGGCCGATGGCAACTTCAAGGATGCTGACCTTTCGGGTGTCGGCCAGATGGTTTCGACCAACTCCATCGCCGGTGGCTGCTGGGGAGAAGCATTTGCCAGTATCAATACGGCCAATGGCATTATCGAATTGGGTTCTGCCGCTGGCATCGATGAGGCAATGTTGGCCGAGGCCCATTTCTTCCGTGCCTTCGACTACTTCCTGCTGGTTCAGACCTATGGCGGTGTGCCGCTCGACCTGGGTGCCGGTGAGCTGAAGTTCAATACCTCAACCTCACGTACCTCAGTCCGCAACACCGTTCCCGAGGTTTACGATGCCATCTTCGAGGATCTTGAGACCGCAGTGAAGGACCTGCCTGAGACTCCACGTCTCACGGGTACTGTCACCAAGAATGTGGCCCGTCTCTACCTCGCCAAGGCCTATCTGACCTATGGCTGGTGGTTGCAGAACCCCAACAACATCCCGACCTATCCAGAGTGCAGCCGCGATGCCAGCAAGGCAGCCAGCTACTTCCAGAAGGCTTATGACACGGCACTGGAGGCCATCAACAATCCTGGTCCTTACGGCTTGCAGCCTACCTTCTACGACGTGAATGTGGCTACTAACGACCGCAACTCGGAGACCATGCTCTACGCTGACCACAACGAGGACGAGAAGTATGGTAACGGTGGCGCCGGCTATGGCTGGGGTAGCGGTGGTTCGCCTGAAAACTTCGCCTACTGGATGGAGACCTGGAACTACACCGAGATGACCGCATTGGCCTCTTCGGGCGACAAGAAGGTGAACCCAATCCAGCGTGAGGCCGTGCAGGCTCTGGGTCGTCCTTGGACCCGTATGGCTCCTATCGCTGACAACTTCCTTGCCGGTGGTGTCTGGGAGGATGCAGTCAAGGCCATCGACTCACGTTACGATGCCACCTTCACCCTGCGCTACCACACCAATCTTGCCCAGTCGGGTGCTGACAAGTTTGTCTATGGTGCCAATGGTATGAAAGTAAATCCAGGCGAAGTCTATTTCAGCTTCGTTGATGAGGCTACAGAGCCTTCAATCAACTGGACCAAGACCGAGGCGAACATCAAGGTCGGAGATGATAAAACGGAACTGCAGGAGGTTACTCGCTTTGATTTCGGTTCGCTGCCTGGACGTGCTGACTTCGTCCGCAGTGTCAAGAACATCAGCCGCAAGTGCTATCCAATCAACTGGAAGATTGGTATCTACCGCACGGACAACAATGGCGGTCTGGGCTCAAAGGTCAACGGCGGTTCGCCACGTCCTTGGACCATTGCCAAGTTCTCTGAGTTCTATCTCATTGCAGCCGAGGCTGCTGTGAAGGGTGCTACTGGCGCACAGAGTGCCTACGACCTGGTCAACGTGCTTCGTGCCCGTGCCGGCAAGCAGACCTTCTCACAGAACGACAACGTAGCCGTTTCGGTTGACAACAGCGCCGCCATGGTGGCTGCCACTCCTGCTACCATCACCATCGACTACATCCTCGACGAGCGTAGCCGTGAGTTCTGGGGTGAGGGCTACCGCTGGTTCGACCTCGTCCGTACGCAGAAGTGGGCCGAGCGTGCCTCAACCTACCGCATTGCAGGCAGTGGCTACACCGATACGGAACTCGCCACCTACACGCGCGACATTCCTGCCGGCTACTATCTCCGTCCAATTCCACAGGGCCAGCTTGATGGTCTGAAGATGAGCACAGAGGAGAAGACGGCTTATCAGAACCCTGCATATAGGAATTGATTCAGTTTTACATAATTAGTTAATTTAGTTTAAATGGCGGAGTGCATTCTGTCGCGAAGATAGGGTGCGCTCCGTTTCTTTTTACAATTAATTCATTGGACATAAATGAAAAGAACGTTATTATTGGTATTCCTCTGCGTCGTCGCTGTCTCGCTGCTGGCCCAGCCGTCGGGATTCGCGATTGCAGAAAATGGTAAGGCATCGCCCATTGTCGTCGATGGCCGCGACTGGAAGGGTGTGGCCCGTGCTGCGGGCGACTTGGCCGATGATATTCAGCGTGTTACTGGCGTGAAGCCGGAGGTGGTCATTGGACAAAAAACGGTCAGGGGCGCTATCCTGGTCGGCACCATCGGCAAGAGTGGGATTATCGATGCATTGGCCAAGAAAAAGAAGATTGACGTGAGTGAGGTGCGTGGCCAATGGGAATCTTATCTCATCGATGTGGTCGATGGCAACCTTGTGATTGCCGGCAGCGACAAGCGCGGTACTATCTACGGCATCTACGAAATCAGCCGGCAGATCGGTGTCTCGCCGTGGTATTGGTGGGCCGATGTGCCTGTGCGCCACCAGGACAATCTCTACTACACGTCAGGGCGGATGTTCCAGCCCTCGCCGAAGGTGAAATACCGTGGCATCTTCATCAACGACGAGTGGCCCTCGTTCGGCGGTTGGACCAAAGAGAAGTTCGGCGGCCAGAACTCCCGGGCCTATGCGCACATGTTCGAGCTCCTGCTCCGCTTGAAGGCCAATTACCTGTGGCCGGCCATGTGGGACTCGCGCTTCAACGAGGACGACCCGATGAATCCTGTCTTGGCCGATGAATATGGCATCGTGATGGGCACGTCACACCATGAGCCGATGATGCGTGCCCACAAGGAATACACGACGCGCCGCAACGAGGTGGGCCCCTGGGACTACTCGGTGAACAAGGAACGGCTCGACAAGTTCTTCCGCGAGGGCATGGAGCGCAACCGGAATTTCGAGAATCTGGTCACCATCGGAATGCGCGGCGACGGCGACGTGGCGATGGGCAAGGGCGATGACGAAGACAACATGAAGACGCTCTCACGTGTCATCGAGAGCCAGCGCAGGATCATCGGCGATATTTATGGCCGACCCGACGCCGTCCCGCAGCTGTGGGCCATCTTCACCGAGGTGCAGCGCTACTATGACGCCGGCTTCACCGTGCCCGATGACGTGACTCTGCTCCTCTGCGACAACAACTGGGGCTACATCCGCCGTACGGCGCCCGCGCGGGAAAGACAGCGCAAGGGTGGCATTGGCCTTTATTATCACATCGACATGAACGGAGGCCCGTGGAACGACCGTTGGGTCAACACTTCGCCCATTCCCAAGCTGCGCGAACAGCTCCATCTGGCCTACAAGTCGGGCATCGACCGCATCTGGATTATCAACGTGGGCGACCTGAAACCCAAGGAACTGCCCATCGACTTCATCATGAACTACGCCTGGGACCCCGATGCCGTCCAACCCGGTGACGAGAGGGGCTACGTGCGCCGCTGGGCTGCCGGAATCTTCGGTGAGGAGGTGGCCGATGACGTGACCGACATTCTCGTGAAATACCCCAAATACAACCTCTGGCGCAAGGCCGAGGTGCAGGTGCCGGGCCTCTTCAGTGTCGAGCACTACAACGAATGCCACCGCGTGACGATGTTGTGGCGCCAGTTGGCCGAGCAGGCCGAAGCCCTCAAGCTGCGCATCCCCGCCGAGGCCCAGGATGCCTACTATCAGCTGGTCTATTATCCGGCAGTGGCATCGGCCGGCGTCGCCGAAATCTACAATGCCGTCACCCTGAACCATTATTATGCCGATAGGGGAGATGTCAGGGCCAATGCCTATGCCGACCGAGCCCGCGAACTCTTCACCCGCGACTCGCTGCTGACGGAATACTACAACCGGCAGATGTCCGGCGGCAAGTGGAACGGCATGATGCGCGACAATCACATCGGCTATAAACAGTGGTTCATCCCCCGGCAGAACCGTCTGCCCGAGCTACGTTTCGTGCCCCAGCGCGACGTCCGCGCGTCCCGGCCGCTACCCGTCACCGAGACCGACGAATACGGCATCGAGGCCATCCATTATAGCCGTTCGATTTCGGCCAATGGCGTTTCGTGGCAGCTGCTGCCCGACCTGGGCCGCGGTGAGGGCTGCATGGGCAGCGACAACGTCACCGCTGCGTCCGATGAGACAGGCCGCGGTCCCCGCCTAGAGTACGACATCGACATCCGCAAGACCGGCCCGCTGAAGATTGCCATTGGCCTCCTTCCGACCCAGGACGTCCAGCCCGAACGCGGTCTGCGCTTGGGCGTACAGCTGGACAACGGCGAGCTTCGTGTGCTTGATGCCCGTCGTGGCCTGGTCGATACATTCAATGAATACACGCCGCAGAATCTGGCCCGTTCCAACAAGCTCAAGCCGCTCCCCGAGCCTGGCACGATGGCGCTCAATGGCTACGGCATGGAGCGGCGCAATGAGGTGTTCGACAATATGCGTTGGCTCGATGTCACTTTCGACGTCAGTGCCATTGGCCCCCACACCCTGCGGCTGGTTATGATTGATCCCGAAATCGTGGTCGAGCGTCTTGTCGTCAATCCCGACGACTCGCATTACAGCTATTTCGGCCCGCCAGAACAATAAGATGGTACCTGTTTTTCATGTGTTCCACCCGCGCCAGTATCCCTTGTGATACGTGACGCGGGTGGTTTTGTGTGTCTTGATTGTGTGTTTTGGGCCAATGGCATTCGTCGCCGTCCCGTCATTCCTGGAACCTGTAAGGGACGATCCAGTACCGGTCTCTGAGCACATATTTGCCGTTGATGTAGTAGGTCGTCCACGGCGCAGATTTGTTGATTTCCGTCAACAGTCTGGCGGTCAGCTCCTTTTCCCTTTCTGGACTGAGAGTAAGGCTTTTCGTCTTGATAATACTGATATCGGTTATGTTTCCCGACGAATCGCCTTCCAGAATTTTGATGGCGATTCGTTTCCCTTTCAGTTCGGGAAATTCATCGGCCGAGAATGTAAATCGCGATGAGAGTTCCTCACTCCGTTTCTTTATTTCTACGTCACTCCCATCCTTTCCAGTGAAAGAGAAGCCATCGATGGCAATTCGGTTGTGATAGGTTTTCATGCTGACGACCTTGCCGTTTTCGATGGTCACCACCATTTCCCGCTCGCTGTGGTGGTAGGCAGCGCAACGTTCATCCCAAGAAAAACTTTTGCCCGATATGGCGTTGAATGTCCCGGAATACCACGTGGCGATGCGGGTTGTTCGGCCAATGCTCCTGAATGCGGCATCGATGGTGTCTTGCCCGAGCGGACGGAACGAAATGTCGCCACTTGAGTCGTGAATCAGCACATCGATGCTGTCGAGCACGAGCATACTGTCGCGTATCGCCCAGTTTGCGGTGTAGCCGTCCCAGCAGATGGTAACTGCGCCGCCGTCTATTCCGGCTTGCTCCCTGAGAGCGTTGTGCAGGACGTTGTCCATCGGCCAACAATACATCAACCATTGTTCTCCGTTCACGGTGAGTCCGCCGCCGATTTGCGGTGTAGCCAGCATCGGACAAAGGCCTGCGATGGCCCAAATCAAAAGTGTCAGAATTCTTTTCATGTGATTTCAGGTTTTTATTTCATTGACCAATGCCTTAAAACGAAAAAGCGAGTTCCGTGAAACTCGCTTTTTTTGCTGTTTGTGGACATGATTTTCTACTCGTTTCAAATATCATTTTCCATTGTCGGGAGGGACCAAGACCCGGACCACCAAGTCACTCCGTATCCTCTAAAGTTTCATCCGCGACGCGAGGCCGTCCTCGGACTATTCCCGATTTATCTGCACCGCCGGATCCTTGGTCTCGGGATTACGACCTCGGGGCGATGTCTTGTCGCCGCTACCTTGAGCGGCGATTAAGCCAGTGATCTACTGTACTTCGATCAGGCAGCAAGAGCGTAGTTAGTCTCGCCAATTATATTTCGCCACCATGGATTATAGTGATAGATAGCTTCTCACTGCATGCTTACACAAAAATTCATCTCGCTGTCAAAGCCAGTCAGCCCCTGACATGGAATTTTGGTGGCGCAAAGGTAGCAAATAAAATTGAAAATGCCAAACAAACATTCTAAATTTATCCCTTTTCGATTCAAAACCGGCGCGAAAAGTCCCTTTTGGGGATAAATTGTGCGGCCAAAATACAATAATTCAAAAAAAATAACTAACTTTGCGCCGAAAATTATGTCTGGAGTGCAATATGAACAACAATAAAAGAGTAGTTATCACGGGTATGGGCATCTGGTCCTGCCTCGGTACCAACCTCGAGACTGTCAAGGAGTCTCTCTACAACGGAAAATCTGGTATTGTGTTCGATCAGGCTCGAAAGGATTTAGGTTTCCGTTCTGCACTGACCGCATCGGTCGAAAAGCCTGATTTGAAGAAATTGATTCCCCGCAACCAACGTCAGTTCATGCCTGAAGAGGCTCAATACGCATATATGTCCACGCTTCAGGCGCTGGAGCAGGCAGGCATTGATATGGCCTATCTGGATGCCAATGAGGTCGGCGTCTTGTTTGGCAACGATTCGGTCGCCCAGGCTACCTATCAGGCTGTTTCCAAGATTTACGAATATAAGGACACGGCCGCGTGCGGCTCGGGCAGCATCTTCCAGTCGATGAACTCGACCGTGACGATGAACTTGGCCACCTTGTTCCACCTGCGCGGCATCAACCTGACCACATCTGGCGCCTGTGCATCGGGAAGCCATGCGCTGGGTCTGGCCTGGCTGCTCATCAAGGACGGCCTGCAGGACTGCATCATCGCCGGCGGCGCCCAGGAGGTCAATCCTGAAAGCGTCGGTTCGTTCGATGGTATTCAGGCTTTCTCGACCCGTGAGGCAGAGCCGACCAAGGCAAGCCGTCCGTTCGACCGCGACCGCGATGGCCTTGTCCCGGGCGGCGGCGCAGCTACATTGGTCATCGAGAGCCTTGACCATGCCTTGGCCCGTGGCGCCAAGCCTATCGCCGAAATCATCGGTTGGGGCTTCTCTGGCAACGGCGACCATATCTCGACGCCGAATGTCGCTGGTCCGCAGCGTTCATTGGAATTGGCCATCAAGGCGGCCAATGTCGATATCCGCGAAATCGGCTACGTCAATGCGCACGCCACTTCGACCCATGCGGGTGACGGACGCGAGGCTATGGCCATTGCCAATGTCTTTGGCGACTATAAGGTGCCTGTCACTTCGACGAAGGGCCAGACGGGCCACGAGATGTGGATGGCTGGTGCAAGTGAGGCCATCTACAGCATCCTGATGATGAAGAACAACTTCATCGCTGGTTCGCTCAACTTCGAGAATCCGGACGAGGAGACGGCCTGCATCAATGTCATCGCCAAGACGCA
The DNA here is from genome assembly GCA_902779265.1 of uncultured Bacteroidales bacterium. GTDB lineage: Bacteria > Bacteroidota > Bacteroidia > Bacteroidales > UBA3663 > Liminaster. The sequence goes on along the minus strand of CACZAY010000055.1, from coordinate 14,027 downwards.
GGAGGCACACTTTGACATGTTCTTGAGCAACTCGTTCGGCTTCGGCGGAACGAACTCGACCCTCATCGTGAAGGACTACAAGGGTTGAGCCGGGGCATTGGCCATAAACACAGAAAAAAGTTTTTACACACATTTAAAATAAGTAACAATGACGAAAGAAGAAATCATTGAGAAAGTGAATCCACTTCTCGCAGAAGAATTTGAGGTAGATGAGAGCGATATCACTCCAGATGCTGTCATCAAAGAGGCGTTGGAGCTGGATAGCCTGAGTCTGGTTGATCTTGTTGCCGTTATCGAGCATACATTCAAGGTTAAAATCCCAGCCGCCGATCTGCCGACCGTAAAGACTTTCGCAGATCTTTACAACTACATCGAGAGCCATCAGGCTTAAGCAGAACCGACATATCAATGGACGATGCGCGCAGGGAAGTGGGCATTGTCCATTGTTGCTGTTTTAAATCTATTGGCCAATGTCCTTATCCCGCGTTGGCCGATGAACCGAACCAGAAACAAGGACATAAATGTTATATCAGAACGAAGAACTGTTCCGGCTGATGCCGCAGCGCGCCCCCATCGTCATGGTGGACAAGATCCTGGATGCCGAGGGTGATACGGCCCACACGGGGCTGACCGTCGGCCCGGACAACTATTTCATCGAGGAGGACGGCCGCATGGCCGAGCCGGGCCTTATCGAACACATCGCGCAGTCGGCCAGCGCATTCAAGGGGCACAAGGCGCTGCAGGCCGGCGAACCGCTGCCCATCGGCTATATCGGCGAGGTGAAGAAGTTCCACTGTTACGTGCGCCCCGCCATTGACCAAGAACTGACCACGACCATCACACTGGGCGCCGAGGTGAATGGCGTCACGCTCATGACGGGCGAGACCCGCTGCGGCGAGACATTGGTGGCCGATACTCAAATGAAAATTTTCGTAGAATAATGCTGCTCAAGGATAAATTCTTCACCGTTCTGCATGAAGAGCGGATTACGGCCAATGACGCCGTCTTCCTGTGCGAACTGAAGGCGGACTGCGACGTGTATCGCGGCCACTTTCCCGACAAGCCGGTCTCGCCGGGCGTGTGCAACATCGAGATGATCCGCGAGTGCGCGGAGATGCTCATTGGCCAAGACCTCCTGATTGATACCATCAAGCAGTGCCGACTCACGGCCGTGGCCTCGCCCTCCATCTGTCCCAAGGTGGACGTGAAGGTGACCGTGGCGCGCGTCGAAGGCACTGAAAACTACAATATTGTCGCTTCGATAGCCGATGCCTTGACGTCGTACATGGAGATGAAGGCGACGCTGAAAGTGAAAGAATAAGTTTTGTTCATGACCGATTTTTGTATCTCCATCTATTATTTCTTCCGTCGGCATAAGCTCGTCTATTGGGGGCTGATGTTGGCGCTGTTCGCCTTCTGCGGCTATTTCGCGGCGCAGATTCACTTGGAGGAGGACATTTCGCGGCTGCTCCCGTCGTCCAAGAATGAGGACGGAACCACGAAACTCGCCTTTGCCGACCTGCGCATCAAGGACAAGTCGTTCCTTGTCTTCGAGGCCAGCAGCGAGATGTCGGCCGAGGCGCGGAAGGACTCTCTCATTAGCGTTTGTGACCGTTTTGTGGCCGATTTGCGTGGTCGGCTGGATAGCCTCGAACAGCGCGGCGACACCCTGTTGGAGGATGTCTTCGTCACCTTCTCGAAAGAGGATGTGCTCTTCGACGCCATCGACTTCATGCAGGCGCAGTTCCCCTGTTTCATCGACACGGCGGCCTATGCCTCGTTCGACACACTCTTCACCGAAGAGCACATGGTGCGGCAGATGGTGCAGAACCGTGAGCAGATGCTCGGTCCCGTCGGCCAGATGTTCCCCGAGGTGCTTGCGCTCGATCCGCTGGGCCTGCGCACCGTGCTCGGACCTCAGTTGATGGGTATGGCCGATGGCCTTGGTGGCGCGTACAAAATCATTGACAATCATTTCTTTGTGGCCGATACCACGGTGCTGATGGTCTTCCTCACGCCGCGATTCGCAGCCACCAATACGGGCAAGGGCGCCCGCCTGTTCACGATTCTCAACCAGATGCAGCAGAAGTATTGGGGCTCGTCGGGCGACGTGCCGCAGACTTCGCCCCGAGGCACTGAGGTCAAGGTCTGCTACCACGGCAGTCCGGCGCGCGGTGCCTACAACAGCTGGCAGACGAAGGCCGACCTGCGCAACACCATTGTCGGCTCGCTCATCGTGGTGCTCATCTTCATCTTCATCTGTTTCCGCAACTGGAACACCATTCCGCTCCTGCTTCTGCCCGTCGCGTTCGGCACGTTGTTCGGATTGGCCATGATGTATTTCATTAAGGGCCAATTCTCCTTGCTCGCATTGGGCATCGGCGCGATTGTGCTCGGCGTGGCGTTGAGCTATGTGCTGCACGTCATCACGCACTACAAGTATGTGAGCGACCCCGAACAGGTCCTGCGCGACCAGGTGACGCCGGTCTTCCTGGGCTGTCTGACGACCATCGGCTCATTTATGGGCCTGATTTTCATCAACACCGAACTTTTGCAGGATTTCGGTCTGTTCGCCTCGTTTGCCATCGTCGGCACGACATTCTTCAGCCTTGTTTTCCTGCCGCAGTTCTTCAATCCGGGCAAGAACAAGCGCAACCGTAGGGCCTTTGCCATCATCGACCGTATCAACGTCTATCCGTTCGACCGCAAACGTCCGCTGCTCGTCATTATCGCACTGCTCGTCGTGGGCTGTCTGGCGGCCTATCTGAAGGGCGGCATCGACTTCGATGCGGACATGAGGAACATCGGCTATTTCTCGGAAAACATCACTTATTCGGAGGAGCTGGTGCGTGCCAAGACCCATACGGGCGATAAGCAGCAGTATTTCGCTTCGTCGGGCGCCACGATGGAAGAGGCATTGGCCAATTTCTCCCTGATGGCCGACAAGTTGGATTCGCTGAAGGCCGATGGCCTGGTCAAGAGCTACACGCCGACGAGCGAGATTTTCGTGCCGATGGGAATCCAGCGTCAGCGCATCGAGGCGTGGCGCGCCTATTGGACGGACGAGCGCTTGGCATTGGCCAAAAAACTGATTGCTAAGAGTGCTCCATCGGCCAATGTCAATCCCGCATTTTTCGAGCCGTTCTTCGAGGCTGCGACGCGCGACTATGAGCCTGTGGCACTGTACGAGCAGGGAATCATCCCTTACGGCCTGCAATCGACGATGATGGAGCAGTCGGCCGATGGTTCGTACCTCTGTTTTACGTCGGTGCGGTGTGAGAATGACTCGGTGCGCAGCGATTCATCGGCCTACCAGCGCATCTGCCGCGCGATAGCCTCTCAGCCGCATCTGATGGTGCTCGATACCTACTTTTACACGCAGGACACGCTGCGCGAGCTGAACGATGACTTCAACGTGCTGCAATGGGTCAGCATGGCCTTCGTCTTTGTCGTGCTGCTGTTCTCGTTCCACTTCAATGTGAAGCACACGATTCTGGGTTTCCTGCCGATTCTGGTCAGCTGGCTCATCGTGTTGGGCGCGATGGTGATTTTCGACCGCGAGTTCAACCTCATCAACATCATCATCTCGACCTTCATCTTCGGCATTGGCGTCGATTATTCCATCTTTGTCATGAATGGACTCTTGGCCGGACAGAAGGAGACCTGCGCCGAGACCGACCGCGAGAAGCGAGACCTGCAGCTGCTTTCGTACCACAAGACGGCCATCCTGTTCTCGGCCGTGGTGCTGATTGTCACAGTCTCGTCGATGCTGTTCGCGCGTCATCCGGCGATTACGAGCGTCGGATTCGCTACATTGGTCGGCATGGTGAGTGCGGTCGTCTTGAGCTATGTCGTCCAGCCGTTCCTGTTCCGTCTGACAGAACGGAGGAAGAAGTGAAAAAAAGGAATTGAGAAAGAATCAGCTTGATAATGAGTAAATACGATATTATAATCATCGGCTCCGGCCTTGGAGGTCTGCAGTGCGGCTACATCTTGGGCAAGCGCGGCTACAAAGTGCTTTTGCTCGAACGGCAGGCGCAGCCCGGCGGCTGTATGCAGAGCTACCGTCGTCATGGCGAGTCACTCGACACCGGAATGCACTACGTGGGTGGCCTCGGCGAGGGAAACTGCCTGCATTCGACGTTCAAGTACATGGGTCTGACCGACCTGCCCTGGGTCGAACTGGATCCGACCGGTTTTGACCGCGTGACCATCGGCCAGAAAACTTTCCGTTACGCGAAGGGACACGAGGCTTTCGTTGAGACGTTGGCCAATGAATTTCCCGCCGAACGCAAGGGACTGATGGACTATGCCGCAATGATGCGTGAAGTGGGCAATCACTTGTTCGATGCCATCAAGCCGCGCGATGAGGTCGATTTCTTCACTACGTCGCTTTTCGCGTCGAGCACCTACGATTATCTGCACGAGACGTTCAAGGACGAGATGCTCATCAACGCATTGTGCGGATCGTCGTTGAAGATGGAATTGGCCAAGGAGACCCTGCCGCTCTACAATTTCGCACAGGCCAACAACAGCTTCGTGCAGGGCAGCTACCGCTTGCAGGGCGATGGAAATCTCATCGTCAACCATTTGCTGAATGCCATCCGTTCGTTCGGCGGCGAACTTGTCTGCAATGCCGAGGTCGAGGAACTCATCGAAAAGGACGGAAAACTGGTTGCAGCACGCTGCTCGAACGGCGAGACCTACGAGGGCGACATCTTCATCAGCAATGCGCATCCGGCCGTGACGTGCGACCTCGTGAAGGAGAGCACCAAGCTCAAGAAGGTCTATCGCAACCGCATCGGCCGACTGGAGAATACCTATGGAATGTTCACCGTGAGCCTCGTCGTCAAGCCCGGCCAACTCAAATATTTCAACTGGAACCAGTACATCTACAAGCAACCGAACGTGTGGGACTACTACAAGTCCGAAGGCGCCGTCTCGGGCATCCTGATTTCATGCCGCGTGCCGGAAGGAGTCTCGTTGGCCAATGACCCTGACGCACGCATCCTCGACATCCTGACACCGCTGCCGTGGGAGCGCATCAGCCGGTGGGCCGACACGACCGTCGGACATCGCGGCGACGACTACCGCGCCTTCAAGGAGCAGCTGGCCGACGAGTGTATCGCATTGGCCGAGACCTTCATCCCGAACCTCCATTCTATGGTCGAGGCGCGCTACAGCAGCACTCCGCTCACCTACCGCGACTACACGCTTACGCCCAACGGCTCGGCCTACGGTGTGCGCAAGGACTACCATAACCCAATGATGACGCTGCTGTCGGCCAAGACTCCGATTCCGAACCTGCTCCTGACCGGTCAGAGCCTTACCCTGCATGGTCTGCTCGGCGTCACGATGACTTCGCTCTTCACCGTGGCCGAAATCATCGGCAAGGATGAGGCGTGGAAGATTACGCAGACGGTTTAAACTCCATTGGCCGACATCACGTCTAAATGGTAATTTGGAATCTCGTAATTTGTATATTAGGAGTGTTCTATAATTCAAGAATTAGGGAATTTTAGAATTTCTAACTTGTTGAGGATGTGAATTGTTTATAGAAATTAGTAATTTGTAATTTTATAAAATAATGAAGTACGCATTAGTAACAGGCGGTAGCCGTGGCATCGGCCGCGCAGTGAGCATCAAATTGGCTCAGATGGGCTACCGCATCATCATCAACTATGTGAATAACACCACCGCTGCCGAAGAGACGCTTGCGCTCATCCGCGAGGCCGGTTCGGACGGCGAAATGCTGAAGTTCGATGTGGCCAATGCAGCTCAGGTCAAGGAGGCCATCGAGGGCTGGCAGGCTGCACATGCCGACAACGACGAATACATCGAGGTAGTTGTGAACAACGCCGGCATCCGCCGCGACAACCTGATGGCACTCATGCCGGGCGAGGACTGGGCATCGGTCATCAACACCACGCTCAACGGATTCTTCAACGTCACGGCTCCGCTCATCTCGCAGATGCAGTTCCACAAGTTCGGCCGCATTGTCAATATGGCCAGCGTGAGCGGTATCATGGGTATGCAGGGCCAGACCAACTATTCGGCTGCCAAGGGCGGACTGATTGCCGCAACCAAGGCATTGGCCAAAGAGGTCGCACGCAAGAACATCACCGTCAATGCCGTCGCTCCAGGCTTCATCAAGACCGACATGGTTGAGGGCCTCGACGAGAAGGAGCTCAAGAAGACCATCCCCGCCAACCGTTTCGGCCAGCCGGAAGAGGTCGCCGCTCTTGTCGGATTCCTTGCATCGCCCGAGGCCGGCTACATCACGGGCAACGTCATCAGCATAAACGGCGGTCTGTACACCTAATAAGTGAAACTAAGGGCCGAAAAAGGAAGTGAAAGGGGAGTGAAAAGGACAATAGAAACAGTCTATTATCATGCTCTTGGAAAAATGACAAATGTCCCTTTTCCTACGTTTTTACTCCTCTTTTACTACCCTTCAAGGCTTGAATGTAAATGAAAATTATTATGAAGAAGGTTTTATTTCTCCTCGCTTTCATTTTCGGTATTTTTATGGCCAATGCCCAAGATGCCGAGATGATGCAGAAGGCGCAAGAGCGCTATAAGAACATGGAGACGCTTGTGGCCGATGTAGTGATGACCAAACACAACACGATGGTCACGAAGGATGTCACATCGGCCGGCAAGTTCTATTTCAAGAAGCCCTCGCAGCTCTGCCTCACCTTCAACGACGGCGCCGACATGCTCCTCACCGACGGACAGACCTTCACGATGGTGGCCGATGGCAAGAAACAGAGCGTCAATGCTTCTGGTAATGGCCAATTCGCCGCACTCAAGACCCTTCTGCAGAACTTCAGCGCAGGGCAGGAGAGCGACATTGACCTCTCGGAACTCGCCGACATCGACATGTCCAAGGAGGGCACCCTCATGACCGTCACCGTCATACCCATCGTCACCGACCCCAAGCAGAAGCGCAAGATGCTCTTCTCGTCATTCATCGTGACAGTTGACCAGCAGAAGTCCGAGCTGAAAAGCGTGCGCCTGAACGAAAAGGGTCAGAACTACACGCAGTACGACTTCAAGAACTTTAAGGTGAATGTTCCTGTGGCCGATGCCGTTTTCGTCGCCAAGTAATGAAAGCCGAACAGAAAGTCATCCTGGAGGATGTTACCCGCATCCGCGTCAAGTTCAGCGAAATCGACTCGATGCGCCGCGCCTGGCACGGCTCCTACATCAAGTATATGGAAGACGGGCGCGAGTCGTTCGGTCTGCACTATCCCGGCATCGGCTATGCCGACATCACGGCCTCGGGCATCTTCGCCCCGATTGTCGATGTGCGGGTGAAATACTACGGACCATTGGCCCTGAACGATGTCGTCGTCATCCGCACGCGCTACGTCTATCATCCGGGCGCGCGTCTGGACTACAGTTACGAGATGCGCCGCGAGAGCGACAATGCCCTGTGCTGCCGCGCCCTGACCACCCAGCTCTTCATCGACAGGAACGAGCAGCTGATGCTCGACAAGCCGCAGTATTACCTCGACTGGCAGCGGAAATACGGCATCTGTGACGAGTGATGGGCATTGGCCAATGAAATTATCCCCATTGTTATGATTGTTCTTGCGACAACCACGACAATGGGGATTTCTGTGTCCGGAAGTGTCTGCTTATGGCCGATTTAGTCTTTCACCGCGATGACTTCGATTTCGACCAATGCGCCTTTGGGCAAAGCCTTGACAGCGACGGCCGAGCGTGCGGGATAGGGCTCGGCAAAGAACTCGGCATAGACTGCGTTCATTTGGGCGAAGTCATTCATATCGGCCATAAATACCGTAGTTTTCACGACGTTGCGCATCGTGAGTCCGGCCTCGGCCAAGATGGCTTTGACGTTGTTGAGCGACTGGCGCGTCTGGACCGTGATGTCGCCTTCGACCAATGAGCCTGTGGCCGGATTGATGGGAATCTGTCCCGATGCGAAAACGAAGTTGCCGACGTGGATGGCCTGGCTGTAGGGGCCGATGGCACTGGGTGCCTGGGTGGTTGCGATTGCGTTCATAGTAGATTGGGATTTTGGTTTCCTAACTTTTTGTTTAGCTCGGGGGCGGCATCACCAATCCTCCTCGATGAGGTCGGAGTCGGCCACACCGTCGATGATGCGGTCTTCGCCGAACGGATTCTCTTCGCTGTAGTCGTCTTCGAGGCCGTGCGAGACGTCGAGGTTGCGGTGCGTGAAGGTCTGGATGCGGTTGGCCTCGTCGTTGAGCATCGCCCAGAGCATGTCCTTCAGTTCGTCAAGACCCCTGCCGGCCACAGCCGAGATGAACACCGTCGGAACGCCGTCGGGCAGTTCGGCACGCATCTCGTCGATAAGTTCGTCGTCGAGCATGTCGCATTTGGTTATGGCCAACAGACGCTGCTTGTCGAGCAGTTCGGGGTTGTAGGTTCCGAGTTCGTTGAGCAGGATTTCGTACTCCTTGCGGATGTCCTGACTGTCAGCCGGAATCATGAAAAGCAGCGTGGAGTTACGTTCGATGTGGCGCAGGAAACGCAGTCCCAGTCCCTTGCCCTCCGATGCGCCCTCGATGATGCCCGGAATGTCGGCGATGACGAACGAACGGTTGTCGCGATACGGCACCAGACCGAGGTTCGGCTCCATCGTGGTGAACGGATAGTCGGCGATTTTCGGCTTGGCCGCACTCACGCTGCTCAACAGGGTCGATTTGCCGGCATTGGGGAAGCCGACGAGACCGACATCGGCCAACAGCTTGAGTTCGAGCACGATGCGACGCTCCTGAGCAGGTTCGCCCGGTTGCGCGTAGGTCGGAGCTTGGTTGGTGGCCGTGCGGAAATGCCAGTTGCCAAGGCCGCCGCGTCCGCCCTTCAGGAGGACGATCTGCTGGTCATGGTCGGTCACTTCGCAGAGGTATTCGCCTGTGTCGGCATCATAGACGACGGTTCCCATCGGCACTTCGATTGTCACGTCCTGGCCGTCCTTGCCGAACGACTTGTTTTCGCTGCCGGCCTGACCGTCGGTTGCGAAAAGGTGACGCTGATAGCGCAGGTGGAGCAACGTCCAATAGTTGCGGTTGCCGTGCAGGATGACCGAGCCGCCCTTGCCGCCGTCGCCGCCGTCGGGACCGCCTTTTGGTATGTACTTGGCACGATGCAGGTGCGAGCAGCCTCGGCCGCCCTTGCCCGATCGGCAATAGATGGTAACGTAGTCAACAAAGTTCGATTCGGCCATAATTTGAAGGGATATTAAAGGGGAGTGAAAGGGACGTTTGTTTCGGCTATCAACTCTTATTTCTTACTTCTTATTTCTTAACTCAGAAGTAGGGCGTTTGCTTCGGCTGTCAACTCTTATTTCTTACTTCTTATTTCTTAACTCCGAAGTAGGACGTTTGCATCGGCCACAGCCCCAAACTCCCAATGGGAAAAAGTCCCCCTTTGCAGGAGGACTTGTAAATTTCAGCTAATAACTAATAACTTGATGTCTGTCAAATCATTTGACTGCATCAATAGCTTTCTTGATGTCGGCGAAGATGCCGTCGATGGTGCCAACGCCGTTGATTTTGGCGTACTTGCCCTCTTTGATGTAGAAGTCCTTGAGAGGCAGAGTCTGGCTGTAGTAGGTGTCGAGACGCTTTTTTGCGGTCTCCTCGTTGTCGTCGGCACGACCAGAAGTTGCGCCACGAGCGATGATGCGCTTGATGAGTTCGGCGTCGTCAACCTCAAGACCGATGACGGTGCTGACCGACTGGCCGCGCTTGGCCAACATCTCGTTCAATGCCTCAGCCTGGGCGATGGTGCGTGGGAAGCCGTCGAAGATGACGCCCTTGATGTCCTTGCCCTTTGCGTCGAGGGTTGCGGCGAGCATGTCGATGATGAGTGAATCCGGCACGAGCTTGCCCTCGTTGATGTAGGCCGATGCGGTCTTGCCGAGTTCTGTGCCAGCCTTGATTTCACCGCGCAGAACGTCGCCCGTAGAGATGTGCTCAACGCCGTATTCTGCAATGATCTTGTCACTCTGAGTGCCCTTGCCTGAGCCTGGAGCACCGAAAATTACGATATTCAACATAAGTAAGTCTTATTAGGTTTTCTGAAAATCAGCGCGCAAAGATACAAAATTTCGGCCAATTTTCCAACTCTGCGCCCCTTTTTTGCCCCATCGGACCCAATTTTTCTCGCGTGCGGGCGAAAAGGGCATTGGCCGATGTCAAAAATCACCTGACAAGCAATGTTTTCCGACCTTTTTGGCCAATGAGAATCACCCCGCGTGCGTCGTGGCCGATGGGCCTGCCCAACAGGTCGTGGTGCGTCGTTCCGTCGGCCGATGGCATCCGCTCCCCATGGGCCATAATCCCGCCGATGACCGCTTCGGGATTGGCCTTGGCCAATGCCACCGCGAAGTCCGGCAGACCGTAACCCGACAGGCTGTCCGGCGTCGCGAAATTGGAGGCCGATTCGCGCACAATCTGACACAGTTCGGCGGCCGATAGCGCGGGATTGGCGCTCCACAGTGAGGCCAAAAGTCCGCACATCGTCGGTGCGGAGAAGGATGTCCCGCTACTGCATGCCGGCTGGCCGCTCGCTGGGTCGATAATCCAGGCCAATGTGCCACGGCAGGCAACGTCCGGTTTGACGTAAGGTGTTGTCCATCCGACACTTGTAAATGCGCTGGGCGCCTGCTCAATGTCCGTTGCACCCACGGTCATAACGCTTGCTACATCGGCCGGAAAACTGATTTTCTGCCACTCTTTCGCCCGTTCATTTCCCGCAGCGCTGCACACCAGGATGCCTTTCTTTGTGGCCAATGTTGCTCCTCTCGAAATCTGTGTCTCGTTTTGTGCGAGTTGGCTCCATGTGTGGCTGTATGTCGTGTCATCAAAGTCGCTGTAACCCAACGACGAGTTGATCAGGTCGGCGCCGATGCTGTCGGCCAGTTCTGCGCCCTCGACCCACATGTCCTCTTCGAGTGGCGTCTCGCTGGGTCCGTATTCGGTTCGGATGACGTAGTAGCGTGCCTCTGGAGCCGTGCCCCAGACGCCGTATGTCGTGTCGGTCGCCATGCACGAGAGCACCTGCGTGCCGTGGGCCGAGGCGTTGAACAGTTCCACCCCGAGCTTGTCCTCGCGCGCATAGCAGTCGTGCCAACCCACCACTTTCCCGTGCAGGAAATCCCATTGCGGCAGGTTGTTGAAGCCGCCGTCCAGCACCGCGATGAGCATCCCTTCGCCACGGAATCCGGCCGCATGGAGCATGTCGCCGTGCAGTTCGACGATGGGCCGCCGGAAGTCGTCTGTGTCATCGGCCGAAAACGTCTTTTCGCTCATTTCCAACTTGTTGCGTGCCGCTGCGGGTGCGATTCGTGAGACATTGGCCAATGCCCCAATCTCGCCGCCTATCTGCTCCACGCGTCCGATGAAGGGCATCGCGGCGAACGCCTCGGCTGCAATCGCCTCGCCGTCGGCCCTGCGCACTACGACCGTGTTCAGCCACCGCGAACGGGTGACAATCTGCCAGCCTTCGTTGGCCAATGCCTCCAGGTAGCGCGACGGGATGCAGAAGTCGGCCGAATCGATTGCAATCGACTGTCGTTCACGCCGTTGCATGGCGCGTTCCGTTAGGGCGCAGACCGTGCTCCCGTCCTTGTCGGTGAGGTGCAGCCGGTAGATAAAATCATTGGCCAATGCCCCAGCCGTCATGGCCGATAGCAGCGCGATTATGGCAAGCCGTCTCTTCATGTCCGATGTTTTCAATCCTTCTCGATCAACACGGTGGCATAGGCCGCGATGCCCTCCTGACGACCCGTGAAGCCGAGTTTCTCGGTCGTGGTGGCCTTGATGGAGATGTCTTCGACGGGCACCTGCATGACATGGGCCAGACAAGACTTCATCGCCTCGATGTGCGGGTTGAGCTTGGGACGTTCGGCGGCGACAGTGATGTCGGCATTGCCGAACTCGTAGCCCTCAGCGCGGATGAGCTTCATCACATCGGTCAACAGGATCTTGCTGTCGATGCCCTTGTAGTCGGCCGACGTGTCGGGGAAATGGTAGCCGATGTCGCGCATGTTGGCCGCACCCAGCAGGGCGTCGCACAACGCATGAATCAACACATCGGCATCGCTGTGACCCAACAGGCCCAGCGTATGCTCCAACTTGATGCCGCCCAACCACAGTTCGCGGCCCTCGACCAGACGATGCACGTCGTAACCAAAACCTACACGGATTTTCATAGTCAATAGCTATATGTGATTTTTGAACTGTATGGTTAACTTTGATGCTCTTTGATGGAGCGTTGATGCCTTGTAATGCATTTCTTATTTTCTTTGATATATCATTTCCAGTCCAGGAAAGTATCAAAGTCCATAAAGTCTTGCCGTGAAATATCAAAGTCTTTTCAAAGCAAATCAAAGTTGTTTTTTACCCGTACAGGTCGTATTTTTTTCCGTGCGAAGATAGGGATTTTTGGCCGATAAACACTGTTTTCTGTGTCCATTTCATCAAAAAAAGTCTTTTTTTCGGCCAATGTGACCATATTCTATGATATTTTTCAATATCTTTGCACCGTCTTGACCCGCGATGGCGGAATCCTTCAAGACACCTTTTTATCGAAAAGACGCTACGACGTCGTTATTTTCTGTGGTCGAAGTTCTCGCAAAATTTCACGTTAATTGAAGATAACGCAACGAACGGAGTGTCTGCGTTGGCAGATATTGTATTTCTGTCACTTTCTCGCCATACCAGCGAAATTGTGGCTTATACATATCTCAAAGAACGTGGGCTTTCTCGATGTTGCTTATCTAATTAACAGGCAATGCGAGAAGCCTAGACCACGGGTAAGCGACCGAACAGGGAGCTCCCGTCTTTTTTTATGTCTTATACTTTCGACCTAGATGGGCGGAAATAAAGCCGAATTTGGAGCCAGGAGGCATCGAGTGTTTTATTATGAAAACCTATGTACGAACTTTGTGGCTCACAACATTATTGATGTTGGTGGGGCAATCGCTTTGGGCGTATGACGCCAAAATTGGCGGCATCTATTACGATTTTTCGGGCACGGAAGCTACTGTGACGTATAATTCGGCCTTTAACTACTCTTATGGCGGATTTGTAACAATCCCAAGTACAATAACGTATAATGGTAATACCTATAACGTGACAAGCATTGGCTACAAAGCGTTCTTCCACTGCGAAACACTAAATGGCATCACGATTCCGAACAGCGTGACGAGCATCGGTCAAGAGGCGTTCGCCAGCTGCGGACTGCGAAGCATCACGATTCCGAGCAGCGTGACTGAAATCGGCGACTGTGCTTTCTGAACTATTGTATTTAGAGCCTTATAAACTACTATGAACAACACAAAATAACCAAGTATAAAGCACTGTAACACAATAACTTTTAGATTTTAACACTTCAAGAGCTGTTTTTGGTTGCTTCGGAAATTCCCATTATTTTTGCAACGTATTTCTTTACGAGGCTTTATTTTTGCAACATCGTGGAGAAAGTTGACAATAGTTGACGACAGATTACAATGGTTGACAGATTTATGGTCTGCTTTTGAGTAATGCGACATCGTGGAAAAAGTTGACAACGATTGACGATAGTTTACTTGTGATTACTTGCGGAGAGGTACAACAAAAAGAATGTTGAACCAACAAATATTGCAAGTATGCCAAAGACAAGAAAGTGTGCCTATTGTGGCAAGGTTTTCACGACAAACAGCGGAATGCAGAAGTATTGTTCGGAGGAATGTGCCGAGCAAGCCAAGGAAAGCAGGAAGAGAAAGCAAAAGGATTTCTTTCGGTCTGTTGAACCTATGATGGAACTCCAACAACAGGAGTACCTGACCTTTTCCAAAGCAGCCATACTTCTTGGCTGTACCCGTCAGTATGTCTATAAACTTGTTGAGCAAGGGAAGTTGCCAGCCTCTCGGTTGAGCAGCCGCATGGCTCTTGTCCGTCGGAGTGACATTGAAAGGATGTTTGAAGGGAACCCTTACAATCGTGTTCTTCCTTGTTCTGTACCGAAGTCTTCCGTTGCCAAGAAAT
>CACZAY010000054.1 GCA_902779265.1 uncultured Bacteroidales bacterium | reverse complement strand
AAAATTAAGGGCAAGTACCTGTTTCCCAGATACTTGCCCTTTATGTAACTGATTTTCAGCATCTTTCGATTATTCCTCGACCGCTGCCTGCGCGGCGGCAAGTCGTGCAATCGGCACTCGGAACGGCGAGCAGCTCACGTAGTTGAGACCTGCGCGGTGGCAGAACTTCACGGAACTTGGTTCGCCGCCATGTTCGCCGCAGATGCCGCACTTCAGCGAAGGACGGACGGTGCGACCCTTATCGACAGCCATCTTGATGAGTTGGCCGACGCCCTTCTGGTCAAGCACCTGGAACGGATCGACCTTCAGGATCTTCTTGTCGAGATAGACCGGCAGGAACGATGCGATGTCGTCGCGCGAATAGCCGAAGGTCATCTGCGTCAGGTCGTTGGTTCCGAACGAGAAATATTCGGCATGGGCGGCAACTGCATCGGCCGTCAACGCAGCACGTGGAATCTCAATCATCGTGCCGACCTTGAATTCGATAGGCTCGACTCCCTCTTTGGCGAAGAGCTCGGCCGCCGTCTTGCGGATGATTTCCTCCTGCTGCTCGAACTCGGTGTGCTTGCCGACCAGCGGAACCATGATTTCCGGATGCGGGTCGAAGCCCTCCTTGCGCAGCTGGATGGCGGCTCCGATGATGGCGCGCGTCTGCATCTCGGTGATTTCCGGATAGGTGTTGCCCAAACGGCATCCGCGATGACCGAGCATCGGGTTGTTTTCGCTGAGCGACTCGACGCGGGCTGCGATGTATTCGAGCGTGACGCCCATCGCATCGGCCATCTCCTGCTGTCCCTTCAGGTCGTGCGGAACGAATTCGTGCAACGGCGGGTCGAGCAGACGGATGTTGACCGGCAGGCCGTCCATAGCCTTGAGGATGCCGTAGAAATCCTTGGTCTGGTAGGGCAAGAGCTTGGCCAATGCCTTTTCGCGGCCCTCCTTGTTTTCGGCCAATATCATTTCGCGCATGGCCTTAATCTTCTCGCCTTCGAAGAACATGTGTTCCGTGCGGCACAGGCCTACGCCGACGGCTCCGAACTGGCGGGCCACAGTTGCGTCGTGTGGCGTGTCGGCATTGGTGCGGACGACGAGTTTCGTGTATTTGTCGCACAACGACATCAACTCGGCGAAGTCGCCCGAAATCTCGGCAGCCTTGGTCTCAACCTCGCCCAACAGCACTTGACCCGTCGAACCATTGATTGAAATGTAGTCGCCCTCCTTGAGCGTGACATCCTCAATCTTGACCGTCTTCTTGACGTAATCGACCTGCAATGCGCCGGCGCCCGACACGCAACATTTGCCCATGCCACGGGCCACGACGGCTGCGTGCGATGTCATACCGCCTCGGCAGGTGAGGATACCCTCGGCAGCGGCCATACCGGCCAAATCTTCGGGCGAGGTCTCGATGCGCACCATCACGACCTGATGACCCTTCTTGTGCCAAGCCTCGGCATCGTCGGCATTGAACACGATCTGACCGCAAGCGGCACCTGGCGATGCCGGCAGTCCGGTGGTGAGCACACGCGCCTTCTTCAACGCGTCCTTGTCGAACACAGGATGGAGCAATTCGTCCAATTTCTGCGGCTCGCAACGCTCCAGGGCTGTTTTTTCGTCGATGAGACCCTCGTGCATCAAGTCCATCGCAATCTTGACCATCGCCGTGCCCGTGCGCTTTCCGTTGCGTGTCTGGAGGAACCAGAGTTTGCCCTCCTGCACAGTGAATTCCATGTCCTGCATGTCGTGGTAGTGGTTCTCAAGCTTCGTCTGGAGTTCGTCCAACTGCTTGTAGATCTCCGGCATGGCCTCCTCCATCGAAGGATACTTGGCCAGACGCTCCTCCTCGCTGATTTCTGCGCGACGAGCCCAACGCTGCGAACCCTCCTTGGTGATCTGCTGCGGTGTGCGGATACCGGCCACGACGTCCTCGCCCTGTGCATTGACGAGCCATTCGCCGTTGAAGATGTTCTCGCCCGTAGCTGCATCGCGGCTGAAGCATACGCCCGTGGCCGATGTGTTGCCCATGTTGCCGAACACCATTGCCATGACGCTCACTGCGGTGCCCCATTCGGCGGGGATGCCCTCCATCTTGCGGTAGAGGATGGCGCGCTCGTTCATCCACGAGTCGAACACGGCGCAGATGGCGCCCCAAAGCTGCTCATAGACATCGGTCGGGAATGGTTTGCCGGTGCGCTCCTTGATCATCGACTTGAATTTCTTGACCAATTCCTGCAGGCCCTCCACCGGAATATCCTTGTCGAGCACCACGTTATATTGTTTCTTGACCTCCTCGATGATGGCCTCAAACGGGTCGATGTCGGTCTTGTTCACCGGCTTCAGACCCATCACCACGTCGCCGTACATCTGCACGAAGCGGCGGTAAGAGTCCCATGCGAAACGCGGGTTATTGGTCTTCTTGGCCAATCCCTCGACCACCGTGTCGTTGAGTCCGAGGTTCAGAATCGTATCCATCATGCCAGGCATCGATGCGCGTGCACCCGAACGGACGCTGACCAGCAGCGGGTTGGCGGCATCGCCGAAGGTGGAGTTCATCAGTGTTTCAATGTGTTTCACGGCCGATAAGACATCGTCGTGCAACAATGCAACGGTCTTCTCCTTGCCTACCTGATAGTATTCGTTGCAGACATCAGTCGTAATGGTAAAACCTGGGGGAACAGGCACGCCAATCAGATTCATTTCGGCACAGTTTGCACCTTTGCCACCCAATTCATTTCTCATCTGTGCGTTACCCTCAGCCTTTCCGTTGCCGAAGCGGTAAACGCGTTTCTTGTTATCCATAAATTAGATTTAGAATGGTTAAAAAATTAGACTCAAGTGAATTTTCACGGCCGCAAAGGTACTAAAAAACGTGCAACCCTCCAAAATATTTTTGCACATTTTAAGAGAATTGCACAATAAAATCGGTTGCACAAATAGCACATATATGTTCTACAACAGAATTTCTGCGGCCTTGGCCAATGATTCGACCTTGCCACAATCGACCCAAAGGCAATCCGACGTCCTTTGTTTTATGGCCAATGCGCATCGGCCAAATGAATCAGGAACGGTTCGTCGCCCTCAAACCGTGCAATCATCTTGCGCAACATGCCGTCCGTATCAAGTGACTGTTTGTAAGAAATCCTTACATACTGGAGCAGGTGAAACGAAAATATTACAGCCCCTTCAAAATATCCAGAAATTCGCTTTTGGTGTAGGCTCCTTCAAGCCTCGTCTTGTCAAACACCATAAAATAGCGGTACTCTTCGCCCGCTTTGTTGGCCAATGCCATACCGAGTTCAAGTTTCAACCGGCTATCGCTGTTGTCTCGGTCGTCACCTTTTGTCTCCAAAAAGATTGTGTGGCCGTTCTTCGTGCGGATGATGAAGTCCGGATAATGGTTCAAATAGCCATTGATGCAGAATCCCTGTCCACGTTCCGGGTTACGATGCCAGAAAAGGACGTTGTCAAAATTCGCAACATCGGCAATAACCCTATACTCAAAATTGTTCATGTCACCCTCTTCTGTATAGAGACCTTTCGACAAGCCGACATTTTTATGGCCGATGGTAAGCTGTTTCGGAAAGGCATACTCCGCTTCACACCTCACTTGCCCCATATCCAACAGTCTTTTGAAGTTTCTATGTTGATAGTCAGCGACAAGTGAATCTATCTTTTCTTTGAAGGCGCGTTCGACCACAATCTCACGATTGAAAAGGTCCATCAGCTCCTCATCCGTCTTGTTATCCAACACGCTCTTTATGTAGTTGCCGATATGCGGCTCATGCACCTCATCGAAACGCAGCCGTCCTGCAATTCTGCCAGACAATTGACGTCGCTTCGCCTCCACATTAAATCCGGCGAAAAGCTCCCGTAGCGCATGAACCTGTTCCATCTTCATCTTGTACTGTTTTGGCACATATTCACCTTCGCTGCGTTTTTCAAGGTCGATGCGTACTGCCTCCTGCTCCACGGCATTGAAGTTGATGTTCTTGTCCGAATTTTCCAAGAAGAAACCCTCCGTCAGGTCGGCTTTGGTCAACAAGGTCGTTTCGCCCACTTCGTGAAAGAGGGAGCCGGACGTGACAACCCGAACAAATCGTGGCAGACGCATCGATTCGGCCACACTCTGGAAATCTTCTTTTATCGTGTAACTCATAACCTTATCTTTTATCTCCGTTGGCACAAAGTTATCCTCTGCACCATTGTTTTCTTCTTCGTATTCTGCATTTACGGTGTGCGCTTCCGACAGGATATTGTCGGTCGATGACAATGTCTGAAACGCGCCTTTATCTTTATCATTCACCTTGGCGACATTCTCAAAACGCATTTTCAATGCATCTTCATCGAAATCGTTGTTGTCCGATAGAACTACGCGGTTTTCAGCGTTTTCTTCTTCGTTTTCAGTCGAGAATTGCGGCATTACCATTTGACGTATTGCATCCGCTGACGTTTCTGCCTTGAGGTTCGGGGCATCGGCCACACGCGTATCTTTCGACGAAAATCCAGCATTGTTCAGACCCTTGATGACCGATTCGATTGTCTGGCGGAAGTCGGCCGAGGAAGTGAACACATACGACAAATTGAGGAATTCGTCCGTATGCTTCGTGGTGTATGGCAGACGCAGCACGCGCCCGACAATCTGTTCTACGTCGATTTGTGATGTCTTGTTGGCCAACGATGCCAAAATATAGGCAAACGGACAGTCCCAACCCTCCTTCAAGGCATTGACCGTAATAATGTAACGCACATCACAATCCTCGCTCATCAAGTCAAGCCCTTTCAGCTCGTCCTTCTCGGCCGTCTTTATCTTGATGCAGTTCTCGGGAATTCCGGCCGTCACGAGTTTCTGCTTCACCTTGTCGAACGTCTCATTGTCCTTGTCGCTCTTGGGCTGGGCCTGAAACAGGACAATCGGACGGATATATCGGCCGCCACGTTCTTTCATGGCCAATGCCCTCCGTTCAAGCGTCCGCTGCAACTGAATGGCATCGAACAGCACGTCTTCGGTCGAATTGCGGTTGTAGAGCACCACGGGCAACTTCACCATATTGGCATCCTTCAGTTTCTTGGCATCCACGAAGCTGATGATGTTGCTCTTCTCGCGAGGCGTAGCCGTCAGGTCGAGAACGAACGACGGGTTGATTTTTGCCAATGCGTCTATTCTCATGTCCGAACCGAAATTGTGGCTTTCATCAACGATTACGACAGGATTAAGACACGCAATGGCCTGAATGAGCGACGTTTCATCGGCCTGTTCAACTTTGTTGCTCTCATTGATCAATTTGGCATATTCTGTCAAACTCGAATTCTCACGCAATGAACGCAGACCTTCATTTGTCAGCTCACCCTTTTTATTCTTTGCCGGAATGAACGACTGCACGCTGAGCACGAAGATAGTCAACTGCTCGCGTATCTGGCCGGGCTGGATGCCGACACCAGACAATGCCGTCTCTTTGTCGACCACGACTACGCGATTATTGAAATGTGCGTTGATGCGCTGACGATAGGGATGCGCCGGGTTGCTCAGATTCGTGTAAGTCTGCTTCAGGATGCTATCGCTCGGCACAAACCACGCCACGACCTTGGGCTGCTCGGCAGGCAGATGGTCGAAAATGACCTTCAATGCATTGGCCGCGATGAACGTCTTGCCACCCGCTGTGGGCACCTTGAACATCACGCGCGGCACGCCCGGGACGGTCGTGTTGTCGTAGCCGTGAATGAAACGGTTGCTTTCGATGTTGCTGATGTCAATGCCCTTTTTCAGCCAAAAGTTTCTATAGGCAATTTGCAGATTGTTATCCTCCGACAGCTGCTCCATGTAGGCAGCAAGGTCATTGAGCGTATCCTGCTGATATTGTTTCAGTTCCATAATCAGAATTTTCTAATGTCACGCGGTATTTTCTTGAACACTATATTGTGCGACGACAGCCACTCTTCATCAATCACACATTGGTCGGCATAGACGACGTATGTTTCTGCCTTTTGGACGACAATGCTGAGCGTTTCGTGGCTGAGCGTGGTTATCTGGTCTGGTTCATAATAGAAATAATAGGCCGTGCCGTCGTGATTGCCCAGCAAATATTGTGGTAGAGACGGGGCGCGCCCCGTCTCTACGGTTGCGTGGGGCAGCGGCGTGCGCGTTTCGGTGTACCAGATGTATTCGCGTAGCTTTGCGGTGCCCACCGATTCGTTCAGATAGCCGTCACCGTTGAAGATAGTCTCACCCAATTCGTAGAACGAGAACGAACCTCCCGTACCTTCCACAGCATTCTTGCCCTCTCCGTAGCCATTTATCACACGGCGAACACGCTCGGCGGTAATCGTTTCGGCATAATCCTCCATTTCAACAAGAATGAATTTTCGATTGCCGCCGTCGGCCTTGTTCAAATTCAACACCGCGTGGGCTGTTGTGCCCGAACCGGCAAAGGAGTCGAGGATGATGGAATCTTTTGTATCAATCATTTTCAATATTTCTTCAATGAATAATATAGATTTAGGGAAGCTAAATACTTTACTGCCATTAAAAATTTTTTCTAACTCAGGAGTAGCATTGAAATTTGCATATTCTTTGGCGACATATTCCAATGACGAATAAGGATTATTCCTAACGATAAAATTGCCATCTTTATCTACAAATTCATACGACTTAGTATAAACCTTATAATTTCCTTCCTTTGTCTTTTTGAACACAATATAACCGTTCTGAATTCCCCATTCTACTTTTTCCTTCGACCATCTCCATATCCAAACTTTATCTTCAAAACCTCCACCCGGCCAAATATCAATGCCATCAGGTCCAATAATCGGATAATTAAGACCATCTGAATATTGAAGACTATTTTTATTTAATTGAGTTATATAATACCTCCCTCGCAGATTCACAAATTCATCTGTCAATTTATACAATCTGTCTTTTTCGTTACTACATTTTTGCTTTTTTTCAATTTGTACTTTTGTTATTTCCTTTGCGTACACTAATAAATATTCGTGAAATGGAGCAATTGTGGTTACATCATGTTTGCCTGAGTTAATAGTGCGACGTATTGAACAAGATATTAAATTCCCTGCCCCAAAAATCTCGTCGCAAATCAATTTGAGGTTAGCTTGTTCATTATCGTCGATAGAAATAAAGATAGCGCCGTCGTCGGCAAGAAGTTTCTTCAACAAAACCAGACGCGGATACATCATGCAGAGCCATTTGTCGTGACGTGTAAGGTCTTCGGCCTCCTTGCCTACAACCTGACCGAGCCACTTGCGAATCTTTGGCGAATTCACATTGTCGTTATATTTCCAATTCTCGTTGCCCGTGTTGTACGGCGGGTCTATGTAGATGCACTTTATGCGCCCTTCGTATTCTGGCAAAAGGGCTTTGAGGGCTTCGAGATTGTCTCCGTGAATTATCTTGTTTTCTGTAGAAACACCACATTGTGACGTATCTGCGACATCGCCAAACGTGTATTTCTTGTCCAAAACACGAAACGGCACATCATTATGATGGTTTATGACGGCATCCTTGCCTATCCAATTGAGTGTGGGCATTTTTGTTTATGTTGTTTTCGTGCTTTGCCCTCACTCATCCATAAGCTACAAAAGAAAAGGCGTGAAGCCGTTCGTTTGATCGCTTATTTAGGAAAGAATGGCTCTGGTAAACCGATGTAGCTAAATAAGCACGAAACGGCTCACGCCTAAAGGCGCGAACCTCTCGCTTGCTTACTCTCGCTACGAATTAAAATTTACCAGATTTTATCTTTCCGAGAATAAGAGCGTAAAGCTCATGTTAATAAATATGTTAAACTAAAATATTCAGTTCATTAAAATTAGGTTTTAAGTTACTTTTTTATTTTGATTCCAGCAGGCATTGTCTGCCAAAGTCATTCGTTCATGCTCAAGGTCTCAACTTTTTGCAGACTCTCATCGGCCGACAACTGCATTTTGCAGAACGCGAACCAACGCTTTCCCAAATCCTTGAGAGAAGTTCCGATGTGATAGACATCGTTGTCAATCAGCAGAAAACGGTCGTGCGAGTTCTGAAATTCATGCACTGAAATCGGACGATACTGCTGGTTGTGCCTTTCGATGTCGAGTCGGAAATTGGCCGTAATTTCTTTCCATCGGAGGCAGTTGTCAAGGAATCCTTGACTACTGAATCTCGTTCCAATTCCTTTTCCTTGAAGACGTTATTGATGTGAAGACTGATGTTCTGCTTGGTAGTTTCAAAAAGCATCGCCATCTGCTGCTGCGTGAGCCAGACGGTTTCGTCTTCGACGCGGACTTCGATTTTCACTGCCTCGTCGGGCTGATAGAGTATGATTTCATTTTCGGCTATCATAAGTCGGTGGTTTACATGGTACTACGCGAGTATTTCTGCGGCCTTGGCCAATGATTCGACCTTCCCGCAATCGACCCATCGGCAGCCATCAGGCAGTTCCACGCCACGGAAGTCGAGTTCGGAGCATCGGCCGAGATAGAAATCCATAATCGGGAACGGCACATCGTCGGCACGGAAGGCGTTCAAGTGGGCGGCCAATGCGGACGACACCACATGAATGCCCGAAAATGCGCGTAGCAGCGGCGCACGTTCGCCCTTCACCTCGCCCGTCTGCACGTTCGTCCAACCGCGCAGGCGCAGCGCGTCGTCGAACATCAGATAGCGGCTTGTGGTGCGCTGGTTTATGGCCAATGTGGCATCCGCGCCGCTCGAAATGTGACGGCGGTAAATGGCTGCGAGGTCGGCATCGGACACAATATCGACGTTGTGGATCAGGACCGGCTCGTCGGACGAGAACAAAGGCATCGCCTTGCGCAACCCGCCGCCCGTATCAAGCAGCAAGGCTCGTTCGTCGCTCACTCGGATGTCGAGTCCGAAATTGCCATTGGCCGACAAAAAATCGATGATCTGCTCGCCGAAGTGATGCACGTTGACCACTACGCGAGTAAATCCGGCGGCCTTGAGTTTCAACAGATTATGTTCGAGCAACGGACGACCGTTCACCTCGACCAGTGCTTTCGGCCGATTGTCGGTCAAAGGGCGCAGACGCGTGCCCAATCCGGCAGCAAAGACAAGTGCGTTCAATTTTAAAGGTATTTAAGGGGAGTGAAAAATGAGTGTAGAGACGCGCCATTGGCACGTCTCAGGAGTGAAAGGGTCCTCGCAGCGAACAGAACAATTGATAATTGTTCAGCGAGAAGACGAGGCTTTAGCCGAGGGGAAAGGTGAAAAGGAGATCCCGCCTTTCATTACGAATTGAGCCTACTTCTCTTCGGCCAATGCCGTTTCGCTGGTCGATGGCTTGTCGAAGTCCTTGCGGTGGAAGATGAAACTCTGGCCGAGGTATTTCTGCTTGACGAGCGGATTGCTGGCCAATTCCTCACTCGTGCCCTGAAACAGGATCTTGCCCTCGAACAGCAGGTAGGCGCGATCGACGATGGTCAGCGTCTCGTTGGCGTTGTGGTCGGTGATGAGGATGCCGATGTTCTTCTCCTTCAGCTTATAGACGATGTACTGGATATCCTCGACGGCAATCGGATCGACGCCGGCAAACGGTTCGTCGAGCATAATGAACTTCGGCGAAATGGCCAGACAACGGGCAATCTCGACGCGACGACGCTCGCCGCCGCTCAGTCGGTCGCCCAGGTTGCGGCGCACCTTGTGCAGACGGAACTCGGAGATGAGGCTTTCGAGCTTCTCCTGCTGCTGGTCGGGCGTGAGTGAGGTCATCTGGAGTGTGGCCAACAGGTTGTCCTCGACCGTCATCTTGCGATAGACGCTGGCCTCTTGCGCGAGGTAGCCGATGCCGGCCTTGGCACGCTTATAGACGGGAAATTTGGTGATTTCTTGGTCGTCGAGGAAGATGCGGCCTTCGTTGGGGACGACCAGCCCCGTTGTCATGTAGAAGGTTGTTGTCTTTCCGGCTCCGTTCGGGCCAAGCAGACCGACGATTTCGCCCTGTTTGACGTCGATTGACACGTGGTTGGCCACCGTGCGCGGCCCATATCGCTTGACCAGATTGTCGGTTCGCAGTACACTTTTATGCTCGTCCATGATGGTGAAAATTTCCGCAAAGATACACAATTTTTCCGAGACGCGACACATTTTAAATAAATTTGCCGACAAAAAGGTTTCTTTTTCGCAGAAAAAGCCGTATCTTTGCGCCCGTTCAACAAGTGGCTGACATTGGCCAATGCCACAATCCGACACAAGATAATGTTCATTGCAGGCGCCATACAGACCCTGGGACGCTATGTACTGCTGATGCGGCGCGTCTTTTCCAAGCCCGACAACTGGTCGATGTTTGGCCGGCAGTTCATTGCCGAGGCACAGAAGCTCGTCATCGACTCCATCGGCATCGTCTGCCTGATTTCGGTCTTCATCGGCGCGGTCTGCGTCTTGCAGATTGTGCTCAACATGGGCGATGCCATCCTGCCGCGCTACATCATCGGCTTCACCACGCGCGAAATCATGATGCTGGAGTTCTCATCGGCCGTCATGAGCCTGATTCTGGCGGGCAAGGTCGGGTCGAACATCTCGTCGGAAATCGGCACGATGCGCATCACCGAACAGATTGACGCGCTGGAGATCATGGGTGTGAATTCGGCCAATTACATTATCCTGCCCAAGATTGCGGCGCTCGTCGTCTTCATGCCCATCCTCATCATCCTGAGCATCGGCACTGGCCTCGTCGGCGCGGCCCTCGTCACATGGATTACGGGCGACCCCGCTCCCGACGACTTTGTGGACGGACTCCAGACCTTCTTCGACCCATATCACATCTACTACAGCATCGAAAAAGGCTGGTTCTTCGCCTTCCTGATTGCGTCGATTGCGAGCTATTGCGGCTACACGGTGCGGGGCGGTGCGCTCGAGGTCGGCAAGGCCTCGACCCAGGCGGTCGTCACCTCTTCCATCCTCATTCTGATGGCCGACATCGTGCTGACACAGCTTTTATTGTAAAAGAGGGACCCCCTCCCGACCTCCCCGAGGGGAGGAGATTGGCCACGCAGACAGAAAGCAACTTGCGATTCATAATTTGTAACTTTACAAGCCCCTCCCCTCGGGGAGGTCGGGAGGGGGTCAAGTCTCAGAGATTTTTACAATGATTACCGTCAAGAATCTCAACAAGTCGTTTGACAACCAGCATGTCCTTCACGACATCAACTGCCAGTTCCGGCCCGGACAGAACAACCTCATCATCGGTCTGTCGGGGTCGGGCAAGACTGTGCTGCTGAAGTGCCTCATCGGCCTGCTGCAACCCGACAGCGGCGAAATTCTCTACGAAGACCGCAACATCCTTACGCTATCGGCCAATGAGATGAAGCGCGCGCGGCAGGAGATCGGTGTGCTGTTCCAGGGCTCGGCGCTGTTCGACTCGATGAACGTGGCCAACAACGTGGCTTTCCCGCTCCGCATGTTCGGCGATATGGCCAAGAGCGAAATCGACGACCGCGTGCAGTTCTGTCTGAACCGCGTGGGGCTGAAGGATGCATTGGCCAAGATGCCCAGCGAACTCTCCGGTGGCATGCAGAAGCGCGTCGCCATCGCCCGCGCCATCGCCCTCAACCCGAAGTACCTCTTCTGCGACGAACCGAACTCCGGCCTCGACCCGCAGACCTCAATCCGCATCGACCAGCTCATCGACGACATCACCCGCGAGTACAACATCACGACCATCGTCAACACGCACGACATGAACTCCGTGCTCGGCATCGGCGACCACATCACCTACCTCTACCAGGGCCGCATCGAGTGGACGGGCACCAAGGACAACATACTCCAGACCCCGTGCCAGCCGCTACGCGACTTTCTCTTCTCGTCGCCCATTCTGAAGAAGTTTCAGCAATAGACAACAATCCCGAAAATTGCCGCAATGACAACTTTCGGGATTGTTCTTTTGGTTATGGCCGATGGGATTTTTTCATTGCCCCAAAGCAGCCAAAAGGAAGAGGACTTGCATTATGCGATAAGACCTTTAGAATTTGCGGACTGCACGCACATTGAAACCAGACGTAAAGCCGGCCAATGTTCCCATACTTCCACTGAAATATGAGAATGGCGTGCCGTCACTGCCAAGAGATGACGTCCAATAATTTCCGTCGATGGATGTACCTCCAGCGGCTTGCAGCGCTGCGCTTACCACTGTCTTGTTATTCATCAGTGTAGTAACCTCATTCTTGGCAGGGAAATACCAGCCCGTCCGATAATCCGAAGTCAAGTTAGTAGCAGCATCACTATAGTTGACCGCCCACTGCCAGGCCGGATAATAGGCCATATCATCGGTGATGGAGTAGTTGTTCATCGAGCCATCATTGTCGCTGCTCTCCTCATACAATGCCATAGCGAAATTTGAATCCCAATAAATTTGAGCGTCAGCTGTAGCCCAACCCAAAGCAGTCTGCACCAGACCTACACCCTTTTTTTGCGCTGGCATCGAAAATCACCGCGACAGCAGCGGCCTTTTGAGCATCCGAGAGGCTCATTGTAGAACTGTAAGGCATCGACGACCCATCGTTGAACACAATGTCGCCCACAGAAAGCGTCGAACCAGGAGCATTGCTACCATAATAAGTCGGACCATTCGGATCATAATTATATACCCATGTGACGCCACTGCCCGTAATGGTTTCGTCCTCGATGGTCATATTATCTCGATCTGCTTCCGTGCCCGTATAGTAAACGGTGGTGAGGGCATCGCAAGAGATAAAAGCATATTGGCCGATTTCCCTTACGCCGGATGACAGGACGACAGATTCGAGGCCGCTGCACGACATGAAGGCATAGCCGGAGATGGTCGTCACCGTGCCTGGGATTGTGACGGTATTCAGACCGCAACTACAGAATGCCTGAGTTCCTATGGTCTGCAAGCCTTCGGAAAGGGTGACGGATTGCAGGCTCGAACAGCCGAAAAAAGTCTGTTGGGCGATGCTCTCCACCCCGTCTGGAATGGATACAGATGTCAACCCGCTCTGATAAAAAGCGAGTTCTCCGATGGATGTCACAGTCGCAGGAATGTCAAACGTCTCAAGGGAGCGGCATCCTCGGAAAGCCTCCGAACCGATTCCGACAATTTCTCCGTGCAGTTCAACCGAAGCGAGACTGCTGCAGTCCCAGAAAATATTGTCAGGCACAGTAGTGAAGCCTGTGCCCAATACGGCAGACACCAAATCGCTGCTGCCACAAAATATCTGCACACCATACTCAGTCACGCCATTGGGGACAACGACTCTCTGCAATCCGCTATCATAGAAGGCGCATGTTCCGATGTACGAGAGCGATTCGGGAAAGTCAATGCTCCGCAACTTTGAGCATTTCCGGAAGGCATAATCGCCAATTTTTGTCAATGATTGAGGCAGAATGACTCCTGCCAGATTTGCACAATTGCAGAAGCTTTGCGTTTCATCGCCACTGGCACTGGGCAATTCCGTCAGACCAGTCACATTGGACATGTCGAGCGTCACCTCTATATCCGATTTGTTCTCGAACAGCGTCTTCAGCGCGCCGTTTATGCGTGGAAAGGCGGATGTGCCATCAGGCAAATATCCATCTACAGTCACCGTTCCACTCGCGGTCATCGAGGTAATTTGCGAGACAACGCCGTCTATATTGATGGCGGCAAGATACACACCATCCTGATTGATGATGCCCGTATTCCCCGAAATGGCGAACTTCGTGAAGTTCTCGGCTACCGTAGTGGTGGCATCCACCCAATCGCCATCGACATAGTACTGACCTACGGTGAGCACAGTCGGAAGGTCGGCCACATTATCACCAGGCGTAATGGTGGCAACTGGCGCCTCGGCGGTCAACAGGCTTCCGATGTAGATTTTGGCATTGTTGGCTTCGCCATCCAGATAAACGTCATTTTCGGAAGCGATGCGAGCCGCGCCGCCCATGGTGATAGCAGTTCCTTCCTGAGCATAGACACCCGTTCCATGAGAATTACCAGCAATGAGACTGTTCGTGCTGATTGTGCCTCCTGTCATAACCAATTGGGCTCCACCGTAATCGCTATCATCTTCCAAGTATACGCCGCCGCCATAATTGAGAGCGTTATTATCTGTTATTACGGCATCATCACTCATTATCAACATAGAAGCTTCCAGAACTGCGATTCCTCCACCTTTTTTAGAAATATTGCGGTTAACGTTGGCGCTACCTGACAACATCACTGGTTGCCCACAATAACCGTCCAAACAGATACCGCCGCCACACGAATCCGCCACATTTAGACTAATTTTGGTCGTGCCTCCGATACTTACTTTGTAACTATCGTCGAACAAAGGGACATAGACACCACCACCCCATTTGGCCGTATCCCTGCAGATTGTTCCGCCCGTAATCGTTAGATTACCATTGGCATAGATGCCGCCGCCACTGCCATCTTCAACAGTATTGTTGCTGATTTCGCCGCCCGTCATATAGAGCGAGGCGCCATCTACCATATAGATGCCACCGCCGTTTTCCGCTGCGGTATTGCCCGTGATGATTGCGCCATCGGCCAAAGTCACTTTGGCTTGATAATGATTGATCAAAATGCCACCGCCGTTATTATTTGAATTGCCGCCGGTGAGCACGATATTGCTAAGTGTGAGGGGCACGTCGGTCTCGACAAGGAGCACGCTGGCACCACTGCCACTGAGCTTGATGGAGTCTTTCGGGGCATTGGTTTCTGGATCAATGCCATTGGCCCCCATGATGGTGACGCTCTGGGCGACACTGGGCGAAAGCGCGCTGTAGAGGTTCTGGTATTGGGTGAGCGTGCCGTCCACGTAGATGGTGTAGTCGGCATCGGGGTCGTTCATCTTGGCCACAGCACCCTCGAAGCTGGCCAATGGCGAGTTGCGCTTGCCCTCGTTGTCATTGTTGCCGGTGGCACTCACGTAGAAGGAGTTGGTCGAGAGGTCGGCGCCGGTGTTGAAGGTAATGTTCCAGGTGTAGAGTTTGCCGGACTGGAAGACGATTTCGTCGGGGATCTCGATCACGTACTTGCGGTTGTTGTCGGCAGGCAGCTGGACGGTGATGGTGCGGCCCTCGGTGTTAGAATTTTCGGTGTCGGGCACGATGATGGCCGATGCCACAGCCGTGGTTGCGCCCTCTTGACGCTGGATGTTGAAGGCGATGCTGTCGGACAACATGGAGTTGAACGACATTTCGCCGGTATGCAGGTCGAAAAAGGCCGGGAAATTCTTGCCTGCA
>CACZAY010000053.1 GCA_902779265.1 uncultured Bacteroidales bacterium | reverse complement strand
AAGTTTGATTTCCTTGGACTAAAGACATTGTCCCAAATGAGAGATATATGTGCGAGTGTCAAAGCTCACTATGATAAGGATTTCGATATTGAAAAGATTTCGATTGATGATGAGAAGACAATGGAATTTTTCCAAACAGGACAAACCGATGACGTGTTTCAGTTCAGCTCAAAAGGGATGCAAAAATTCTTGCAAAAACTTCATCCTACATGCTTCGAGGATTTAGTCATCTTGAACTGTATGTATCGTCCAGGGCCAATGGAATATATTGAAACTCTCGTCAGGCAAAAGCATTCCAAGAAAGCCGTAAAGTATATCATTCCTTGCTCGGAAAAGTATCTTCACAATACTTATGGCATTATTGTTTATCAGGAACAGATCATGATGCTTTCCCGATTGATAGCCAACTTTGACAGAAGTGAGAGTGACTTGCTAAGAAAAGCTCTCGGTAAGAGGAAAATGGATGTGCTCTCTGTTCTGAAACCAAAATTCATAGAGGGTGGAATGAAGAATGGCCATAAGAAGAATGCTCTTGAAAAAGTATGGAATGAAATGGAGAGGAAAGGATTGTATGCTTTTAATAAGTCTCACGCTGTTTGTTACACTTGGCTGGCTTATCAAATGGCTTATTTGAAAGCCAATTATCCTGAAGAGTTCAAACAAGTCATCGAGAAGTATAATTCGAACTAAATCCATTAGTATTGTAAGCAGTTCAGCAAGTAGATATATCACAAAAATTCTATTGATAATGAATTTTTCTAAGACCTCTGCCACCAGTTGGCGGAGGTCTTTGTTTTCTTTGCATAAAAATTATGTAAACTATGGTTGACATTCATGATTACGACATTCAATACATTGAGCAGGAGATTCTATGGAAGTATGATAAATCCCCATGTGATTATCCAGACTGTGACTGTTTATTGTCGTTACGAAGGGACATGATAAACAAACGAGTTCTGGCACATCAGGAAGAAATTCTTCCAGACATCATCGCATTCAATTATGCTCTGACTGCAGCTCTACGGGAACTATATGACAGGGCACATCGTATCTGGAACAGCATTAAAGACAATGAGGATTTCAAGGATGCAGAGATCGAGGCTAAATGCGATCTTAGTTACGACTACCCGAAACTTCATCCCGTTCAAACTGGGGACAGGCAGGATTTATGGAATGCTATCTGTGGGACTCGACAGAGAACTCACAAAGGATTTGCACCTTACAAGTGCTTTCCACAACCTCTTTGAACACATGGAGTTCGCAATTACAGACTTCGTCTATGTGCGTGAGTTTGAGACAGAAATCAACATTGAGATCATAAAATCTGTATAACTATCAAAAGAAAAAAAGTATGAAAATCAAAAAAGTAAAAGTAACGATGTCACGCATTGGCATCAACACCATGGACGCTCCCCGAAGAGTCATTTACATGCCATTGGCAAAGATTGATTACATGGAAAAAGAGCATCGTAGTCAGACTGTCCATTTAGATAAGGTGTTCATTCCTGACAAGAAATTCTTCAAGGGGTGGATAATCGGTTTGTCTTATTTCGTTGGCATCACCGAAAATAGTTATCAGATATATGATGAAAATGGAATCCGCACAGGAACAGCAAGCATGGAAGATTTTGGGCGCCCTATTCAGGCAAATGAAGACGATTTTATCTGCTTAAAAGGGAAAACAGTGTCTTTGATAGCCAAGAACGGTGAATGTGTAGGAAGCCGAGAACTAACAGATGAAGAGTTAAAGTCTGTCACAGAAGAATAGATATTAATCTTAGTGTGTATGGTGATGAATAATTTATTGAAGGCAGAGTACCTGAAGCAATTTCTGCTCAAAATCTATCATTGTAAGAAAGATTTCGAACTACTTGTGATTGATAAACAACCTAAAACAAGGATGGGTGTTTATATTGTTGATAAACAGAGAATAAGAATATACTCCAAATGGATATGTGCTACATCTTTGGAGGAAATTGCTATTCACGAATATGCACACCATATACATGAAACCGAGAAACGCCGAAGCACTAACAGGCGTTTGGAAAGAGTTCATGGTCCCGAATTTTGGCGTATATACTCGGCTCTTTGTTGTAAAGCATCTTTGGCTGGTTTATACCATGACGAACTTGTTGAGGATTTATTTCTATAGAATAAAACAAGATTTATGATGAAACCAGACGTACAAATAAAATCATTGCTCAAAGTGCTCTCACAAGGAGTCTATGAGAAAGAGCACATCATTGCCATGGCATTGCTCAGTGCCATAGCCGGCGAAAGCATCTTCTTGCTCGGTCCTCCCGGAACGGCCAAGAGTCTGGTGGCACGTCGCCTGAAACTCGCCTTCAGGGACGGTAAGGCATTTGAATATCTCATGTCGCGGTTCAGTACACCCGACGAAATATTCGGACCTGTGTCTATATTCCTGCTGAAGAACGAAGACAGATATGAACGCGTGGTGGACGGATTCCTGCCCACCGCCACTATCGTATTCCTCGACGAGATATGGAAAGCCAGCCCGAGCATCCAGAATGCCTTGCTGACAGCCATCAATGAACGGATTTTCCAGAACGGACGCGACACCATCAGCCTACCCATGAAAGCGTTGATTGCAGCCAGCAATGAACTACCAGCCGAGGATGAAGGACTGGAAGCCTTGTGGGACAGATTCCTGGTGCGTATGGTGTCTAACTGCATACAGAGCGAGACCACCTTCTTCAAGATGGTGCGCCAACAGACGTATGACATGCCAACGGTTGATGAGAAATGTCTGATAACAGAGGAGCAATACCTCCATTGGCAACACGAGATAGAAACAGTCGAAATACCCGACGAGATATGTCCTGTCATCACGTCCATTCGCAAAGGGTTCTGGGAGGAGGCCAAGAAGGAGGGCGTAAATGTAATGGACTATTACATCTCCGACC
The DNA here is from genome assembly GCA_902779265.1 of uncultured Bacteroidales bacterium. Lineage (GTDB taxonomy): Bacteria > Bacteroidota > Bacteroidia > Bacteroidales > UBA3663 > Liminaster. The sequence goes on along the minus strand of CACZAY010000053.1, from coordinate 12,532 downwards.
GACGTTGGAAGAAATGCTTTCACCTGTTGCAGACATCGGCCTTCCTGAATGGCAGGAACCGTATTGACCAGACGGATATTCCCATACTCATGCACTGCCTATGGAACAAGGCGGAAACCATTTCCACCGTGATAGAGGTGATTGGCAGCAGTCTTACGGCCGATATTGACAACGCGCTGAACAATCTTGAAACGAAGATTGAACAGGCCTTGAAGAAGGCCTCGGAACCCCAAAAGCAGGAGAACAACAATCAAAACGTTCCAAAACTGTTTATGCTGACCGATTATTTCTATTACACCATCCATAATTTCAACGATGGCAAATGTCTGTTCTACAAAGAGGACTACAACCTTATCAGCTCGGACAAGCCATCGGACGGCATCCTCTATAAGGACGACAAGAAACAGGCATGGATTATTCATGCCATCTATACCGGTGCACCGTTTGACTATAAGGTAAGGAATCGGACAAACGTCAAGAAGGTCAAACTACAGAAATGCGCAGGTGGAGTCATCATCGACGGTATGCCGTATGGATTTGAAAGGACGCCGACTGCTTCGGAGCGGATGGGGCAACTGTTCGGTACATCCGACCTCATGTCAACGAACATAGCCGATTCCGTCATCGAAACGATAGACAATGAATATCGGCCACAACATGCAAGGCTGCAAGGACTGTTCGCAAACTCGAAGAACATATTCCTTTCCGACGATGACGTGAAACTAGCGAAGAAGTATCTCACGAAATGCAGCAAGCACATCGAGGAGGTATATGTAAAAGCACAAAACGCACGGCAACTGCTCTGACGATGATGGATATAGCCAAGAAAATGCAAGAATACGACGAGGCTTTTGACTTCTATATGGATAGAGGCAGGATGCCTGACACCATTTCCCCGACTGACCCGCTGGGAGGCTTCCTCACGCAAACGCTTCACGACAACCCCCAACTGGACAGCCAGGACCCATTATGGAAAGACCTGCTGAAAGACGAACTGATGAAATTTCTGGAAGCCATGCTCCAACTGTTCCAACCCTTGGAGGAGCAACACCGCAAGGAGAAAGAATTCATTCACGTCTTCCTGGCTGGCAGCATGGACAAGAAACGGCAGATATGGTCACAAGCGAAGAATATCATCGTACATGGCTATTCACAGAAACAGGTCAACCTCAACGGATATGAAGAGCAGCTGAAAAAGACAGAACCACAAGACACTCAGACGAAAGAGGCAATCCTGACCTCCTTGGTCAAAGACTGGGACAAGGCTTGTGACGAAAAACTCAAACAACAGGAACAAGCCTCCATAAACCACCGCAGCATCAACTGGGAAATGTACGTCAAGGAGCATGGGCTATCGGACTACAAGAAGCACAAACGCATCGAAAAAATTGTCTATTCCTACCCAGAATTGGCCGAAATAGTCCGTATAATGGGACGCGAGCAACCCAACCGCAAGGACGAAATGGACGAGACCGTCAAGAAGTATCTGCCTATCTTGCCCTCACCGCCCAAACCTGCTACAGAAATCGAAGAGATTGCCACAGGACAGAGTCTGAGACACATGATGCCAGTGGAAACGGCCATCATGTCCGACCGAAAGACGGAAGACTTGTTTTATCTGAAATACGCCACACAGAAACTCCAGTTGTTTGCCAGCAAACCAAAAGAGGAAAGCCGGATGAAACTGGACAGGCAACGTCAAAAGGAGCCACGATTGGAGAAAGGGCCGATGATTGTGAGCCTGGACACCAGCGGTTCCATGAGCGGGAGGCCTATTCAATTGGCACAATGTCTGTTGCTCCAACTCTTGAAAATGGCAAAAAAACAGAAACGGAAATGCTTCCTGATATCATTTTCTGTTCGTGCCAATGTACTTGACCTCTCCCGTTATGGTGCATGGAGGCAGTTAGACAAATTCTTGGCAAATTACTACTCGGGCGGAACGGATGGCGAAGAGATGTTAGCCGTAGCATTGAAGACGTTGAAGAACTCAAACTTCGCCATGGCTGACGTACTCATCATCAGTGACTTCTATTTCTCCCAGCCGACAGAACCGACTCAAAAGAAAATGAAGATGGAGCATGATAAAGGTACACGTTTCTACGGGCTTCAGATAAACAGTTCAGAAGATAGTTATAATAATATTCTCGATAAGATATGGCAAGTAAAGACAAGAAACCACAATTTTGGATAAACCCCAACACAAGGCTCTGTTGCCCTCATTTCAGCATAGTCTGGAATAAATGCGACAAGGAAGAATTGCTCGATTTATGTTTTATCCCTGCTATACGGAAAAAGACATACCACACCCGTTCCATTTGCCTGCACATCCATAATAAGTCCGATTGGTCCGGATTGCACATCTTCTATTCACAAGACATTGACTTTGAGAACCTGCGTCTGCAAAAATGGCTGCGGGAAACAATCCGCGACGCCGTGACGGAACGGGCAAAGATTGTCTTGCCCAAACGTCTGCACGAATTGGAAAAGGAAAAGCAGCTTTATGCAAAGTCTGTAACCGTCAAGAAACTACGCAAGGGTTGTCTCGGCCAATGTTCCATCTATAACCAGATATGGCTTTCTCCGCTCCTGGTCATCTTCCCGCAGGAAATGATGGACGACGTGATTCTGCATGAAATGGCTCATCTGAAACATCATCACCACCGCAAGCCGTTCTGGGATTTCCTCTCTACACTAATAGGGATGGATGCAAGGCAACAAAAGGTAATCTTCGAAGCTGTCTTGTCCAAGTATTGGGAATTATATGTCTATTTGATGAAATAAGACAAAATAATCAGTGTCACGAATGTCATTAACCATTTCTTATTGACATTCGTGACACACATTGTCTTCGCACAAGGAAGCTTCGGTGAGCCTTCTATGAGCTACAATGAGAAATCAGGCATTCACTCCCACGCAATCTCGCCCGAACCGAGACAAATCCTGCCATCGGCCGTATAGACGCAGCAGAACTGGCCGGGCGCAACACCGTTGATGAGCTTGCCGCTCTTCAGGTAGTAGCTGCCATCGGCCCTCAGCGAGAGAATGCCGTCGTTCAGTTCCGCCACGTGACGGATTTTGAATTTTACGGCCAATGCACCATCCTCGCCCAACGTGACAGGCGAGGATTCTTTTTGCGCTAACGGGTCGAGCGTAATCCAATGCACATCGCGCATCACGAGCCAATCCTGTTTCTGCGCCTCGGGGTCGTAGCCACGGCTCACGTAGATGACGTTGTTCTCGATGTCCTTCTTGATGACGAACCACGGGCCGCCGCTCAGATAGAGGCCTTTCCGTTGGCCGATGGTGTGGAACCAATAGCCGCGATGTTGGCCAAGGATTTTTCCCGTCTCCAGCTCGACAATCGGCCCCTCCTTCACGCCCAGGAAGCGCTCGATGAACTCGTTGTAGTTGATTTTGCCGAGGAAACAGATGCCCTGGCTGTCTTTCCTCTTGGCCGATGGGAGCTTCGCCTCCTCCGCAATGCGGCGCACCTCGCCCTTTGCCATGTGGCCGATGGGGAACAGCGAATGTTCGAGCTGCCAGCCCGTAATCTGCGCGAGGAAATCGGTCTGGTCCTTCACGGGGTCAGGCGTCGTGCCCAACCAATATCGGCCGTCCTCCTGAATCACCTGCGCATAGTGTCCTGTGGCCGATTTGTCGTACTCCTTCCCCACCTTCTGATGGAACGCGCCGAACTTGATGAGACGGTTGCACATCACGTCGGGATTGGGCGTAAATCCGCGCTTCACCTTGTCGATGGTGTAGTTCACGACCTCGTCCCAATATTCCTTCTGCAAATCGACCACATCGTAGTGCAGCCCGTACTTGTGCGCCATGGCCTGCACGATTTCCAGATCCTCCTCCTGCGGACACGAATAGCCCTGCTCGGCATCGTCCATACCGATTTTGATGTACCACAAGTCGGGCTTGTAGCCCTGCTCGCAAAGCAGATGGACGGCCACCGAACTATCGACGCCACCGGAAAGAAGTGCAGCTATTTGCATACGCAAAAAACAATGAAAAATGAAAAATTAACAATGAAAAATTACCATTGGGCAAAACGCATTGCCGCAAGATAATTTTTCATTTTTAACTTTTAACTATTAAGTAGTTGTTCAAAATTATTTTATAATATCGTGTAGGCTGTCCAAAAGCTATCTTTTTCATTCTTGGGCGCATCTTCCGGCCTTGTCCTCAGGCACAATGTCACATTGCGCCATCGGCCAAAACCAAAATCTGCATCCCAATCTCTGAAAAATATAGTCAAATAATTTTGAACACCTACTTAACTTTTTGCCTCGCTCGAGGCAAAAGCGTTCCAACCCTGCGCCTGCAAGGTGATTTCGCTGTTGCCGTCGCGCGTAATCATGGCCGCGCCGAGACGTTCATCGGTGATATGGCCAATGAGACGGATGCCGGAAATCTGCTGGATCAGCTCACTCTGGGCCAATGGCACGGTGAAGAGCAGTTCGTAGTCCTCGCCGCCGTTCAATGCGCACGTCGAGACGTTGAGGTTGAACTCCTCGGCCTGGACTGCGGTCTGGTAGTCGATGGGGATGCGCTCCTCGTAGATGCGGCAGCCGACCTTGCTCTGGTGGCAGATGTGCAGCAGTTCGGACGAAAGGCCGTCGGAGATGTCCATCATGGATGTCGGCCTGATTCCGGCCTCTTTCAACTTGGCCACGATGTCCTTGCGCGCCTCGGGCTTCAGCTGGCGTTCGAGCAGATACTCCTTGCCCTCAAATTTCGGCTTGAAGACCGGCATCGTCCCCTGCGCGCCGTTGCGTTTCCAGTCGTTATATTCCTGATAGTAAACGGCCTTCTCGCGTTCGAGCAATTGCAGACCCACGTAGGCCGCGCCGAGGTCGCCCGACACGCAGATCAGGTCGTTCACCTTCGCTCCGTTGCGATAGACAGGGTCATTGGCCACACCGATGCAGGTGATTGAAATCGTGAGGCCGGTCATTGAGGCCGATGTATCGCCGCCCACCAGATCGACGCCGTAGATGTCGCACGCAAGCTTCATGCCCGCGTAGAGCTCGTCCAAGTCCTCGACCTTGAAGCGCTTGGAGATGCCGAGCGAGACAGTTATCTGACGCGGCGTTCCCATCATCGCATAGACGTCGCTGAAGTTCACCACGCACGCCTTGTAGCCCAAGTGACGCATCGGACAATAGGTCAGATCGAAGTGGACGCCCTCAAGCAGAAGGTCGGTGGTGACGACTGTCTTGCCCTCCGACGGGTCAACATCAATGACGGCGCAGTCATCGCCCACGCCGTACAGAGAAGATTTGTTCTTTAAAGGAAATTTTTCGGTCAGATGCTTTATCAGGCCGAATTCACCATATTCTTTTATCTCCACAATAAAACAGAGTTTAAAGTTATTAGTTATTGGTTATCGGCCGACAGTCATCATCGCTCGACAAAGGGACAATAACTGATAACTATCAACTGATAACTCGCTCTTTTTAAGAGCGTCTAATCATCTCGCTCATGATCATCGTCATGATAGGCTGGGCAGCATTGGCCGCCTTCTGAACCTCCTCGTGGCTGGCCTTTTCGGGAGTGCCGAAGCCGCCGAGGTCGGTGATGACCGAGATGCCGAACACGCGCATTCCGGCATGATGTGCGACGATGACCTCAGGCACGGTGCTCATGCCGACGGCGTCGCCTCCGATGGAGCGGAAGTAGCGGTATTCGGCGCGGGTCTCGAACGTCGGGCCCTGTGTGCCGATATAGACGCCCTTCTGGAGGTGGACGCCCTTCTCGACGGCGATGGTTTCGGCCAATTTGATGAGTTCAAAGTCATACGGCTCGCTCATGTCGGGGAAACGCGGACCAAGTTCGTCGTAATTTTTTCCGCGTAGCGGATGCTCGGGGAAGAGGTTGATGTGGTCTTCGATGATCATCAGGTCGCCCACGCGGAACGACGAGTTGGTGCCGCCTGCCGCATTGGACACAAACAGAGTCTCGATGCCGCACGCCTTCATCACGCGGATGGGGAACGTGACCTCCTTCATGCTGTAACCCTCATAGAAGTGGAAGCGGCCCTGCATGGCCATGATTTCCTTGCCGCCCAACTTGCCGAAAATCAGCTTGCCGGAGTGACCTTCGACGGTCGAGACCGGCATGTTGGGAATCTCGCTATAGGGAATCTCCTCGGCCTCAGTGATTTGTGTGGCCAATTGGCCGAGACCCGTACCCAGAATGATGGCCGTCTTCGGACGACGGTCGGTGTGACTCAAAATATATTCAGCCGTTTGTGCGATCTTTTCTAACATAGTCTAAAACTTTTTGGTTAAACAATTTTGCATGATCGCCGAGGAAGAAGACTTCGGTCGGCAGATAATATATGCGCTCTTTCAACTCGGGATTGATGGATTTCATGTCCAACAGGCGCGACGCATCCTTCTCGGTCGTGATGATGATGGGCTTCTCGCCGCTGTTGTTCGTGCAATAGCCATCGTGGTTGACGTTGTCGAGGCGCTTCTGCATCTCGCGCAGGTCCTGGTAGGAGAACCGATGGTGGTCGCCGAACGACAAGTGGTCCAGCAGGCGGTAATGCCGCTCCACGTAATCGACCATGACAGCCGGATCGGCCACACCCGAAACGATGAGCACCTCGCGGCGCGGATCCACCTCGACCGGCTGATTGGTGACCAGACTGTAGAGGCTCGTGTAGCGGTAGGCGCTGTAGAAGATGGGCTGTCCCTGCGTGATGGGCATACGGGCGTGCAGGTCGTTCTCCTCCTCGTCGCGCAGGCTCTTCGGACATTTCGTGACGATGACGATGTCGGTGCGGTCCATGCCCGATTCATCTTCACGCAGCAGGCCGGCCGGCAACACATGGTCCTGATAGACGATGCGGCGGTAGCTGGTCAGGCAGATGTTCAGGCCGGGCTTCACGTAGCGGTGCTGGAAACAGTCGTCGAGCAGGATGACCTTCGGCGGCTCGGGCAGCTTCAGCAGACGGTTGATGCCGTGCACGCGATCTTCATCGACCGCAATGATGATGTCGGGGAACTTGCGGAAAAGCTGGAAACTCTCGTCGCCCAACTTGCTCGATGTGATGCCGGGTGTGGCCAACAGGAAGCCCTTCGTTTCGCGCCTGTAACCGCGGCTCAGGACAGCGATGGGACCGATGCCCTCTCCTTGCAGCAGGCGGATGAGATACTCGATGTGTGGTGTTTTTCCGGCACCTCCAGCGCAGATGTTGCCCACGCCGATCACCGCTACGCGATTTTCGAACGACGTGACACGTAGTTTCCCGCTGTCAAAGGCCCAGTTCCGCAGCTGCATCACCCCCGAATAGATCCAGGACAACGGCAGCAGCACCGGGAAAGTATGAAATTTAGGTAATACTGTGTGCATAAATATCCTATTTTAAAATGCAATCTTTCTCTCTATAATTCAATGACATTGGTCTTGGGTTATGGCCAATGCCCTTAGGCTGCACAAGTCTGTATTCAGAATACCACCGCGTCGAACGTACGCGCCTGCACATGATCCGCACGTTGCAGACCGCCGATGAAACGGATGACCGAACGGTCGGCAGGAGTCGAGCCCAGCACCTTGTCGGCCACGCGGAGGGTGAGGTCATTCGTGTTCTCCTCCATCAGCTCCAGGAATGACTCAAGCGACGACTTAGGGAACGGATAGCTCACCTTCGAGTAAGGCACATCGGCCAACCCCGCCAGTTCAGCGGCCTTGGCCACAGCCTGATCCACGTTGCCCAGTTCATCGACAAGACCGAAGCGCTGCGCATCTCCGCCTGTCCAGACGCGGCCGCCGGCCACCTCCAGGATGTTTTCGATGGGCAGGTTGCGGCCCTCGGCACAACGGTGCGTGAAGAGCGTGTAGAATTCCTCGATGCCGCTCTGGACTTTCTGTTTTTCGGCCGATGACAATGCGCGCGTTGCCGTCAACGGACCGAACTGATGCGTCTTGACCTCCTCAAAGTTGACGCCGAACTTGCCCGTAACCAGTTTCGAGAAGTTCGGAACCACACCGAATACACCGATGGAACCCGTCAGCGTATTGGGCTCGGCGAAAATATAATCGGCCATACAACTGATATAATAGCCGCCCGAGGCTGCATAGTCACCCATCGAGACGACCAGCGGCTTCTTGGCCTTGAGGTCGGTCAACGCCTTCCAGATCTGCTCGGACGCAAAGGCCGAACCGCCGGGCGAATTGACGCGCAGCACGACGGCAGCCACATCATCGTCATCGGCGATGTCACGGATGTCGGCAATCAGGTCTTCGTAATAGATGCCGTCATCGCCAGTCGTATTGTGCGACTCGCTGGAAATCTCGCCTGCGGCATAGAGTACGGCGACCTTCGTGTCGCGGTCCTGCGGGAACCACCGCTCGTAGCAGCCCTGGACGAGGCTGGAGGCCGTGACACCCTGCAATTCGTCGTGACCGGTCAGGGCGAGAATCTTCTGCTCGACATCGCTCTTGTAGAGCATTCCATCGACCAGGCCGGTTGTGGCCAATTCCTCGTGCGACATGTAGCTGACTGGTTCATTGGCCAACATATTGACCTTTTCGACCGTCAGGTTGCGCGAGGCGGCTATTTCGCCGGCCATCTGGTTCCAGATGTTGCGCAGGTAGGTCTCGATCTGGAGACGGTTGGCCTCGGACATATGTTCAATCATGTAGGGCTCGACGGCGCTCTTGAACGTACCGACGCGGAAGACCTGCATCTCGATGCCCAGCTTGTCGAGCAGGGCCTTCGGATAGAGCCGCGTGCTGGTCAGACCATCCAGGGCCACGGTGCCGATGGTGTTGACGAAAAGGCTGTCGGCCACCGATGAAACATAATACTGGCCCAGGCTGTAGCTGTCGTTGTAGGCGATGACCCACTTGCCGGAGGTTCGGAAGTCGGCCAATGCGTCGTGAATCGCCTCGTAGCTCGCGGGCGACGCCGACATGCCGTCGGTGTTCAGATAGATGCCAACGATATTCGGATCGACCTTGGCGATGGCGATGGCGTTCAGGTAGCTACGCAGGGAGTGGTCCTGGGCCATCTGGAATCCGCTCATTGGGTCGAACGAGAACGGAAGTGCGGAGGGAATTTCAGTCACTTCTCCGTTGATTTTCAAGAACATCACATCGCCAGGCTGGGTCGAGACGTTGCTTGAAGAGCCATCGGCCATAGCCAATGACGAAATCATCGTGCAGGTCAGGAGGAATGTGCCCAGCACCGAGGTGGCAAACAGGCCGACCATGACGGCCAATACGGTTTTAAGAAAGGATTTCATGTTGAAAGTTTGTTTATGCAATCCTGCAAGGGAATTTTTACAAAATCTCGTTGGTCGATGAGCGGATGCGGCAACGTCAACCGTTCGTTGTGCATCGAGACATCATCGTAGCTTAATATGTCGATGTCGATGATCCGGTCGGTGTAGCTCTCGCCCGGCGCATGTTTGTGGGTGCGGCCCATCTGCCGCTCGATTTCTTGGGTTATGTCCAATAGCACCATTGGCCCCAACCCTGTCTCAACAGCGCAGACGGCGTTGGTAAACCGATGTTCACTGGCAAATCCCCACGGCTCGCTCCCGATGTAGTCCGACACGGCGAGCAGTGTGCCCACACGCACCGAAATCAGCTCCAGGGCTCGGTCCAGATTGGCTCTGCCGTCGCCCAGATTCGAGCCCAGGCCGAGGAAGACACGTGCCATCTGTCAGTCGGGCATAATCAACATGGCGTCGCCGTAGGTGCCGAACTGGTAGCCCTCCTTGAGCGCGACCTTGTAGGCATCCATCACGAGCTCGTAGCCGCCGAAGGCACACGTCATCATGAGCAGCGTGCTGTAGGGCGCATAGAAATTGGCCACCATACAATCAGCAATAGAGAACTCGTAGGGCGGGAAGATGAACTTGTTCGTCCAACCGTCAAACGGCTTCAGCATTCCCGTGGTCGAAACGCAGCTCTCGATAGCGCGCATGACCGACGTATCGACGGCACAGACATGGTGTCCCTCCGTCTTTACCTGATTGACTCTTTCGGCCAATGCCTCGGGAATGACAATCTTCTCGCTATCCATCTTGTGTTTGGTCAAGTCCTCGACATCGATGTCGCGATAGTTGCCATGGTTGCTGTGGACGGTGAGGAAGTCGAAATCCACGCCCTTGATCTCCATGCGCTTCAACAGCTCGCGACTGAAGTGCAGCGCTGCGGCTGGAGCGACCACACCGCCCTCGGCCTTGGCAAAGATGGTCTGGTAACGCTCGCGGTCGGTGAACGGATGATCCTCGTCAACCGGCACATCAATCACGTCACGCAGCTCCTTCAATGCCGGTGGAATCGGAGTCTCACCGTAGCTGTAGAGCGTCTCGATGAATTCGTCGTGCGGACCGTCATACAGGAATCGCAATGTGCGGCCACGCGAAGTGGTGTTGTCAATCACCTCGGCCACAAGACTTTCATCTTCACCGAAATAGAGTTTATTGCCAATGCGAATCTTGCGCGCCGGATCGACCAGCACATCCCACAGACGGCTGTCTGCGTTCAATTCGCGCAACAGGAATACCTCGATACGCGCACCGGTCTTCTCCTTGTTTCCATACAGACGAGCGGGGAAAATCTTCGTATCATTGAAGAGTACCAAGTCCTTCTCGTCAAAGAAGTCGAGAAACTCCTTGAAAACTTTGTGTTCGATGCGTTTGCTCTTCTTGTGCAGCACCATCAGGCGACACTCGTCACGGTGAAACGACGGCTGCAAGGCAATACGCTCTTCCGGCAACTTGAATTTGAACTGAGACAGTTTCATTTTTTTATATTGGTTTGATTACATTTACAATTTTACAGATTTCACTCTTGACTGTCGGCGGCATTCGCACTCCGCTCAATCTCGACCTCCAGCGCCCACTGCTCCACGTCAGTGACAGGGATATGGCAGTCGGCCAATGTGTAGTCCCCCACACGGGTGCGCCGCAAGGCGGTCAGATAGGCCCCGCTGCCCAACGCCTCGCCGATGTCACGGGCCAAGGCGCGGATATACGTTCCTTTCGAACAGACCACGCGGATGGTCAGTTCCGGGCCGATGCCTTTCGCGGCGGCCTCCATTGGCCCCACAAAGTCCAGCACCTCAATCTCGTCGATGACCAGCTCCTTGGCCTTCAGCTCCACGCCCTCGCCGCTCCGCGCGTAGTCGAAAGCTCGTCGGCCATCCACCTTACAGGCACTATAGACAGGCGGCACCTGCCAGATGGAGCCCAGGAACTTCGGCAGCGTCTCATCGACCAGCTGGCGCGTGATGTGTGCCACAGGATAGGTGAAATCGACCGAATGTTCCGCGTCGAACGACGGAGTCGTGCAACCCAGGCGCATCGTAGCGATATACTCCTTCGTGCCGGCCTGCAGCTGGTCGATATTCTTCGTCGCGCGGCCCGTGCAGATAATCATTACGCCTGTGGCCAATGGATCAAGCGTGCCGGCGTGTCCCACCTTGAGCCGCTTGATGCCCATGCGGCGCGACAGGTTGTTGCGGATGATCTTGACGACATTGAACGAGGTCCAGTGCAACGGCTTGTCGAAGGCCAATACGACGCCATCCTCGAAATTATACGCCATGTGCCCCGAACCAAATAAACGCTGCGATTGAGACAAGGGCGCAATAGATGGCGAACCAGATCAGCTGGCACTTCTTGACCAAGGCCAACATCACCTTGCAGGCCAGACAGCCACTTACAAAGGCTGCGATGAAGCCCACGGCCAATACGTCCCACTGGAATTCCTCTGGGTTCTTGGCCAATTTGATTCCTTCAAGCAATGCTTCGCCGAGGATAGGCGGAATCACCATCAGGAACGAGAACTGCGCCAGATGCTCCTTCTTCACGCCCAACAGCAGACCCGTTGCGATGGTCGAGCCTGAACGCGACAAGCCCGGCAGTACGGCTACAGCCTGAGCGATACCGATGATGAAGGCATCCTTCAGCGAGATCGTCTCCTTCTCACGCGGACGGATGTAGAACGACACCGTCAACAGGACGGCCGTCACCATCAGACAGACGGGGACAACGTGGACACCATTGAAGGCGGCCTCGACCCAATCCTTGGCCAAAATGCCGACAATTCCAATCGGAATCATCGAGACGAGAATCTTCAGCGCATACTTCTGCGAGTCCGAAAAACGGCTCAACGGATCCTCGACCGGAGGTGTACCGGCTGGCTTCAACGGTACGAAAAGTCCCTGGAAAATCCAAATGACATCCTTGCGCAACACCACCAAGGTGGAAAGCACCGTAGCCACGTGGACGACGATGTCAAACGTCAGACTGTCGTCCGAATGTATACCCAAGATGCGTTGGCCAAGCTCCAGATGACCACTGCTGCTCACAGGCAGATATTCGGTCAAGCCCTGCACAACGCCCAAAATCAACGCGTGAATATAGTCCATGTCTTTATAGGGAAACAGTTATGTGTTAGTACTCGGAAGATTTCATTGTTCATCCTCATTGGCCAATGGCTCACTCGCCGCAACACTCTTGCGCGGACTCTTGACGCAGATGCCCACAACCAT
>CACZAY010000052.1 GCA_902779265.1 uncultured Bacteroidales bacterium | reverse complement strand
TCAGAAATTATAGTTGTACGACAGTGTGAAGCCGCGCGTAGCCGGAACGTAGCGACACACGCCGCCCGAACAGTTGAAGCCCGCACGCGTACGGCCGTAGCCTGCCTGGATGCGGTGGGAGCCGACGTTATAGGTAACAAGTCCCTGATAGTAATGCAGATGCGTATTCTCCAGATGATAGTCCATGTCGCTGTCGCCACAGTTCCACATGTCGCTCACGGTAATCATCCAGTGTGGGGCCAATGAGAGTTCCATCAGCCCGAAGAGCCAGTCGCCCTGGTCGTCGCGCGTCGCGAGATACTGCACCTCGGCACGCAGCTTGGTCTTCGGCGCAAGCTGGTACATGCCATCGGCCACAAAGATATTCGAACGGACCATGCCGCCCTCGCCCTCGACGACGCTCTTGTTGTAGCGCTGGTTCATATACATGAAGTTGAGCTTGAAGTCTTTCGTCAGGCGGCGCGACAGCTGCTCGTCGAGGTCCTGAGAATAGGTCTCGCGGCCCCACTGGAGCCAACCGTCGTTGATGGCCCGCACGTACGAATAGTTCAGCTTGAGGTTCATGCCATATTTTCCGCCGATGGCCGTGCGTCGCCGGAAGTTGTAGGCAGCCTCGGCCTGGTAGGCCCACTCGCCGCCCGCCAGCTGCGTAGCGTAGGGATAGAGTGCGGCCAATGCATAGGTCTGGTCGAGCGTGAAGGCCGGCAGGTGGTTGATGAAGGCCGATGAGCCGTGGCGGCTGCGCTGGCTGCGGAACGACATGTTGTCCGACCGCTTGGCCTGCAGCAGGAGGCTCAGGCCGCTCTCCGAATACGAGGCCGAGAGCATCGCCACGTGGCCGTCACCATAACTGTATCGGTTGTCGAACGAAGGGTCCTGCCCCTTCTGCGCATACTCGGCGAGCACGCCCCACGCGCCCCGGTTCAACCGGGCACGCACGTCCCACGCATTGACGAACTTCGGGAAATTGTAGCGGTGCGTCGGGTCGGCATAGACCACTTCGTCCTCCTCATGCTTGTTGACCCACGATGCTCCCACGCCGATGCGCGTGTCGCTCTCCTGCAGGCGCTGCGACCATTCGTCGATGGCCAATTCCGCATCTGCTCCCGAGACGAGCCCCGTGTCCCAGCTCCAGCAGCGGCGCTGCTTGCCCGAAAGGGCCTTGAGTGTCACACCGCGCATTGGCCGAAAAACCAACCTACCGCCCAGGAGCGAGTTGTCGATGCCCAGCGAACGCTCCTCGTAGGTTCGCAGGATGAAGCCCGAACCGAATTGCTCGTAGAACGTGCCCAGCGTGAGTTCGGTATTGGCCAATGTCCCCCTCACCCAGAAGTTCGGCACGCCCCAGCCCGCGAAATCGTTCTCGAATCCCGGCAGCGGATGCTCCAGATATTCCAAACGCGCGCCCGCCTCGACCCACTGGCTGTGCAGCTGCAGGTCGGCGTAGGTATTGGTCAGGAAATCCCCACTCTCCCGCGCACCGATCTGGTTGTCGCGCTGCGGCAGGAGGATGTCGCTCTGGATGCTTCCGGTGAGCGTCACGGGGCTTGACTTTATGGCCGATGCGCTGTCCTGCTGGGCCCATGCACCCACGGAGCACGCCGCCCAGAGAGCCGTCAAAACAATCCGTCTCATCACTTCCTGATCAGTTCACGCACCTTGTCAATCAGTTCGCTCTCGGCGCCGTCGGTATAGCCGTTGTGCTTATAGACAATCTTGCCCGAGCCGTCCACGATGAGCACGTAGGGAATCATCTGCACCCCGAGGGCACGCTTCAGGTCGCTGTTCGGGTCGAGCAGCACCTCATATTCCCACCCGTGGCTGTCGGCCAACGGCTTTACCTTGTTCACGTTCTGCGCCTGGTCGATGCTCACGGCGACGAGCTTCACACCCGTCTCCTGCTGCCAATCCTCATAGACCTCGGCAATGGCGTCCAGCTCACGCAGGCAGGGCTTGCACCACGTGGCAAAAAGGTCGATGATAAAGGGTTTGCCGTCGTTTGACAGCGACTCGATGGATACGGATTTGCCGCTCGTGTCCTTCAGCGTCACTTTGGGCAACTGGGCGAATGCGCCTACCGCAAGAAAGGACAATACGGCCAATAATAATGTTTTTTTCATTGATGATGTTTGTTGTTGTTTCAAAAAAAGTGCCGCAAAATTAGTAATTTTTCCGCAAAGAATTTCTTTTTTTCACCCCAAAAATGCAGCAGCACAGGCTCATTGGCCAAAAATACCTCAGAAATAGGAAGTCCTCCTACCGCATTTGTGGTAGGGAATGCGTGATTATCTTGGCCAATGGACATCGGCCACAACCCTCGGAAACCGAACTGCGCCCCATCTTCCGACGGAGCGCAGCTTGTTTTTATGCGACTTGGATTATCGGATCCAGAGCAGCTCGCGGTATTTTGGCATTGGCCAAGTGTTGTCATCCACGATGCCCTCCAGACGGTCGATAGGCTTACGGATACCGTTGAACGACTCGGCAATCTCATAATAGGCCATCGCCTTCTCGTACGGATCCTCGATGCGGTTGGCCACCTTGCGCTTCTCAACCATGGCATCGACCTTCGTCTTGATGTCGGCGTTGAAGCCGGCAATCTTCTTGATGATGGCGATTTCCGGAGCCGAGAGGTCCTCCCATTCGGTCGGGAAGAGCGACTTCATCATGGCTACGTTGCGCAGCAGGGTTGACTGATAGGTGGTCGAGGCAGGGATGATGTGGTTGATGGCCAAGTCTCCCAGCACGCGGGCCTCAATCTGCACGAGCTTGATGTAGGTCTCGAACTTCACCTCGTTGCGGGCGTGGAGCTCGGCTGCGGTGAATACGCCCATCTTCTCGAACATCTCGACCGACTCGGGCTTGACATTCTCGAGGAACATCTTCGGCACGCAGCGCTCGGTGTCCAGACCACGCTTCTGAGCCTCGGCGGCCCATTCCGGAGCATAGCCGTTGCCATCGAAGCAGACGGTGTCGATGATGCGTGCGATGATCGGCTTCAGGGTCTTCATGCAGGCCACCTTGACACTTGCGCCCTTGGCCATCTCAGCATCCACAGCGGCCTTGAAGTCGGTGAGCTGCTCGGCGACCATCGTGTTGAGTGTGGTCATGGCCGATGCACAGTTGGCCTTCGAGCCGACGGCGCGGAACTCGAAGCGGTTGCCCGTGAAGGCGAACGGCGAGGTGCGGTTGCGGTCGGTGTTGTCGATGAAAATCTGCGGAATTTCAACGAGGCCGACGCTGTATGCCTGTTTGCCGGCAATGACGATGTCGGTGTCATCGGCCACAGTCATCAACTTGCGGAGCACGTCGGTCATTGCCTTGCCCAAGAAGGCCGAAATGATGGCCGGAGGTGCCTCGTTGGCGCCCAGACGGTGTGCGTTGGTGGCCGATGCGATGCTTGCCTTGAGCAGGGCTCCGTGGCGGCGCAGGGCTTCGAGCGTGTTGACGAAGAAGGTGACGAACTGGAGGTTGCTCATCGGATCCTTGCCCGGAGCATAGAGGATGACGCCGGTGTTGGTCGAAAGCGACCAGTTGTTGTGCTTGCCCGAACCGTTGATGCCCTCGAAAGGCTTTTCGTGCAACAGGACGCGGAAACCGTGCTTGCGGGCAATCTTCTTCATCACGCCCATGATGAGCATGTTCTGGTCAACGGCCAAGTTGCACTCGCCGAAGATTGGGGCAAACTCGAACTGGTTAGGTGCGACCTCGTTGTGGCGTGTCTTCATCGGGATGCCCAGACGGTGGCCCATGATTTCAAGATCCTTCATGAATGCCTGCACGCGGGTAGGAATCTGGCCGAAGTAGTGGTCGTCCATCTGCTGGTTCTTGCTGGCACCGTGGCCCATAAAGGTGCGGCCGGTGGCCATCAGGTCAGGACGTGCGGCGTAGAGGTTGTCATCGACCAGGAAGTATTCCTGCTCCCAGCCCAGATTGGCCGTAACCTTGGTCACATTCTTGTCAAACAGCTGGCAGACAGGCACGGCCGCATCGTTTACAGCCTTGAGCGACTTCTTGAGCGGAGCCTTGTAGTCGAGTGCCTCGCCGGTGTAGGAAATGAACACGGTGGGGATACACAGACAGTCATCCATGATGAAGACCGGGCTGGTCGGATCCCAAGCAGTGTAACCGCGAGCCTCAAATGTGGCGCGGATGCCGCCCGATGGGAATGACGAAGCGTCCGGCTCCTGCTGTACGAGCGACTTGCCTTCAAATTCCTCGATCATTCCTCCCTTCCAATCATATTCCATGAACGAGTCGTGCTTCTCGGCAGTAGTTTCTGTGAGTGGTTGGAACCAGTGGCAGCAGTGTGTGACGCCGTGCTCCATGGCCCACTGTTTCATGCCGGCGGCAACGCCATCGGCCACATTGCGATCCAATGGCTGGCCGTTGTCGATGCAGTCCAAGAGGGCATGCAGGGTCTTGGCGTCCAGATACTTCTGCATCTTTTCGCGATTGAAGACGAGTTCGCCGAAATACTCCGACGGACGTGATTTGGGGACTTCCACCTCTAGAGCGTGTTTCTTGAAAGCCAGTTCGATGGCATCAAATCTCAATTTGCTCATAACCTTAATTATTAAAATGTGAAATACGATTTTGACGATTTTTTGTTCTTTGCCGCCGCGGTTGTTGGCCAATGTCATTTTGCCACGTTTTCCCGTTTTGACGTTGCAAAGGTATTGACTTTTTGCCAATGCACCAAACTTTTTTCAAACTTTTTTCTTGAAAATATCAAAAATCAATCAATTTTGTCAATTTTTGAGCATTTTGCAACCAAATTCATCAATAATTCGACATAAAAATATCTTTTCTCGGCCAATGCTTTAAAATCTTTGGCTATTTTCCAACAAAACACAAATAATACTTACAAAAAGAAAGACGCAACGCTGAAAACACAAACATTTTGTTAATCCAATCGACCTCATATTTAAAAGAGAGTCGGAACAGGTTCATTTTTGTGGCCGATGAACCCCATTGGCCAAGAACAAAATCCAGATGGAGGGCAGGCTTCGGCCGACGGGCAGGAACGATTTTTGCAAAACATCGGCCAAAAATTTGGAATCCTCGCAAATTGCGCGTATATTTGCCACGTCCAATGACGCAACGCCATTGGCCAAAAACAGAACATTCATGGAAAAGAACGTTCATATCACTGACATCGAAATCCGCTCCATGTGGGGCGAGACGACTCTCGTGTGGCACAACCTGGACCCACAGATCAACATCATCGTGGGTCAGAACGGCTTCGGTAAGACGACGATGCTGAACCTCATCAAGTCGGTCCTGACGAAAGACGACAAGTTCTGCAAGCAGCTGAAAGCCACAGTAAAAATCACCACAAGCGTGGGCGAAATGCGTTTTGACGGACACCAGATGATCCACGAGCCGAAGTATGGCGGTTTTGAAAACTCGGCCTGCTTCCACTACGTCAACACGTTCGACGTGCCGGCCTCAAAGAAATCGACCCTTTCGCAGCTCGGCATCTCGCTCGATTCGGTGCTCTACCAGCGCACACCGACGATTTTCAGCTTCTCGGA
This sequence comes from uncultured Bacteroidales bacterium, assembly GCA_902779265.1. Taxonomy (GTDB): domain Bacteria; phylum Bacteroidota; class Bacteroidia; order Bacteroidales; family UBA3663; genus Liminaster. The sequence continues at coordinate 16,826 of CACZAY010000052.1, read as the reverse complement.
CTACCGACTCGGGATGCTGAAGGACCTGAAGACAGCGATGCAGAAACAGGAGAGAATCGACAAGTTCTTCGAGATGATCAACATGCTGTTTGAATCGACAGGCAAGAAAATCGACATCGACGACAGGAACCGTATCATCTTCCGCAAGGGACGGCTCACCATCGATATGGACAGGCTGTCGGCCGGCGAGAAGCAGATCCTGCTGCTGCTCTTCACGCTGTTCCTGATGGAAGACAAGCCGAACGTTCTCCTGCTCGACGAACCGGAAATCTCGCTCCACGTCGAATGGCAGGACCGCCTCATCACCATGATGCACGATCTGAACCCGAACTGCCAGATCATCATGACGACGCACTCGCCCAACATCTTCGCCGACGGTTGGGAAGACAAGCTCGTCTTCATCAACGACTTGATCGAGAAGTGATTATGTGACAGTTTTTGGCCAATGGCGCATCTGCCGTGACTGTTTTTATGGCCGACGGGCATTGGCCACAACCCTCAATAAAATGAAGTTTATACCATGAATCTTGAGCCAAGACCCTTATATACAGATGAGGAGAAGCACAACTTCTACAAACTTGCAGCCAAGCGTTTCAAGGCCGAGCTGAAGCTCTACGGGGCGACGGCAGCTGTTCATCTGGAAAACAAGAGCGACGAGCATTTCTGGAAACACGTGCTCCGCGTGGCCTATCCCAACAAGAAATTCCGCTTCATCACCGCCTCACGCAGCATGGGCGGAAACGTCACGTGCGGCTGCACACAATGCCTGCACTACAAGGATTTTCTGGACAAACAGTTCTGGATCGCCATCGACAGCGACTACCGGTACCTGAACCAGCAACCCGAAATCGACGCCAACCACTACATCCTCCAGACCTACACCTACAGCTTTGAAAACCACTACTGTTTCGCCGAAAATGTCAATCGCGCGGAACTGGAATCGTGTGGCCGGCTGAAAATTGACTTCACTCGGTTCCTCAAGGAATACAGCTATATCGTCTATCCGCTGCTCGTGTGGCAGCTGTACCTGCAAGGGGTCTCGCCCGAGGCCTTTCCGCAGCGCGTCTTCCACCGCCTTCTGACACTTACGGTCGGGGCCAAGGCGACAGAAAACAACGGAGCCGCCATCCTGCAGCAACTCAAGGAGCGCGTCCACAAACTGGAGACCCACTTCCGCCGACAGTATCCCGAAGCCGACCCGACGTGGTACGAGGCACGCTGCCAGCATCTGGGCGTGCACCGCAACAACTGCTACCTGTTCGTGCGCGGCCACCAACTGTATGACCTCATCAACAACCTGGGCCACCGCATCCGCCAGGAGCAAAAAAAAGAGCCCGACTTCAGAGCTTCCCGCAGCTTCGAGAGCTGTCTGACGGGAGACCTCTGTTTCGGGCAATACGACGAAATACGTCGTGTCGTAGAGGATGCCAAGAAATTACTTGGCGCAAGCTGAATCAGCGCAGCAAGCCTTGGCTGAATCAGCACAGCAAGAGTCACAAGCGGCGCTATCAGCGCAGCAAGCAGCAGCTGAATCGGCAACAACCTGCTCAACAGCAGCTTCAGGAGCAGCAGCAGGAGCCTCAGCCTTCTGACCACCACAAGCGACAAAACCAACACCTACGAAAGCAGCCATCATAACAACGGCCATAATACGAAGAGCCTTCATAATTCTTAAAATTTAGTTATTGTTTGAATTGTTTGTTTTTTAACGGGTGCAAATTTAGGCACTTTTCCCATTGGCCAAACAAAAACAATCCGATTTCTTAAAAAATCCTAAATCACGCAAAACGTTTTCTTTCAGATGCTTTCCACGCATGGCAATTTGACACTTATTTAGTCCATTTTCAAGCAATAAGTTTATCGGCCAATGCACCGGAAAGAGATCAATAACGTGCATCCGGGAAGACGCGCTGCGTCCCTTTCGGCACAATTTTCATCATATCGGCCTCCATGCGCAGCGTGACGGCACATCCATCGAAGACACGGAGCTGGAAATGGGTGGCGCCATCGCGTCGGACAACCTCGCCCAACATTCCCTCAAACGGACCGCTGATAATCTGCACCGTATCGCCCGGCTCAGGAGCCTGCATCGAAAGGTCACATGAGATGTCCGAGGTCTCGACAATGGAACGGAACGCCTCCATCGTGGCATCTGGAATCGAGGCCGGCTCACGCAAATCCTTACGGTACAAGAACTTACGAATATGTTCGCTGATGTATAGGCGAGCCTTGTCCTTCAGGCGGATGCGCACAAAAATGATGCCCGGAGCCAGGCAGATAGGGACAACACGCGTACGGTCGGACCACTTGTGACGTTCTTCGCGCATCGGCACGTATGCCTCAATAGGCGGATCAAGCACGGGCAATTTCTTGGCCAAGTTCGCTCCCGAACGGCTCTTGCGCGCAGGCTTATAGGCATCGGGCTTGCCGGTGAATGCCTCCAGAATCTGCCGCTCATGCTGCGCCGTGACATAGAGTACGTACCATCGCAACGCATTGTAACGTTTTTCGCGCAGGAGTCTTTGTACCTCCTCGTCGTTCAATTCCGTAGTAGTTTTCTGATTTTCTGACATTTATATTAAATTAAAATAGATGTTTCAAGTTGTTTCATTCGTCCGGCGTTCATCTCGACCGGATTGTTCTGCAACTTCTGAAGGTTGACCTGCGACAGCAAATCGGCCAAATCGTGCGTTCCACAACCCGCGTAGTGAAGTCCAATGCCGTTCAGATACTGTCGCATCTGCGCCTCCAGCGAGGTGTTTTTGTCCAATGCCAAGCGTTCGACGAGCGGGTCATCGGCCGACAAATTCAGCCCGAAGAAGAACGGGAATGTGAGGGCGACCGCGTGGCCGTGCGGATAGTTGCACTGCGTCGTGAAGGCGTACGAGAAGGCGTGCGGCGCGGTCGTTTTCGTCACGTTGATGGCGCGTCCGGCCCAATAGGAACCTTCGCTCACGGCATCGCACAATTCTGGGGTTGGATTTTTGACCAACGTTGGCAGATTCTTCCACAGCAAGTCGATGGCTTTCAACGCATAACCACGCGATTCGGCGTTGGCATTGCGGCTCCAATACGACTCGAACGAGTGGGCCAACGCATCAAATCCGGTGCAAGCGGCGAGGTTGCCCGACACGCCGTCGATGAACTGCGAATCGACAATGGCGAAATCCGGCAAAATATCTTCAGCCTGGAGGCTCTGCTTGCTGCCGTCGCGGCACACAATCGAATAGCGCGTCACCTCGGCGCCGGTGCCTGCCGTGGTCGGAATTGCCACCAGAATCGCGTAGTAGCCCTCTCCGGCCGCAATGTGGCGCATCAGTTTTGCCGCATCCATGATGCTGCCGCCACCCACCGCAATGATGATGTGCGCGCCCGATTCCTTCAGCCGACGGACACCTTCGACCGCCTCGTCGTAGTGCGGATTGACCGAAATCGACGAAAATTCGGTGACGGCGACTGACTCATCTTTAAATATTGAATCGAGCACGGCTTTCGCTCCACATGCCTCGTACGATTTTCCGCCGCGAGCCAGAAATACCTTCTTCTGCCCGAACTGCTGCAACAGCGGCCGCAACCTTTTCACCGACTGACGACCAAGAAACGTATGAGCCATAATACTATATCGTTTATCATTTTATGTTTAACAATTTACGCAAAAAAATCATCGGCCATAATGATGGAAAATACGTTCGCACATCTGCCATTTTTCATCACTTTTTGCCGACGGGTCGCATCCCTGATAGGCAGCGACGAAAGCCTCCCATTCGGCCTGTCGAGGCATCACGGCCAATTGTGCCATCGCCGTGTCCCAATCGAAATCGGCGACGGTCTCGACAATCATAACAAGGTGATTATCTTTGCGATAAATCTCCATTTCGAGGATTCCGACCTCGCGTTGCTGTTCGGCGATTTCCGGCCAAAAAGCCTCCTGCGAATGACAATGGCAATACTTGCGAATCAGTTCGGCATCGTTGGCAATGTCGAGAATCTGCACATAGCGCTTGGTCGGTTGGCCAAAATTTTTCACTGGAATGCCGTTCATATTTTAAAGGTATTTAAAGGGAGTAAAAGTGAAGAGAAAATGAAGTGAAAGGGACGTTGCTTCGGGCTGTCGGATAGTGCGCGACCCATGTGCTCTACGGAGCGTGAGCGGGTCGATACAATTCAGTCCAAAAGCGAGCGGATTACGCGCTCCATATCCTTCAGATAGAGCATGTTCGGGCCGTCGGACAATGCCTTTTCGGGGTCAGGATGCACCTCGAAGAAGAAGCCGTTTGCACCGAATGCCTTTGCGGCCAATGCCATTGCCGGCACGAACTCGCGATTGCCGCCCGTCTTTCCGCCCGCCGCACCCGGACGCTGCACGCTGTGGGTGCAATCCATGATGACCGTCGGCACGATTTTCAGCATATCGGGAATGTTGCGGAAATCCACAACCAAGTTATTGTAGCCGAACGAGTTACCGCGTTCTGTGAGCCACGTCTCTGTTGTGTTGGCCGATGCCTCTTGCACCTTCTGCACCGGATATTGCATGTCCGCGCCGCTCAGGAATTGCGCCTTCTTGACGTTGACGATGCGTCCCGTCTTGGCAGCAGCAACGAGCAGGTCAGTCTGTCGGCAAAGAAAGGCCGGAATCTGCAAAACATCGGCCACCTCGGCTGCCGGAGCCGCCTGCCAAGCCTCGTGGATGTCGGTCAGGATGCGCAGACCGTGTTTGGACTTCACATCGGCCAACATCTGCAAGCCACGCTCGATGCCAGGGCCGCGGAACGACGAAATCGACGTGCGGTTTGCCTTGTCGAACGACGATTTGAAAATGATTTCGACGCCCAATTTCTCTTGGATGCGCACTAGTTCGCGCGCCACCTCGTCGAGGCAGTCGGCCGATTCAATGACGCATGGGCCAGCAATGAATATCATAATTGTTTATTTTTTTAACCACGAAATGCACGAAAAAAAACGAAAAAATATTCGCCCTCCGTAGCCATCTACTCCCCTTCACTATTTAACGGGAAGGGGCACGGGAGATGAGTCTATACACAAGCGAAATAGTCGATGATGCCGACGAAACGCTCTGCATCGTCGAGCACAATCAATGCGTGGATGGAATTGGCCAACATGACATTGGCCGCCTCCGAAATCTTCGCGTCCTGATGGATTCGCTTCGGATTCTGCGACATGACATCGGCCACACGCAACGAGAAGAAACGCTCGCGATGACGTTCCATCGCACGACGCATATCGCCGTCTGTGATGATGCCAACTACGTGATTTTCTTTCGGTTCGAGGGCAACGACGAGCCCCTTCTTGCCCTCGCTGATCTGGATGATGACATCGGACAGCATATCGTCGGGCGACACTTTCCACGTAGCGAGATGGTCGGTGGCCATGAAGTCGCGTACACGGCCCAAAAGACGCTTGCCGAGCGAGCCGCCAGGATGGAACTGGGCGAAATCGGTCTCCTTGAAGTTGCGCAGACGAATCAGGGCACAGGCCAATGCGTCGCCCATGGCCAATGTCGCCGTCGTGCTCGATGTGGGCGCGAGGTTCAGCGGGTCGGCTTCACGGTCAACGGCGATGTTGAGATGCACCGTCGAATAGCGCGCCAAAAGGCTGTCCGGATTGCCCGAAATGCCGATAATCGGGATTCGTCGATCAAGGATGAGCGGCACGAAACGCAGCAGTTCGTCGGTGTTGCCGCTGTAGGAAATAGCCATCACGACATCGCCCTCAGCAATCATTCCGAGGTCGCCGTGGTAGGCATCGAGCGGATTGAGATAGAACGACGGAGTGCCCGTTGAGGCCAATGTAGCGGCGATTTTACTGCCGATGTGCCCCGACTTGCCGACACCCGTCACAATCACCTTGCCCTTGCAGTCAAATATCAGCTGCACGGCGCGCTCGAACTCATCGCCCATGCGCGGCACGAGTTGCAGAATAGACTCGGCCTCCTGTTGCAGACAATCAATGCCAGTTGCAATTATCTCGTTCATTTTCTGAATTTTGCAATGTTTTTATCGACGATGTTATTCACCTGCGCCGAAATGTGGAACGTATAGATCAGCACGACAGCGACCACGGCCAAAATGGAACTTCTGACTGCACAATCGGCCACAGCGGAGAGCAATCCCTGTCCGTCGAAGATGACGTTCGGAATCAGCCAGTTCAGCCCGTAAAGGATGGCGACGACGGCCAATATCAGCAAATGACGCCACGTGAACGGATGGCAATGCATCTTCCACTGCACAAGAGCCTGCTGGAAAATGTAGCTCAGCGAAAGGGCAATCAATGTGGCCAATGCCGCTCCGTTCAAACCGTAAAGCGGAATGAAAAAGAGGTTGGTGCCGATGCTGAAGAAAATCAGTACGATGGTGATGACCAATGTCCAATAGTAATATTTCGAGAAGGAAATCAGCGTGTTGCCGAAGTTGAGCATTCCATACATGATGCGCGTCATGCCCAGCAGCAACACCGCCCATTTGCCGACCGCATAAGTCTCGCCATTAGGAATCATCGCAAAAATATTGTCCAGATTCACCCACACGAAAAGCAGCAGCACGGACGCGGCAAGCGTCTGATGTACACTGACTTGCTGATAAAGCTGCTTGATTTTCACCGAGTCATTGTCCTTGATGGCTTGGGCGGCAATCGGCGCAGAAATCGGCGTGATGCTACGCGACGGCATGTTGACGACCTCGGCCATATAGAGCACAATGGCATAGACTCCCGTGTCGTACAGTCCCTTCATGCTCGTCAGCATAATCAGATCCAACTGGCCCAAAATCGTTCCGCTCACGGCCGATATGGTCAGGAATCCGGAATATTTCAGCACCTTCGAACGCATGTCGGGTGTGATGAAACTCCAGTCGTGGCGTGTCTCGGTGCAGCCGATGCGCGTCGAATAGATGCCGACCGTAGTCATACAGATGCCATAGCCGACAATGTAGGCGACAATCAGGCCCGTGATGCCAATCCAACCCTTGTAGAACGCGACAAAAATGCCGACCATCATCAGCCGCATACCGATTTCACGCACGCCTTTCGGCACGGCGATGCGCATATTGATGTTGGAAAACGCCTCGAAAAACTGCCAGAACACGAGCACCCAGAACAACGGAATCGCGTAGTAGATATAGTCGCACAGCAGCGCACTCTTCTCGTCGCTGAAATATTGTTCGATGGGCGACTGGAACAGCAGAAAAACGAGAGTAAAGAAGAGGGTTCCGACGATGGGCATCAGCCGGAAATAGTAGAAAAAGCCGTGGTTGCCCGATGCCTCATCCTTAAAATAGGGGAAAAATCGCATACCGACGCTTCCCGCGCCAAGCAACGCCAAAAGGCTGAAGATCTCGGCAATGGTGTAGAGCGCACGTGTCAGGCCAATTGCATCTGGTGTCAGGCATTTGGTCTGCAGGAACAGTGACACGAAAATGCCAATCAGCGCGCCCACATAATGCACTGCCGTGGCCTTGAATGCTTGTCGGACAATGATTCCCATTTATTTCTTCAAGTTATTGATGCACAGACGCAAACTTTCTGTCCAATAGGGCACCTTCACGCCGAAGACCTGCTTGATTTTGGTCTTGTCCAATACGGAATAGGCCGGACGGGTGACGGGCGACGGGAATTCGTCGGAATGGCATGGCTGCACGTCGCACGCGGTCTGTCCGCTGTATTCGGCAATCATCTTGGTGAAGTCGAACCACGAGCAGACGCCCTCGTTCGAGAAGTGGTAGATGCCGGTGTTCCTGTACGGCGCATCGGCCGCAGAAGTCGCGTAGTCGGCCAGAACGACGGCAATGGCATTGGCCAAATCCAAGGCGTAGGTTGGCGTTCCGACCTGGTCGAAGACGACTTCGAGCGCGGGCTTCGTGGCGGTCAGGTTGAGCATCGTCTTGCAGAAGTTCTTGCCGAACTCGCTGTAGAGCCATGCCGTGCGGATAATCACGTAGTTGCAGCCCGTGGCCATAATCTTCTGTTCGCCGTGCAGCTTGGTCAGACCGTAGATTCCCGTCGGAGTGCCCTTCTGGTCCTCGCGACAAGGCACGTTGTAAGGCTCTTTGCCGAACACATAGTCGGTCGAAATCTGGATGAGCAGGCCGCCCACCTCCTTCATGGCCAACGCGAGGTTTTCCGGCGCATCGGCGTTGAGTTTTTCGGCCAATGGCTCGTTGCTCTCGGCCGCATCGACGTTGGTGTAGGCCGCGCAGTTGACGATGGCGCGAACGTCATTGGCCACAACCATCTGCATGACGGCTGCGCGGTCGGTGATGTCGAGGAATGTCGTTTCGACGCCCTCCACCTGGTTCACGTCGGTGAAAATATATTTATCGGCCGATGACTGTCGGCTCACAAGGCGCATTTCGTTGCCCAATTGGCCATTGGCGCCGGTTACGAGGATTGTCATAATGAATGATAAAAAGATGCCCCCCTCCCCAGCCTCCCCGAGGGGAGGAGTTTGCCTGCGGGAAATGTTCTCCCCCTCGGGGGAGCTAGAGGGGGGTCTTAATAAAGGTTATCCTTAATATTAAAATCGAACTCTGTCAGCTCACCCAAGCACTTGTGCTTCAAGTCCTTGTCGCTCAGAATAGCATCGGCCACAGGAATGCGCCAGTCAATGCCGAGCGACTCATCCTTGATGTTGATGCCGCCATCGGCCTCCGGATGGTAGAATTCGTCGCACTTGTACTGGAAGACTGCGACATCGGACAAAACCGCAAAACCATGCGCAAAACCGCGTGGAATGAAGAACTGGCGATGATTCTCTTCGGTCAGTTCGACGGCAACATGCTGGCCGAATGTGGGGCTGCCCTTGCGGATATCGACCGCGACGTCGAGCACAGCTCCCTTCACGCAACGCACCAGTTTCGACTGCGTGTAGGGCATACGCTGGTAGTGCAGGCCGCGCATCACGCCGTAGGTCGACATCGACTCGTTGTCCTGCACAAAATGGATCGTATGACCGAGCAACGGAGCGACCTTCTCGTCAAACTCACGCTGCGAAAATGACTCAAAAAAATAGCCGCGCGCATCGTTGAAAACGCGTGGTTCGATGATGAAAACGCCTGGAATTGCCGTTTCAATTACGTTCATTGCTGTTGGATATGTTTTGCTTTGATTCTGATACGATGATGGAACCACAAGGCCATGACAATCTGGACACTCTGGTTCGACGATGTCTCGAACGTGTCGGCCTTCGTGCTCGGGAAGATGTCGCCCAAGCCGAAATAATAGCGGCCCTGCACCTGAAGGCTCAACTGGCGGTTGAAGTGGAATTCGTAGCCCAGACCGGCCTGGATGCCGTAGTCGAACTTCTGGTCAACGGCCAATGTGTGGTGCAGATAGCCGTGGGTTGCGGCCGATGCGACATTGGTCTCAAACTCGCTGTTGAGGTTGCCGGATGTGGCATCGGACAAGAAATAGCCCAACTTCGGACCGGCATCGAACGCGACCTCATTGCGCTTGCCGATGTTGAAATAGACGTGGGCCATGAGCGGCATTTCGACGTAGGTCAGCTGACGTTCGAAACTGTATTGCGGATAGCTGTCGTAACGGTCGCGCATACCTCGCCGCGTGAGTGAAAGTTCGCACTGGAGGCCGAAGAACTTCTCCTCGATGTAGCGCAAGCCGACACCTGCCGTATAGCCGACCGACTTGTTCTGCGTCACCGACGGGCTAAACGTGTAGCTGCTCAGATTCGCACCGCCGATGGCTCCGAATTGCAGTTCGCGGGGCACTTTCGGCTGCGCCCATGCGGCGAGGATGAGGCATTGGCCAATGAAAAAAGCAAAAACGTATTTAATATTCATAAATCAATGAATCTCAACTTTTTCGATGGTAGCATCGGGCGTAAAATGCACCAGATAGAAGCCCCGATTCACGAAGCAACCCTCGCCTTGTCGCTCGAACCGGATGGGCGTCTGGAGCGTCGCGATGGAGGGTTCTCCGGCTACGTCACCACGCAGTGTGCCGTACTGCTGTAGNATGTAGGTCGCCACGTCGTAGCCCAACACGCCGTATTTCGGATAGAGCGCCTGCACCTCGCGGTTGAACCAGAAGCGGAAGTCGTTGTAGAACTCCTGCACCTCTTCGTCAAACGGATTGACATAGAACTTGGAGAACATCCAGACATTCAGATCGTAGAACGAATCCATGAAGTCGTTCATGTAGCGCTGCCACGACGGATAGCCCAAGACGGCCACCTGACGTTCTTCGGTGATGAGCTGCACGCTGTCGTTGAACAGGCTGTCGGGCACGAGTTCCTCAATGGTGACTGAATTGTTGCCAATGAGCGTCGCTGCGCCAAGTGCCTCGGCCACAGCGGGATTGGCGTCGAGGAACAGCTTGTTCTTCAGGTTCGGGAAGAAGCGTTGCAGTGCGGTCTTCTGGGGCGTCTCAAGAATGTAGAGCACATGCTTGTCAAAAAGCTCGAGCGCCGAGTCCATGCTGATGACCGACTGCGGCTCGTTGTAGATATACTCGTCGTAGGGGATTTCCCTATCGGCCAACATCGACTTCAAGTACGCCGGACAGGGATCGACCTGCGTCTGGCAAAGGCTGTCGGCCACAAAGACGAAACGGAAGTTGCGGAACTGCTCCAGAAGACTCTCGCCCAACTGCCCGTAGAGGCTGGATTGGGGCGCTACCATCTGAAAGAGGTGCGGGAAACTGTCCACCAGGGCCTGGCAGTAATTGAACGGGCTGACGACGGCAATGTCATTGGCCTCACCGAAAGCAGCCACTTCGGCCACCTGGAACGTGTCCATCGGCGCGATGATGGCGTGTGACCGGAGCAGGGAACTGTCGGCCAGGATATCGGCCAATGGTCTTGTCCCGAGGTCGTAGGCCTGGACGCTGATGCGCTGGCCGATGCGCTGGAAACGGTCAACGGCGAGCAGCAGGCCCTGATAGAACTCGACACTGCGCGTCTGCTTGCGGTCGTCCTCGGCATTGGCCGCCTCCAGATTGAACGGCAGGATGACGGCCAAGTTGATTTCATCGCCCCACAGCGAACGGTTCAGCAGCGTGTCGTAGAGATAGAGATACTCCTCGGTGTGGGCATACGGGATGCCGCTCAACGGGTAGGGACGGTTCTGGTTTTCGGCCGATGGCGTTGCAGCGTCATTTTCAGACTGTCCGACGCCCTCCGATGGCGTGCCAGTCGTCGTTGTGGTAGTGGTTATGGCCGATGCGCCTCGGGTCACATGTTCCTCAATCGGATGGGAGACAGCGGGCTGCTCCTCCGGCTCGGCATTCTGCGCCTTCCGCAGAGAACGGATGGCGGCCTCAAGACGAGGGTCACGTTGTTGGCCTTTAGTTTGGGAATATACAGATTGAGCACCGGTACAAGCCAGTGCGAGAATAAGTGTCAGTACGGAAAAAATCCTTTTCATGCGTGTGCGCGATTGATGAATTGGCCGCAAAGTTAATCAAATGAGGGGAATTTCCCAAACTTTATTTTAAAAAGTTGAACACGCGCGGGATTTTTTGGCCAATTCTTTGGACGTTTCCCGAATTTGAACTAACTTCGCGCCGCCTAAAATTATGCACTACAGATATGTCAACAATTATTCTCGGCATTGAATCATCATGCGACGACACCTCGGCTGCCGTCCTTCAGGATGGAGTCCTGCTCTCCAACGTCATCGCCAGTCAGGCCGTACATGAAGCCTACGGAGGTGTTGTACCCGAACTTGCATCGCGCGCCCACCAGCAAAACATCGTCCCCGTGGTGAGTGAGGCCATCAAACGCGCCGGCATCAAGCCGCAAGACCTCACCGCAATCGCCTTTACGCGCGGCCCGGGACTGATGGGCTCGCTGCTCGTCGGCCTCTCGTTCGCCAAGGGACTGGCATCGGCCTTGAACATCCCGATGATCGATGTGAACCACCTCCAGGGCCACGTCATGGCGCATTTCGTGCTCGAAGGGGAGCGCACGGCCGACGGCTCGCTCAACATCCAGCCGAAGGAGGTTCCGACCTATCCGTTCCTCTGCCTGCTCGTGTCGGGCGGCAACAGCCAGATCATCCGCGTGAATGCCTACAACGACATGGAGGTCATCGGCCAGACTATCGACGATGCAGCCGGCGAGGCGTTCGACAAGTGCGCCAAAGTGATGGGTCTCGGCTACCCGGGCGGCCCTGTCATCAACCGCTTGGCCAACGAGGGCAACCCCGACCGATTCCACTTTGCCAAGCCCCACATCGAAGGGCTAAACTATTCATTCTCAGGATTGAAAACATCGTTCCTCTACACACTACGCGATGCCGTCAAAGAGAATCCGAACTTCGTCGAAGAGAACAAGCAGGACCTCTGCGCCTCGCTCCAGAAGACCATCGTCGATATACTGATGGACAAGGTGAAAAAGGCTGTCAAGGAGACCGGCATCAAGCAGGTTGCCGTGTCGGGTGGCGTGTCGGCCAACAGCGGCGTGCGCGACGGACTGACTGCGCTCGGCGAGAAATACGGCTGGAAGGTGTTCCTGCCGCCGTTCAAGTTCACGACCGACAACGCTGCGATGATTGCCATCGTCGGCCAACACAAATATCAGGACAAGGATTTCTGCTCGTTCGATGCACCATCGTTCGCCCGCGTGACCGACAAGTTCTGATACTTGCAAAAATTCCGCAAAACGCTTTTATTTTCAAGCAAATATGTCAAAAAAATCTGCACATCAATTTTTTTTACGGCCGATGCTCCTGCTGCTAACGGCATTGGCCACAACGACGACGCTGCACGCTGCCGACACGCTGCCGTGGGACACCGCCTACATTGATGCGCAGACCTACATCGACAACCTGGCCGACAGCGTGCAGAGTGCTACGCGGTCATTTCAAGGTCCCGGACCGATTCTGGTGCATTTCGAGGCCGAAATTGACCGCGATTCGACCGACTATTTCGCTTGGGAGATTGCCGACGACCAGCAGTTCGAGTCCATCATCATCACCTACCGCGAGACTGACATCGACTACACGTTCGACGAGACAGGAACCTACTACGCGCGTTTCAACACAAAGCGCATCGGCGAAGACGGCGACGGCTCATACTCAGAGGTTTACACAATAAAAATAACGGAATCCCTGCTGCAAATCCCGAACCTCATCACGCCCGATTCGCCATCGGGCACAAACCAAGTCTTCAAGGTAAAATACCAGTCGCTCGTCAGCTTCGAGATGTGGGTCTATAACCGTTGGGGCCAACAGCTCTTCCACACGAAAGACCCCGCACAGGGCTGGGACGGCACGCAGAACGGCCGCTCCGTGCCCACGGGCGCGTACTACTACCTCATCAAGGCACGCGGCACCGACGGCATCACCTACAACAAGAAAGGCGACATCAACGTGCTGAGAACCAAGAAGATGGAGAACTCAACAATAAACTAAGAATTCATGCTTATGCTCAACGAAGATTTGTTTACAGAAGATCAAAAAAAGATAATGCGGCTCACGCACACGATTGAGCAATTCAAGAAATACGACGCCGAACGAAAAAAACACTACAGCAAACTGGAGCTGGAGGTAGGAATGCTTCGTAGTGAAAGGGACGAACTGAGAGACATCTTTGAATCATTGGCTGGAGAAAAAGAAACCAAAAATGTCATCAAGATACTGATTGACGAAAACTTAGGCTTGAGAAAACAGATCTCAATCCTCGCAAGGAAACAGAACTTGTCTAAAGCAAGCAGCGAGGAATGGGCACAAATCACAGACGATGAGGTGGATGACAAAACAAAGCGACTCAAATATGTCCGTCAAATAAACAAGTTGAACGAAACCATAAAAAAACTGAAAAAGGCGAACCAAGAACTGCTCTACAGAATCTTACAACCCATTGAGGCCAAAGAGATTGTCGAAAAGATGAACAACCTGCTTTCCGAACTGACTGGAATTGCACAATCAAATGAACCAGACATAACAAAATGACTAAAAAATATCTTCTCCTCGCCGCAGGCATTGGCCTCGCAAGCATCGTTTTTGTGGCCTACAACGCACCACGAAACCTCAAACCGGAACTGCCGATGATGCTGTCATACGTCTCGACGCCGCGATTCAGTCCGCAGACGGAGGTCTATGGCGAGACGGTCGATCTGACACGCTACGACCGCCACGAACGCTTCGAACGCGAGCTGACCAATATGTGCTATTCGAACACTAACACCCTGCTTGTAATCAAGCGAGCCAACCGCATCTTCCCCATCATCGAACCTATCCTGAAAGAAGAGGGCGTGCCGGAGGATTTCAAATATCTGTGCTGCATTGAAAGCAGCCTCGACACCCGCGCACTTTCGCCCGTAAAGGCTGCCGGATTGTGGCAGTTCATGACCGAGACGGGCAAACGCTACGGCCTGCAGATTGACAGCGAAGTCGATGAACGCTACAACATCGAGAAGAGCACCCGTGCCGCCTGCCGCTATTTCAAGGAGGCATACGAAAAATATCACGATTGGCACTCTGTTTCAGCATCTTACAACGCCGGTCAGAACGGCATCAGCCGCCGTACAGAGACACAGGCGCAGACCTGCGCGCTCGACATGCTCGTACCCGAAGAGACCTCGCGCTACATCTTCCGCATCATGGCGATGAAGGAGATCATGAGCAACCCGTACCACTACGGTTTCGTGCTCTACAGCGACCAGCTCTATCGGCCGATAGCCACCCGTGCCATCACGGTCAAGACCTCGATTCCGAACATCACGGAATGGGCCAAGAAGCAGGGCGTCAGCTACTACCACCTGAAGGAATTTAATCCATGGCTGCGAGACAATAAGCTCACCGTGCGCAACGGACGCACCTACACGATTCTGATTCCTGAGGCATCGGACATGAAATATGACGGTGCATTCCCCGTCTACAATCGCGCGTGGGTGATGGACAAATGACAATCTTCTTTGTCAAGTTATTAGTTATTAGATAATAGTTATTCCTTGCAACAATGCTGAACACCCTCAACGACCTCGACCAGCAGCTGATGTTGTGGCTGAATCATAACGGAGGCGCGTTCCAAGACCAGCTGTGGTGGATTCTGTCCGGCAAACTGACGTGGCTGCCACTCTATCTTTTCCTGCTTTGGGTAGTTTATGGCCAATGCCGCCCCATCGGCCAACAGTGGAAACACCTCGTCCTCTGCGTGGTGACCATCGCTCTCGTCGTCACATTGGCCGACCAGATTTCATCGGGCCTCATCAAACCATGGATACAGCGGCCGCGCCCCGCACAGCCCGATTCCGGCATCGCCGAGTGGATTCACATCGTCAACGGCTATCGCGGCGGACATTACGGGTTCGTCTCCAGCCACGCGGCCAACACCTGGGGCGTCTCACTCTGGTTCATCCTTCTCCTGCGCGGATGGCGGCGGGAGGAACGCGATTTTCGGCCAATGTGGATTCCCCGCATAGTCCCACCGATGCTCCTGGCCTTCACCGCACTCAACTGCTACAGCCGCATCTACCTCGGTGTCCACTATCCGGGCGACATCCTGGGCGGACTCATTGTGGGTACCGCCGCGGCCTATTTCTGCCACAATGTGATATATCAGCGTACCAAAAAATGGCTTAACATTGGCCAATGACACATCCGAGGCACAAAAAAGAGCGAAAAAATTTGGATTTATCGGCCGAAAAAACTATCTTTGCACCCGCAAAAATAATCGTAGCGAGCTATTGATAGCGTACGAAGAAAGGTTCTACCTTTGCCGTTCGGAGCCGCTGGAGGTAAGTTCGCGACAAAAACAAAATACAATTATGAAAAAAGGTATTCACCCAGAAAACTACCGTCCTGTAGCATTCAAGGACATGTCCAACGACGTGACTTTCATCTCACGTTCGACCATCAACACCAAAGAGACCATCGTCATCGACGGCGAGGAGTACCCATTGGTTAAGCTCGAAATCACCTCGGCCAGCCACCCATTCTTCACTGGCAAGCACAAGCTCGTCGATACCGCCGGCCGTGTGGACAAGTTCCTCTCTCGCTACGGCAAGAAGAAATAATCCGGTCAAGGATACAGAAACAAGAAAAGCTACTCGAAATTTTTCGGGTAGCTTTTTTCATGGCCGATATTCAATGTGCAGCTCCAGCCGGACAGGCAGATGATCACTGTAGCCGCCCTCATACTGGAATCCGTTGTATGAGCGTAATGGCCGATGTCCCATGTGCGTCACGTCGTCCGTGAGCATGAAAGGCAGGTGGAACGCCTCGGCACCATCGACCCAGAGCCGCGATTTCATGTCATTGGCCAATGCCCCTTCCCCAACCAACCCGCAGCTGACCCAGAACTGGTCCAGGAAGCCCCACTCGCCGCCATATTTGTGCGATCCGCAGGCCAATCGGCCGCGCTTCAAGTCGCGTTGCAGCGGCTCCATCAAGTTCGTGAGACATTGGCCGAAACCCATATCCTTGCGCAGGAGGCGCGTGTCGGGATAGTCATTCATGTCGCCCATCACGATGACGTACGGACAGGCGCGATGACGATGCAGGCTGTCGCTCAACTGGCGGATGACGCGGTGCGCTGCCTGACGGTTGGCCGTACTGCGCTTCACGCCGCCCAAGCGGCTGGGCAGGTGGCAGACGATGACGTCCAATGTATCTCCACCCACCACGCGGCCCCAAGCGTGCAGCAGGTCGCGCGTCGGTCTCGCCCCATCGGGCATCGGCACACGCACAGCCTTCCATCCGAGCAGTCGGAAATCCATCGGCTGAAAAAGCAGGGCCACATTGATGCCGCGCACGTCGGGACTCTCCGTCACGATGAAGTCGTACTCCCATTCGCGCAAGGCGGTGCGGCGCGTGAGCCGCATCAGGACACTGTCGTTCTCCACCTCGGCCAGC
>CACZAY010000051.1 GCA_902779265.1 uncultured Bacteroidales bacterium | reverse complement strand
CCGATTAGTTGTTCTCTGGACGGAGCTGGCGAACGGTGACAGCGGTCTGCCACATCTCGCTCTCGCGCAGAGCCTTCAACTCCTTCTCCAGACCCTCACGATAGTCTGGCTTTGAGTTCGAGTCGATAGAGATCTGAGCCTCGTTGCCGAGCTTGACGCTCATATAGAGCCACTGGCAGATTGGCTTGATGGCATCGTGGAAACGTGGATACCAGTCGAGTGCGCCACGCTGTGCGGTGGTAGAGCAGTTTGCATACATCCAGTCCATACCGTTCTTGGCGAAGAGTGGCATGAGCGACTGGGTGAGCTCCTCGACGGTCTCGTTGAATGCCTCTGAAGGTGAGTGGCCGTTCTCACGCAATACCTCGTACTGAGCGAGCAGCAAGCCCTGGATAGCACCCATCAAAGAACCACGCTCGCCGGTGAGGTCAGAAGTAGCCTCGCGCTGGAATGTGGTCTCGAACATATAACCTGAGCCGATACCGATGCCGAGGGCCAAGGTGCGGTCCATAGCACGGCCGGTAGCGTCCTGATATACAGCGTATGAAGAGTTCAAGCCACGACCCTCAAGGAACATGGTGCGGAGTGATGTACCAGAACCCTTAGGAGCAACCATGATGACGTCAATATCCTTAGCAGGAACGCAACCTGTACGGTCGTTCCAAGTGATGGCGAAACCGTGTGAGAAATAGAGAGCCTTGCCTGGAGTCAGATATTTCTGGAGGGTTGGCCATACGCTCATAACGGCTGCATCAGAGAGCAAGCACATTACGATGGTAGCCTTCTCGGCAGCCTCCTCGATGCTGAACAAAGTCTTGCCTGGAACCCAGCCGTCAGAAACAGCCTTGTCGAAGGTCTTGCCCTGACGCTGGCCGACGATGACGTTGAAGCCATTGTCGCGCAGGTTCAAGGACTGACCAGGACCCTGTACACCATAACCGATAACTGCGATGGTCTCGTCTTTCAAGATTTCACGAGCCTTGTCGAGAGGGAACTCCTCGCGGGTCATAACGTTTTCGATGACACCGCCAAAATTCATTTTTGCCATGATTTTGTTGTTTAAAGTTGGGTATATTTGTTAATTGTATTATGTATTTCTCTTTTTTCGGCCAATGGACATCGGCCACAACCACACCTCCTTACTGCTGATGCGAATCCTCTTCGCGCTGCGTGAGGTATTGGTCAAGATGCTCGATGCATGACTTGGTGATGGCGATACGGCCCGAACGGACGAACTGCAACACACAGCCTAAGTCGTTCAACTGATGGAAGAAGGCAAGGATGTCGTCGGTGATGCCTGTCTTCTCGACCGTTGTGAATGTCGGATTCACCTCGACAATGCGGGCATCGAAACGACGTACGATGCGCGAGATTTCCTTGTCGGCCAACACCAAAGGCGTCGAAAGTTTCAGAAGCGAGGTCTCAAGGATGAAGATTTCGTCATCGACAAAACAATTGGCCTGAAGCACGTCAATCTTCTTCTCAATCTGCTTGACCAGCATCTCAGCCATCTCACGCTTGCAATAGCACGTAATGGTGTACTTGTGTACGCCCGGAGTACTCGATGCACAGACGTTGAGGCTCTCAATGTTGACCTGACGACGGGTAAAGACAGCCGTAATCTGGTTGAGGATACCCGCGTAGTTCTCGGAATAGATGATGAGAGTGTAAAGCGTCAATCCCTCATGATTCTGGTTGAGCAGCGAACCCTCCTTGCCCGGTGTAGCCGGAGCAGCGACGGCATTCTTGCTGAAACGCTCATGATAGCCTGTTGCCTTGACATCCTCGGCCAATGTAGCCTGACGCTCGCGATAGAGGTTCTTCTCGTATGAATTGCGATCGACGGCAGCGGCGGCCAACACAGCGGCATCAAGAGCCTCCTGTGCAGGATCTACGTCGTCTCGATTCTGACCGTTGCAATTACGTGGACAAGTATTGCAATCGCCACACTCGGCGGCACCATATTTCTTTTCTTGTTCCATAACTTACTTCACCTCTAATAACATTTCATCGACATTTCCACCTGGAGGCGTCATTGGCAAAACATTGTCCTCCTCCATCACAGCGCACTGCAACAGATATGGGCCTTTCGTGTCCAACATCTCGCGGACAGCACCTTCCAAGTCCTTGCGATCAATCACCGTGCGGCATGGGATTCCATAGCCCTCGGCAATCTTCTCGAAGTCCGGATTCACCATTGGCGTGAACGAATAGCGCTTGTTGAAGAACATATACTGCCATTGGCGCACATTGCCCAAGAAGTTGTTGTTCATCAGAATCATCTTGACCGGACACTGCTGCTCCATGATGGTGCCAAGCTCCTGAATGGTCATCTGGAAGCCGCCATCGCCGCAGAACATACAAACCGTACGATCAGGAGCGCCGAATGTTGCACCAATCGCAGCCGGGATGCCGAAGCCCATCGTTCCGCAGCCGCCGCTGGTCACTACCGAATGGGGCTTGGTGAACTTGAAGTATCGGCAACCGAACATCTGGTTCTGGCCGACATCTGTCACAAGGATTGCCTCGTTGTTGGATGCCTCAGTCACAGCGCGAACGACCTCGCCCATCAGGAGCGGGCCATCTTTCGGATAAAGTGCCGGCTCGATCACCTTGTTGAACTCCTTCTCGGCGTATGGCTTGAAACCTGCAATCCACTGTTCATGGCGTGCAGCATCGACCTTTTCGGTCACTGCGGCCAATGTATGCTTGCAGTTGCCCAAGACGGCCAAGTTGACCTTAACATTCTTGTTGATTTCCGATGGATCAATCTCGAAATGAATGATTTTTGCCTGCTTGGCGTATGTCTGCAGGTTACCCGTCACACGGTCATCGAAACGCATACCGACAGCAATCAGCAGGTCGCACTGGTTGGTCATGACGTTCGGACCAAGGTTGCCGTGCATACCCAGACGACCCATATTGAGCGGATGATCCGTCGGTGCGGCCGACATACCCAAGAAGGTCGTTCCGAACGGAATCTGCGCCTTTTCGCAAAGCGCCAACAGTTCAGGCTGCGCATCGGCCAACTCAACACCTTGTCCGACCAACATGAATGGCTTGACACACTCATTGATCATACGGGCAGCCTCTGCGATGGCATTTGCATCCGGCTGAGGTTCTGGAACATACGAACGAATGAAGTTGACCGTCTGAGGTTCATATTCGATGAGTGCTGTCTGCGCATTTTTGGCGAAATCGAGCACGACAGGTCCTGGACGACCCGACTTTGCAATATAGAAAGCACGTGCAACAGCCCACGGAATATCTTCAGCACGGCGAATCTGGAAGTTCCACTTTGTGATAGGCTGGGTTACGCCGACCACATCGACCTCCTGGAACGCATCCGTACCGAGCACACCAGCGCCCACCTGACCACAAATGACCACCAGCGGAGTTGAATCGATCATGGCATCGGCCACACCCGTAATGGTGTTCATGGCACCAGGTCCTGAGGTGACGATGCAGCAACCCACCTTGCCACTCACTCGGGCATAACCCTGAGCGGCATGCACTGCAGCCTGCTCATGGCGCACCAGAATGTGGTTCAGTGTCTTCTTGTGATCATAAAGTGCATCGTAGGTCGGCATGATAGATCCGCCAGGATATCCAAAAAGGACATCGACGCCCTCATGCTCCAAACTACGCATCAAAGCTTCCGCTCCGCTGATACGTTCGACCCCCTCCCGGCCTCCCCGAGGGGATGTGGTTTTCTTCTGTGGAGATGGTGTATTATCTTTCATTATTTCGTTCGCTATTGATATACTTTCGTATTATTGCAACGACACGCTCAGTGTCAAACATAACCTCTTCGTTGGTAAAACGCAAGACGTGAAATCCAAGTCCGGCCAAATAATCTGTGCGGCTTTCATCACAAAGCATCTGTTCCTTCTCCGAATGATACGCGCCATCGACCTCAACGACCAATTTCTTGTCCAGACAGACGAAATCGACTATATATTTTCCAATGACGTGCTGTCGGTTGAACTTACTCCCTAACTGACTGCCTCTCAGGAAATGCCACAATAGTTGCTCTGCTTCTGTTGCATGATTCTTATTCTCTTTTGCAAATTCATGCAACAAGGAATAATACAACGGATCTGCAACATTGTATTTCATTGCCACCAGTAACTTTCCATCTCCTCCCCTCGGGGTCCTCGCAGCAAAAAGGAGGGTTGATAACCCTCTGCGAGAAGACGAGGCTTTAGCTGAGGGGATGAATGGGAGGGGGTCCTTATTCAATGATTCTCACGCCACCCTTATCAGCACTGCTGACCGATTGTGCATAGGCTCGCAAAGCCTTGCTGACCACGCGCTTACGCTTCAATGGTTGCTGAGGACGAGCTGCGAGTTCTTCATCAGACAACTTGACGTTGATGCTGCGCGATGGGATGTCGATGACGATGATGTCGCCGTCCTTGATCTTGCCGATGTTGCCACCCGAAGCAGCCTCTGGACTGATGTGACCAATAGAGAGACCCGACGTACCGCCTGAGAAGCGGCCATCGGTGATGAGGGCACACTCCTTGCCCATGTGCATGGACTTGATATAGGAGGTTGGATAGAGCATCTCCTGCATACCAGGACCACCCTTCGGTCCCTCGTGAGTGATGACTACGCAGTCGCCTTTCTTGACCTTGCCGCCCAGGATGCCCTCGCAGGCATCTTCCTGACTGTCAAAGACAACGGCAGGACCCTCGAAGTGCCAGAGTTCAGGTGCAACGCCGGCCGTCTTGACCACACAACCGGCTTGTGCGATGTTGCCAAAGAGTACCGCCATGCCGCCGTCCTTGGTGTAGGCATGTTCGATGTCGCGGATACAACCATTCACGCGGTCGGTGTCAAGGCTTGGCCACTGGGTATTCTGACTACCCATGACGGTCGAGAACTTTCCGCCAGGAGCCGAAGAGTAGATGCGCTTGGCTTCGGGGTCGATAGTGGCACCCGTGATGCTGTATTTCTTGATATCTTCGCCAAGGGTGGCACCGTTGACGCGCTTGCAGGAGAGGTCGAGCAAATTGCCTTTGGCCAACTCACCCAAGATGCCGAGGATACCGCCGGCACGATTCTCCTCCTGAATGCTGTATTTCTGCCAGTTAGGAGCCAACTTACAGAGGAAAGGCACCTTGCGGCTCAGTGCATCAATGTCCGACATCTTGAAATCGACCTCTGCCTCCTGTGCTACGGCCAAGAGGTGGAGCACCGTGTTGGTCGAAGCACCCATGGCAATGTCCAACGTCATGGCATTGAGGAAGGCCTGACGGGTAGCAATACTGCGAGGCAGGACACTTGCGTCGCCCTCCTCATAATATTTAAAGGCGTTCTTGACAATCAGTTTGGCCGCATCCTTGAAGAGCTGGATACGGTTGGCATGGGTGGCAAGAATGGAACCGTTACCTGGCAAAGAGAGACCGATGGCTTCGGTCAGGGAGTTCATTGAGTTGGCGGTAAACATGCCCGAGCAAGCGCCGCAACCCGGACAAGCCGAGTGCTCCACAATGTCCAACTCCTCGTCGCTGACGGTAGGGTCACAATACCGTCGGAATGTTCAGGCGCATCGAGGCCATCAACATACCTGGTGTCACCTTGTCGCAGTTCGAGATGCAGATCATGGCATCGGCCTTGTGGGCATTGACCATATATTCGACCGAATCGGCAATCACGTCGCGCGAAGGCAGGCTGTAGAGCATACCGTCATGGCCCATGGCGATACCGTCATCCACCGCAATCGTGTTGAACTCAGCCGCGTAGCAACCGAGTTTTTCGATTTCAGCCTTCACGATTTGGCCGATTTCATGCAAATGGGTATGTCCGGGGACAAACTGAGTAAACGAATTGACAATGGCAATGATTGGCTTGCCGAATTGTTCGCGCTTCATACCATTGGCGACCCACAGGGCTCGGGCGCCTGCCATACGACGACCTTCGATGGTCTGTGCACTACGGAGTTGAATTTTCATAATATCTGTGCCTTAAAGTTCTTGGCCGATGTCCCTGCCTCGACCCACGTTCTTGCGCAAAAAGGTCGGTTTTAGGGATGCAGCGCGCAAAGATAGTAATTTTTTGCCAATGTCAGACAAAAATCGCAGGAAATCTGTCATTCTCTGGCAAATTTAAATCTTTATGCAGTGTTTTATCATCTATTTGTCAGGATTGGGGTCATTGGCCAATGTTACTGCCCTCTCACAGCTCCAACCGCCGCGTTATCTCGCCGGGCAGTTCCTCGACATAGTGCGTCACCATGATGAGGGTCTTGTCCGGTCGCTGGCAGAATGTTGCAATCACGTCACGCACCAAATTGCGGCGATATGTGTCAAGGCCATGCAAAGGCTCGTCAAGGATAAGCAAAGCCGGATCTTTGACGAAAGCACGGGCCAAGAGACACAGGCGCTGCTCGCCGGCCGAAAGAGTGAGGAAAAGGCGGTTTTCAAGATGGCCGATGCCGAACACGCGCATCCACAGCCGGCACGTCTCGACCTGATCGGGACGCGGCTTCTTGTAAAGGCCGACCGAGTCATGCAAGCCCGAAGCCACGATGTCGATGGCCGGACGATTCTCCTTGTAGGCACGATGGAACTCGGGCGAGACAAAACCGATGTATTTCTTTATTTCCCAGATACTTTCGCCCGTTCCACGGCGGCGTCCGAAGAGACTGATGTCGCAGGCATAGGCCGCCGGATGGTCAGCGCAGATAAGGCTCAGAAGGGTCGATTTTCCCGCGCCGTTACGCCCCTGCAACGCCCACTTCTCGCCACGTCGCACGGTCCAGTTCAAACCGCCATAAAGCACACGATCCGTATCGGGCAAGGCAAGGCTCAAGTTGCGGATGGAGATGATTTCGTCGGTTACGCTGCCATCGGCCGTGAGATTGGCCACAGGATGTACGGGCAGGTCCAGAATCTGCTGGCGAAGGTCATTGGCCAACATCGAAAACGGAGACTTGCTGAAGTCCGAGACTTGGGCCAAATACTCCGCACGCGTCTGCCGCTCGTGCACGCGCATCCCGTCCACTTGAACGACATGGGTGATGTAGTCAGGCACATCGGCCAACATCGAGAGCACCATGATGATCTGCACCTCACCGCTCTTGACCAACTGGCGGAAGAAGCCGTCCAACTGCTCGCGCATCGGGGCATCGAGGCCAATGAACGGGTTATCGACGATGAGCACCTTGGGCCGCTTTATCAGATACTTAAACAACTGATAACGACGCATTTCTCCACTTGAGAGAAGCACCATGCGCTTTTGCAGGAGCGGGCGCATCATGAAGGTATCGAGCAAGGGATTGGCCAAAAATTCGGCATCGTCTTCCGCACCGGCCGCACGGGCCTCGTCGGCCGTCAGACCATGACCGGCGGCACGGGCTTCATCGGCCGAAAGTCCGGTGGCCGAGACATTGCCCGAGGCCAAGGCACGCTTCAGGACGGTCGATACGAGCGGCGACTCGTCGCGGTCCTGCGAATTGAAACGCTGCTGGAAATAGTAGGGTTTCTCGACCGAACCGAGCGCGTCCTCGAAGGTCAGCTGGACGATATTTCCATAGGCCGACGGCTTGGTATCCGGGCCGAAATCGTAGGTCAGGGAGCCCTGCATGAGCAAATTTTTGCCCGTGATGAGGTCGAGCAGGCAACTCTTTCCGCCGCCATTCGGGCCCATCACCGCGATATGTTCGCCGTCGTCCAGGCGGAAATTGACGGGCGCGGCCATGCGCGTCTGCGGCATACGGCCCAACGCATTTTCAAGTATGATTTTTGACATCTTTATATTATTTTGAGACAGGACATTGGCCAAAAATCGCCATAAAGAGACAGACTTTTTTGGCCAATGGCGCTTGTTGAAGGTCTGTTACTAAAAATCTTCCCTTCCTGCATGAGGGAGGGAAGAAATTATATTGTCAGACATGTTCGTCTATCGGCTGACGCAGATCGACCTCGTTGTGGTCGGCGTCGAAGACCTTATATTGCAGAAGTTCCATGCTTTGGTCGGAGATGAGGTGCATCCCTCGGCCGAAACGTATTTTCCACTTCCAGAGGCGGGAGAAGATCCAGCCCCGTTTCAAGTATGCTGCCACGAACGGGTGTACGTGCAGGTGGAAATTCTTCACTTTCAGTTCCTGCGTCAGGTATTCCATCTTCTCTTCCAGCATTTCGGGATAGAGGATGGAGGGCTTGACCAGATGCTTGCCGCCACATACGGGACAGGCCTCGGCCGTCTGGACGTCCATCACGGGACGGACTCGCTGGCGCGTAATCTGCATCAGGCAGAACTTGCTGAGCGGCAGGATGTTGTGTTTGGCGCGGTCATTGGCCATAAGCTCCTTCATGTGCTGGTAGAGCTGCTCGCGGTGTTCGGCCGATGCGAGGTCAATGAAGTCCACGACGACAATGCCTCCCATGTCACGCAGGCGCATCTGCCGCGCTATTTCGTCGGCCGCAGCGAGATCGACGGCAAGGGCATTGGCCTCCTGATCGTCTGCCTGATGGCTGCGGTGACCGCTGTTGACGTCAATCACATGGAGCGCCTCGGTGTGTTCGATGATGATGTAGGCTCCCGCCTTGCACGACACGGTCTTGCCGAGGGACGACTTGATCTGCCGCGTCACGTCGAACTTGTCAAGGATTGGGCTCTCGCCCTCGTAGAGATGAACCACGTTTGCCTTTTCAGGGGCTATCAGATGGACATATTCCTTTATCTGAGCGAACGTGGCTGGGTCATTAACCCAGATGTTCTCGAACGAGGGGTTGAAGATGTCGCGAAGCAATGCCACGGCACGGCTTGTCTCCTCGTAAACGAGTGATGGCAGCTGGCCTTTCATGAGTTTTTGCATCGCCTCTTCCCAGCGATGCGTGAGCGTGGTCATCTCCGTTGTCAAATCCTCGGCCGATGCACCCTGCGCAGATGTGCGGATGATTACGCCGAAATTCTTGGGGCGGATGCCATTGATAATCTGCTTGAGGCGAGACTTCTCTTCGCTCGATTTGATTTTCGCGGACACCGAAACCTTGTCGTTGAAGGGTATCAGCACCATGAAGCGGCCGGGAAGGCTGATTTCGCTTGTGAGGCGCGGACCCTTGGTCGAGATTGGCTCCTTGGCTATCTGAACGAGTATCTCCTGTCCGGGCTGAAGGACATCGGCCACAACCGTAGTTCCCTTTTCGAGATCGGGCTCGCGCTTGACCTTATCGATGGGCAGCAGGTGCTTGCGGTCAGATAACTGTTGCTTGACGAACTTGGCCAATGTTCTGAACTGTGGGCCAAGGTCTTGATAGTGAATGAATCCCTCCTTTTCGTAACCCACATCGATGAAGGCGGCATTCAGGCCAGGCATGAGCTTACGCACCTTGGCCAGATAGATGTTGCCCACCGCGAAGGAGGCGTTCTGCGACTCGCGCTGATATTCAGCCAGCCGTCCTTCCTCCAGGAGGCCTATGGTGATCTCCTGCGGCTGCACATCAATGACTACTTCTCTTGTCATGTGTGTAGGTTTGGGATTAAAGAAACAGGGGCACAACACTTGCACCCCTGTTTAAGATCAATGCTTATGGCGATTCTTACGCAAACGCTTTTTACGCTTGTGCACGGCCATCTTGTGACGCTTGTGCTTCTTACCGTTTGGCATAGCAATAATTCGTTTTAAAGGGTTAAACTATAATTCTCTCATGTAGTTCCGTGTGTGCGGAAATCAATCCTCGATAGGTGTGCCGCTCACATCACTCAGGAAGCTCTTTGCAGGCTTGAAGGCAGGGATGTTGTGTGCTGGGATGATGATAGAGCGCTCCTCCTTGATGTTACGTGCGGTCTTGGTGGCACGCTGCTTGATGATGAAGCTGCCGAAACCACGCAGATAAACTGCCTCGCCGTCAACAAGAGAGGTCTTCACGTTCTCCATGAATTTCTCAACAACGGTCAACACTGTCTCTTTGTCAAGCCCTGTCTGCTTAGCAATCTGGGCTACGATTTCTGCTTTTGTCATAATTTCTTTGGGTAAGTTATGTTATTTTACACTGAATTCTCGAAATTCGGCTTGCAAAGATACAGCTATTTTTCGGATATGCAAGGAAAAGGTTGGAAAAAATGTAAAAAAAATGTATCTTTGCGACTGCAAATGACGCATTTGCCAACTGAAAATCAATAATTCAATGGAAATAAGCCACATTTTACAGTCCTGGTATGAGGAAAACCGCCGCGAACTGCCGTGGCGCGACACGCATGACGCATACAGAATCTGGCTCTCGGAGGTCATCCTGCAACAGACGCGGGTGGCACAGGGCTACGACTACTATATGCGGTTCGTCAAGCAGTATCCGACGGTCGGGGCATTGGCCGATGCCTCGGAAGACGACGTGCTGAAATTGTGGCAGGGGCTGGGCTACTACAGCCGCGCGCGCAACCTGCACAAGGCGGCGCGCCAGGTTGTCGGGCAGTACGGAGGGCTGTTTCCCACGCGCTACGCCGAGTTGATCCGGTTGGCGGGCATCGGTCCCTATACGGCGGCGGCGATTGCAAGTTTTTCGGCCAATGAACCTGTCGCCGTGGTCGATGGCAACGTCTATCGCGTCCTGGCGCGACTGTTTGACGTGGCGACACCCATCGACAGCACGGCGGGCCAGCGAGAGTTCGGGGCATTGGCCGATGCCCTGCTCGACCGCGACCATGCGGGGCGGCACAACCAGGCGATGATGGAGTTCGGCGCGCTGCACTGCACGCCCACGTCACCGCGGTGCGCGGAATGTCCATTGGCCGAAAAATGCCTTGCCCTGGCGGCCGGCACAGTGGGTGAAAGGCCGGTCAAGGCGGGCCGCGTGAAGGTGCGCGAACGTCACCTGCACTATTATCTAATGAAACGCGGGCGCGAGATTCTAGTGCACCAGCGCGGGGCGAACGACATCTGGCAGGGGCTGTGGGAATTTCCCGTCGTGGAGGAGGGTGCAGCCGAGGCATTGGCCATAAAAACAGCCCCCACACCGCCGCTCTTCACCCTGCGCCACCAGCTGACGCACCAGACGCTCACGTGCGACTTCCACGTGGTCGAGGTGGAGGGGACGACGGCCGATGTACCTGCGGGCTACGAGTGGCTGACGTGGGAGGAGTGGCAGAAAAAGGCCGTGGCAAAACCGATTTTTATGGCCAATGAGCGCTTTTCGGCATTTTTTTGAGTAAAAACAAAAAAAATCGGCCGAAAAAATTGCAGACGAACGAAAATTTGCCTATCTTCGCGACGTTTCAATTATCCGCTAATCTTGGCTTGATATTGAGCGAACCATTTTTAACTCCAATACCATTCTTGTACTATGTCCGTAAACAAAGTCATTCTTTTAGGAAATGTGGGCCGCGACCCAGACGTGCGACGTACCGACGACGGCACCGTGTGTGCATCCTTCCCATTGGCCACAAGCGAGCGGGCCTACCGCAAACGCTCGGGCGAAGAGGTTCCAGAACGCACCGAGTGGCACAACATCGTGGCCTGGCAAGGCGTAGCCGAGCGCATCGAGCGTCAGGTCCGCAAGGGCGCATTCGTCTATCTGGAGGGCAAGCTCCGCTCTCGCCAGTGGACCGACCAGAACAACACACGCCACTACATTACCGAGATTTTCGTCGATCAGTTCGA
The DNA here is from genome assembly GCA_902779265.1 of uncultured Bacteroidales bacterium. GTDB lineage: Bacteria > Bacteroidota > Bacteroidia > Bacteroidales > UBA3663 > Liminaster. The sequence continues at coordinate 9,694 of CACZAY010000051.1, read as the reverse complement.
ACTGCTTAAAAACCCGTCTTCAAACAATGAAAACCCTGCTCCTGCTGACAGCAACGATGGCACTCCTGCCTGAGTTCATCCAAGGGGCTACATACGACAAGCATCATCTCCTGCTCGACCAGTCGTTGAGCACGGCCGATGCCGCAGCGTCTCCTTACCTCTTCAATGAGGTGCGGGAGGCGTTTTCTGCAATCAACGCATTGGCCAATGAGACAGCCCCCACCGACACCATCACCCTCGAAATCGCCCCAGGCGTCTATTGGGTCGACAATCCCGACGATACGACCATCCGGCGCGTGACAAGCAGCAGCGAAGGGACGCCCTACGGCTTCCGGCTGCGCTGCACGAACCTGAAACTCATCGGCCAAAGCCCCGATGCCCAAGACGTCGTTCTGGCCTGCAACCGCGGTCAGACGCAGGGCGCGCTGGGCAACTTCACCATGCTTCATATTGATGGCCAATGGATTGAGGCGCGCAACCTGACGTTCGGCAACTACTGTTCGGTCGATCTGGTCTATCCACGCGACACGACGTTGAACCGCAAGCGCAGGGCCGACGCCATCGTCCAGGCACAGCTCATCCACACCAATGCGCGTTGGGTCGAGGCGCAGAACTGCCGCTTCGTGAGCCGGTTGAACCTCTGCCCGTTCAGCGGCGTGCGGCGTGCGCACTTCACCGACTGCCACTTCGAGTGTACGGACGATGCGCTCGAGGGTGCCGCCATCTACGAGCGCTGCCACTTCGAGTTCTTTTCGAGCAAGCCGTTCTGGGGCACGCCCGACTTCGGCCCCGTCTTCATCGACTGCAAGATTGACACACACGTGCGCGGCACGCAATATTTCATCAAGACACGCGGCGGCCTGGCCCTCATCCGCACCGACATCCGACAGCTGGACGGCAAGCAGCTGAAGGTCCTGCCCTGCTACGGCCAGAGCGACGCGCCCTGCTACTACAGCGAGGTCACCCTCAACGGCAAGCCGCTCGTCATCCCCGGCGCAACCGACATCTCACAACTCCCCCTGCTAGAGGCATTTACGGTCAAGAATCTCCTGCACGGACCATTGGCCACCTACATGCAGCTCAGCCCCATCGGCCAACCGACTCTACAGGAAGATGAGGATTCGCGGCCAATGCAGATCCAATTCTTCTGCTGGAACGGCCAACCGGCCAAACGACGTGCGGCCGATGACCTGAAAATGACCGCCGCGCTGTCTTCCGGACTGACCGCCAGCACACGCCTGCACCTCACACCGCAGTGGGACGAGGCGCCGACGTTCACGAGCCAGCCGAAACTTATCTACGACCGCAAGAAGGGCGTCATCCGCCTTGATTATCAACTGAGTGAAGGCGAAGACGACTACAGCCACGTCACCTGGTATCGAATGACATCGGCCAATGAAATGGACACCATCGCCGTATGCCACGGAACGACATTGGCCACCTACCAAGTCACGCCGGCCGATGCCGGTTGCCGCATCATGGCCAGCGTCACGCCACGTTACGCTCTGACCCACGCAGGCGCGGATGTCATTGGCCAAAACGATATTCTGATTGCGGCCAATGCCCCCGGTGCGCGAGGCGAAGAGTCGGCGCTCTCGACCGATTTCCACGACGTCCCCGTACGGTTCCAGCCGCAACTGCGCGCCGGTCACTGGACATTTGACGCCTACAAGCCGGACGACACGCAGACCTACAACTGGAAGCCACAACCGCGAAACGCATGGTTCTACGGCCAGGGTGTGGACGGTGCGGCCAACAGCATCGGCCTGAACGAGGCAACCAAGGGAGCACGGGCCTTCTACACGCCGGCGCGCAAGACGTGCAAGGCAATGACTGCCCGGCTCACCATTGCTCCTGCCAAGACCGCCGGACAGGGCTTCGGCAGCGCCACCGGACAGTATTTCGACATCGGCGTGAAGTTCGACGCAGCGACTCTGACCGGCTATGCCCTGCGCATCCAGCGCACGCCCGACTATGACCGCGCCGTTGTCATGCAACTCGTCCAATATCAAGACGGTATGACCACGCCGATTACCGAGCCACAAGCCTATCGTGGCTATCTCACCCAGTGCGTCGTGACGGTATCGATTGACGGCAAGACGCTATCGGCCACCGCCAGCCACGGCGACAATACGCTCACGCTATCGGCCCCGATTGAAAAGGCATCGGCCAATGACACAAGCTGTGCCTTCTACCTCCAGCACACCGGTTCGACCGGCGCCAGTGCAAGTCTGATTGAGCACGTCGAGTTGGAGTGGAAATAAGCCTCCATCCGACTGACGCACATAGAAATTTCCCGCCGGACCATTCGGTCTGACGGGAATTCTTCTTTTTTTGGCCAATGGCATGAGCTCGTCCCATCGGCCACAAACAAAAAACCGATGGCGAGAGAATCACCATCGGCCAACAAAAACAATCATTTATGCCTCCGAGAACATATCCTTTCCGACGCCGCACAATGGGCATTCGAAATCCTCGGGAAGGTCTTCAAACGGGGTTCCTGGAGCAATTCCGCCCTCGGGATAGCCTACTTCGGGATCATATTCCCAGCCGCAGGCATCGCAAACATACTTTTTCATAGTGGTAAGGTATTTCTTAGCGTGTGCTTATTTGTTGAAGTAGCGGTTGTAAAGTCCCTCGAATCCCTTGCCGTGACGGGCCTCATCCTTGGCCATCTCGTGGACGGTATCGTGGATGGCGTCGAGGTTCAGTTTCTTGGCCATAACTGCGATGTTGAGTTTTGCCTCACAGGCGCCCTCCTCGGCCTCCATGCGCTTCTTGAGGTTGGTCTTGGTGTCCCAGACGACTTCACCCAGCAGCTCGGCGAACTTGGCGGCGTGCTCGGCCTCCTCGAAGGCGTAACGCTTGAATGCCTCGGCGATTTCGGGATAGCCCTCGCGGTCGGCCTGACGTGACATGGCAAGATACATGCCTACCTCGCTACATTCGCCGTTGAAGTGGTCGTGCAGACCTTGCAGGACGAATGCACCGTCCTCACCGGCAGGAATGGCCTTGGCTACACCCAATTCATGCTCGCACACGGGGTTGATGCCGCCGGTTTCAATCTTCTCCTTGAACTTCGAGGCTGGCACCTTACACTGAGGGCATCTTTCTGGTGGCTCGGGACCCTCATGAACATATCCGCACACTGTGCAGACCCATTTCTTTTCCATAGTTTGTTAGTTTTTAATAGTTGATACTTGCGGGAATTAACTCGCGGCGCAAAGATAAGGAGATTTCTGTTGGCCTCCAAATTTTTGCGCCGCTTTATTTTATGTTTTACAACATACTTGTTTTTTCGGCCAATGGACCAGCTTCGGAGCATTGGCCATAACCTTCATCAAGTGTGGCAGACGCGGTCTTTCAACTCGGCCAATTTGCCAGAATTCCAGCGGTCGGTCGTGCCGACGAGATAGCCCGTGATGCGCTGCAAACGGTCAATGTGAGTCGAACCGCAGGCCGGACAGCACTCCTCGCCGGCAATGGCATCCTCATGGCCGCAGTCCATACAGCGGTTGCGGTTGTGGTTGACGCTGCCGTAGCCCATGTTGAGCTGGTCCATCAGGTCAACCACCTTCATGATGGTGTCGGGATTATGGGTGGCGTCGCCGTCAATCTCGACGTAGAAGATGTGACCGCCGCGCGTCAGGTCGTGATACGGTGCCTCAATCTCGGCCTTGTGGCGGATGCTGCACTTGTAATAGACCGGCACGTGGTTCGAGTTGGTGTAGTAGTCCTTGTCGGTCACGCCCGGAATGATGCCGTAGCGCTTCTTGTCAATGCGGGTGAATCGTCCGGCCAGGCCCTCGGCAGGAGTTGCGAGGATGGAATAGTTGTGCTGATAGCGCTCGCTGAACTCATCGGCCTTCTTCTTCATGAACGAAACGATCTTCAGGCCCAGTTTCTGCGACTCGTCGCTCTCGCCGTGGTGCTTGCCGGTCAGTGCGATAAGGGCCTCAGCCAATCCGATGAAGCCGATACCCAGCGTACCCTGGTTGATGACGCTCTCGACACGGTCGTTCGGATTCAGTTTATTGGCCCCAATCCAAAGGCATGACATGACGAGCGGGAACTGCTTGGCCAATGCCGTTTTCTGGAACTCGAAACGCTGGTCCAGCTGCTTGGCCACCAGCTCGCACATGTCGTTCAGACGCAACATGAAGACCTCGACACGCTTCTCGACGGTCGGCTCGCTCATGCTTTCTATGGCCAATGCGACGATGTTGATGGTCGTGAACGAGAGGTTGCCTCGACCGATGGAGGTCTTGTCGCCGAAGCGGTTCTCGAACACACGCGTACGGCAGCCCATCGTCGCAACCTCATAGTTGAAACGCTCCGGATCATCGGGCGTCCACTTCTCGTGGTAGTTAAATGTCGCGTCGAGGTTCAAGAAATTCGGGAAGAAACGGCGGGCCGAAACCTTGCAGGCCAATTGATAGAGGTCGTAGTTCGGGTCACCGGGCAGGTAGTTCACACCACGCTTCTTCTTCCAGATCTGGATCGGGAAGATGGCCGTAGCCTCGTTGCCCACGCCCTTGTAGGTCGAGTGGAGCAGTTCACGCATCACGCAGCGACCCTCGGCCGAAGTGTCCGTACCATAATTGACCGACGAGAATACCACCTGGTTGCCACCGCGCGAGTGGATGGTGTTCATATTGTGAATGAAAGCCTCCATCGCCTGATGGACACGCGCCACCGTGCGGTTGATGGCCTGCTGTACGATGCGTTCGTCGCCCTGCAGTTCGCCCAACGGCTTGCTGATATAGTCCTTGATTTCGACATCGAGCAGGTGGGTAAAGTCCTTGTCCTCGTAATCCTCCAGATTCTTGATTTCCTCCTTGTAGGTCAGACGGACATAGGGTGCGAAATAGAAGTCGAGCGCCGGAATGGCCTGACCACCGTGCATCTCGTTCTGGGCCGTTTCGAGCGAAATACAAGCCTGCACCGAAGCGGTCTCGATGCGCTTGGCCGGACGGCTCTCGGCGTGTGCTGCCTTCAATCCGTGCTGAAGGATGGTGTTCAACGGATGCTGCACGCAGGTGAGCGACTTGGTGGGATAGTAGTCCTTGTCGTGGATGTGGATGTAGCCGTTGCGGACAGCATCGCGCACCTCGGGACTCAAAAGGTAATCATCGACGAAAGGCTTGGTCGATTCGCTGGCGAACTTCATCATCATGCCGGCCGGTGTGTCGGCGTTCATGTTGGCATTCTCGCGCGTGATGTCATTATTTTTCACGCCGATGATGGAGTCGAAAATCTCCTTGGTCTTGGCCTTGCGGGCCACGCTGCGCGCATTGCGGTAAGAGATGTACTTACGGGCGACCTCCTTACGGTCGGACTCCATCAGGGCCACCTCGACGGCATCCTGGATATCCTCGACCTTCATGTGCGATTCACCCTGCTTGGCGATGCGGTCGGCAATAGTAGCAGCGAGGATGGCATCAACGCCCTTTTCTGTGGCTTCCATGGCCTTGCGGATAGCGTCCTCGATCTTGCTGAAGTTGAAATCGACGGTACGGCCATCGCGCTTGATAACTTTTTGAATCATAGTTTTTCTTGTTTTATTGTTTTGGATAAAATTTGGCGGAAGATTGACATTGGCCAATGCCCCAAGCCAAGACTTCTCCCCGTTTTTCCTCGGGGCGGTCGCTTCTTTATTCTTGGCCAATGGCGCTGACATCACTTACACTCTCCGTTCTCGGCAGAAAAGTAATAATGTGAATGTGTCAAAATGGAGTTTTTCGGGTCGGATTTTGAAAAACCGCTGCAAATTTACGAACAATTTTTGTGGCTCGCAAACATATTTTTTCTATCTTTGCATCGATAAAAATCAATAATGCAGTTTGAGCACAACCCAGCCCGAATTTTAACATTTGAAATTTAACATTTCCACCCCAGATGACGTTCCAGCAGCTCGAATATATCGTCGCCGTTGACAAGTCGCGCCACTTCGTGAACGCGGCCACGGCCTGCGGCGTGACGCAATCGACCCTCAGCTCGACCATCGCCAAGCTGGAGCAGGAGATCGACGTCATCATCTTCGACCGCTCGAAACACCCCATCGAACCCACCCCGATGGGCAAGCGCATCATCCAGCAGGCCGAAGTCATCCTCCACAACTCGTCGGAACTGCGCGCCATGGTGCAGAGCGAACGCGACGACGTGCAGGGGCAACTGCGGCTGGGCATGGTGCCGAGCGTCGCGCCGGTGCTTTTTCCACATTTCGGCCGATGGCTCTCGACGCAGGCCCCCACATTGGCCACCCACATCTACGAACGCGCGCCGCACTACCTGATCGAGGCACTGCAGCGCTCCGAGCTCGACATGATCATCGTCGATACGGCCGACCTGAAGGAGACCAACCTGCTGAGCATCGACCTCTGGACGGAACGCTTCATGCTCTATGCGGCCAATGGACATCCGCTCCACAACCGCGAGAACGTGCGCCCCGAAGAGATGATGGACGGCAACATCTGGACGCTGCGCTCGTTCCACGACCACTACACGCAGCTCACCGAAGTCACGCACCAGCCCACGTTGCGGCAGTCGTTCCTCGAGTCGGGCAGCCTACAGACACTCATCGCTGCGGTCGATGCCAACGGCGGCTTCACCCTGCTGCCCGAGATTTTCAGCCGATGCCTGTCGGCCGAGCAGTGCAAGGGGATGCACCCCGTCAGCTCGGGCAAGTTCTTCCGCTCGGTCTCATTGGCCTTCCGCCCCGACTACATGCGTGAGCGTATGCTGAACATCGTGATCGACGCCATCAAACGCATCATTCCGCAAGAGCTTCTGTCCAGCCGAATCACGAAGTTCGAGAAAATAAAACTGTAGAACAATGACATAGAAATGGGAAGTGAGAGAAAGGATTGCCGACACGGTGGACTCCTGATCTTGGTTCATCATTATGGCCAATGCAACAATCGTCCCTTTCACTCCATTTTCACTCCCCTTTTACTCCTTTTAAATACCTTTTGAACAATGATAAAACAGTTTTTCAGCGTCATGGGCCGCTACATAAAGCCCTACAAGAAGTACATGATCTGGTCGGTCGTGCTGAATTTTGTCAGCCAATGGCTCAGCGTCTTCTCGTTCATGGCTCTGGTGCCGATTTTGAAAATCCTGTTCCAGGTCGAAGACCAGCATTACGAGTACAAGGAAATCGGCTCGATTTTCGAGAAGGATGCCCTCTCGACGCTGAAGGACGATGGCTATTGGTATATCCAACAGCTCATCGCCGAACACGGGCAGATGTATATCCTGATGCTGATGGGTGCCATCCTGATTGTGATGACGGGCCTGCGCTGCGGCAGTTATTTCGTGTCATCGGCCATCATGATTCCATTCCGCACAGGCGTAGTGAAGGATATTCGCGTAGCGGTCTATGACAAGGTGCTGCGGCTGCCTCTCTCCTTCTTCAGCGAGGAGCGCAAGGGCGACATCGTGGCCCGCATGTCGAGCGACGCGCAGGTGGTCGAAACGTCGCTCACGTCGTCGGTCGATATGCTCATCAAGAACCCTATCGCTATTCTGGTCATCTTCTCGACGCTCTTCTTCATTTCGTGGCAGCTGACGCTGTGCGTCCTGCTCGTCGCTCCGTTGATGATCTGGGGCATCGGCAGCATCACGCGCAACCTGAAACGCCGCTCGAAGTACACGCAGCAGCAGTGGGGCGAAATCATGACCGAGCTGGACGAGACGTTGGGCGGCCTGCGCATCATCAAGGCATTCTTGGCCGAGCAGAAGATGCTGCGCCGCTTCACCGTGACCAACGAGAATTACCGCAAGGGCACGAGCGGCGTGGCCATCAGACAGTCATCGGCCCACCCCGTGAGCGAGTTCCTCGGCACTATCGTCATCGTCGTCGTGCTGTGGATAGGCGGCTATTTCATCCTGAACGAAGGTCTGATGGATGCGGCCGAGTTCATCTACTATCTGGTGATGCTCTACATGGTCATCAACCCGCTGAAGGAGTTCTCGAAGGCGTTCTACCAGGTGCCGCAGGGATTGGCCTCAATGGAACGTATCGACATGATTCTCAAGGCAGAGAATCCGATTACCGACCCGGCCGAGCCAAAGCCATTGGCCAACTTCGAACAGGGCATCGAACTACGCGACGTCTCGTTCCACTACGCGAACAGCGAGGTCGATGTACTGAAACACGTAAACCTGACGGTCGAGAAGGGCAAGACCATCGCACTGGTCGGCCAATCAGGTTCGGGCAAATCGACGTTGGTCGATCTCATCCCGCGCTACCACGACGTGACCGACGGCGAAATCCGCATCGACGGCAAGAACGTGCGCGACGTGCGCATCGCCGACCTGCGCGCCCTCATCGGCAACGTCAATCAGGAGGCCATTCTCTTCAACGACACCATCTTCAACAACATCACCTTCGGCGTGGAGAATGCCACGATGGACGAGGTCATCGCTGCGGCCAAGATTGCCAATGCGCACGACTTCATCATGGAGATGCCCGACGGCTACGAGACCTGCATCGGCGACCGCGGCGGACGTCTGTCGGGCGGCCAACGCCAACGCATCTCCATCGCACGCGCCATTCTGAAGAATCCGCCCATCCTCATCCTCGACGAGGCGACATCGGCCCTCGACACCGAATCGGAACGCCTTGTGCAGGATGCGCTTGAACGCCTCATGAAGTCGCGCACCACCATCGCCATCGCCCACCGCCTCTCGACCATCAAGAATGCCGACGAGATCTGCGTGCTCTACGAGGGCGAAATCGTCGAACGCGGTACCCACGAGGAACTCATTGCCAAGGGCGGTTATTACAAGAAACTGAATGATATGCAGAGTCTTTAGGCCCCTCCCCCGACCCCTCCACAAGGGAGGGGAGTGGTTTGAAAAAAATGGACAAAAAACTCTATTTCTCCCTTACACTCTGCGAGAAATATAAACATTGAAGAACAGAGACAACTCTTTGCGAGCCAAAGCAAACGTCCCTTTCACTTCCCTTTCACTCCCTTTAAAAACCTTTCAAAAAATTATGCGAATAGACATCATAACCGTGCTGCCCGAACTGCTCGACAGCCCATTGAACCAGAGCATCCTGAAACGCGCGCAGGCCAAGGGATTGGTCGAAATCCACGTGCACAACCTGCGCGACTGGAGCACCGACGAAAAGCGCCGCAGCGTCGATGACTACGCCTTCGGTGGCAGTGCCGGCATGGTCATGCAGTGCGAACCCATCGACCGTTGCATCAGCGAACTGAAGTCTCAGCGCCACTACGACGAGGTGATTTTCGTCACTCCCGACGGCGAGACTTTCAATCAGCATATGGCCAATGACCTTTCGATGTGCGACAACATCATCATCCTCTGCGGCCACTACAAGGGCATCGACCAGCGCATCCGCGAACATCTGATTACCAAAGAGATAACCATCGGCGACTACGTCCTGACCGGCGGCGAACTTCCTGCGGCCATCATCACCGACGCCGTGGTGCGCGTCATTCCGGGAGCCATCGGCGATGAACAGTCGGCCCTCTCCGATTCGTTCCAGGACGACCTCCTTGCTCCGCCCGTCTATACGCGACCCTCGGAATATACGTTCCAGGACGGCACCGTATCGGCCGTACCCGAAATCCTGCTCTCCGGACACGAACGCAAGATCCGCGAATGGGAACACGACATGGCCGTGCAGCGGACGCAGGAAAGAAGGCCGGATCTGTTGGAA
>CACZAY010000050.1 GCA_902779265.1 uncultured Bacteroidales bacterium | reverse complement strand
ATAGGCGTGGACTTCAATCGTTGCTTATCCTTTGGAAGGGCAATGCGAGAAGCCTAAAAGGTCGGGTAAGCAACAGAAATGAAGCTCCCGTCTTTTTTTGTTTAAATCTAATGCCGAATTTGGAGCGAGGAGGCAAAAATTCATTATGAAAAGAATATCTAACATTGTGGATTTGGATTGTGGATATATACAACAGAAGCCACTCGTTGGTCGCCCTCATATTGCTTTTTTATTGGGTGCCGGTTTTTCTATCCCTATGGGATATCCATCGGCATCATATATAAATACGAAATTGAAAGAATTCAATTTTTCACAAAATGACAAAGGTTTTCAAGATTACAGTCAAGAATATATTGACTATTTGGGGAAATTTATAAGAAAATACACGGAAGAAAATCAAAACCAATTTGATTATGAACAGTTTTATGATTTTTTTAGGACGAATGAGCCGAAAAAAAACTGTTATGAATCGATCTACAAAGAAATGGTTGGAAAATCTATAAAATACAACGACTTCCTACATAAAATTTCTGAAATATATGACAAAATTATTGAATCCATGATTCATGACAAATATGGGAAAAATAGATATAATGAGAATATTACAGAAGATAGTAGAGATGGATACGATAGATTTTTAGAATATTTGTCAAAATTAAGTGAAAATTATATTGTTGACGTTCATACTCTTAATCATGATCTTCTGTTCGAGTCTTTTCGTAATATACATCGTCTTAATGGAAAAATATCGGATGGTTTTGACGAATTTGGTTCGAATTATTTTGGAGAACTCGGCAACGAGGACTGCAGCTATAGATGTAGGCTAGAAAGATATACTGGAAGATATCGCACAGCAATTAGATTGTATAAACTGCATGGGAGTCTCGATTATAGAATGTTTTTTCGGCGCGACTCAAATGGGTCGGCAATACCCGATAAGATGGTCAAAATAAAGGATGGAATTAGACACGACTATCTGATGAAAAACAATAGTTCCAAATTTAATTATCTCAAGTCCGATTGCTCATCGCACCCAGATTTCTTATCAGGAACCAATACAAAAATCAAAAGATACAAAGACCCGTTCTATAAGAATTTATTAAAAAAATTCAAATCTAATTTGCAAAAAGCAGAAAAACTTATTATTATCGGCTATGGTTGCAAAGACAAAGAAATAAACGAGTATGTAAAAAAATATTTCGACTTCAGGATTAATCAGACGTTTATTATTACCCCTAACCCGAATGACGATGTAGAACGGTTTCGCACTGAAGTCAAAGGCAAAATTCACGCGATAAGCATAGAAGACATCACATCTGACTTGTTTATTTAACTGTCTTTCAATTGATTTCAAATACCAATATTCATTTTATAATACTATTATGAAAATTTTTAAATTTCCTTTTTTTATAACGGCATTATTGCTGCTGTTCGGGCAATCGCTTTTCGCCCACGATTTTGAGGCCAATGGCATTTTTTACGACATCACGTCAAGCGAGGATTTGACTATAGAAGTGGCAGATAATGACTACTACGGCAGCTACAGCGGCGATGTCGTGATTCCTGCCTCTATCACTTATAATGGGACTACCTACAGCGTGACAAGTATTGGCAATAATGCGTTCTATAACAACACGGACTTGACGAGTATTGAAATTCCGAGCAGCGTGACAAGCATTGGAGAATATGCGTTCTATGAATGCACGGGGCTGACGAACATTGAAATTCCGAGCAGCGTGACAAGCATTGGAGAATATGCGTTCTATGGCTGCACGGGGCTGACGAGCATCGAGATTCCAGATGGTGTAACGAACATCGAAGTCTATGCGTTCCAATACTGTACAGGACTGACAAGCATTGAGATTCCAAGCAGCGTGACAAGCATCAGTGACTATGTTTTCTCTGGTTGCACGGGACTGACGAGCATCAGGATTCCAAGCGGCGTGACCAGCATCGGCGGGGGGGCGTTCTCGAAATGCACGGGACTAACAAGCATCGAGATTTCCAACAGCGTGACCAGCATCGGCAACTGGGCGTTCTCTGGATGCACGGGACTAACGAGCATCGAGATTCCCAACAGCGTGACGAGCATCGGCGGGTATGCGTTCAGTAGCTGCACGGCATTAATGCATGTTACAATCTATAATACTTTTACCCGCATAACAAATGGGGTTTTTGATGACTGCCCCAACCTAGTATGCAATGAGTATGACAATGCTTGTTATTTGGGCAACCCAAATGATCTATATCTTATTTTGATTCATGCAAAATCAGAAAATATAATTTCCTGTACCATTCATCCAAATTGTAAATATATTTGTAGTTATGCTTTTAAAGATTGTAGTCAAATAAAGGATATTTACATTTCAGAGAATGTGCTATACGTCTGTCAAGGGGCATTTAGTGGTTTTTGTGGCATCGTACACATCAATTCCAATCTATTCTATATTAAATTAGGTGCTCCTGTTGGTCCATTTTGCAGTACTAAAGCAAAATCATTTATTCTTGGAGATAATGTTCTCTCAATAGGTCAATATACTTTTGCAGAAAACCATGAACTTACTTCTGTTTATATTGGGAAGAACATGAATGAAATAGGATATGGTTGCAGTTCTTTTTATGGATGTGAAAATTTGACTGTATTAAAAGTCGACAAAGAAAATCAAACATTTGATAGCAGAGATAATTGTAATGCAATTATAAACACAGCCACAAATACCTTAAAACTTGGATGCAAAAGCACAATTATACCAAATACTGTTACAAGCATCGGAGAATATGCGTTCTCTGGCTGCACGGGACTGACGAACATCGTGATTCCGAGCAGCGTGACAAGCATTGGCAGCATTGCATTCGAAGGTTGCACGGGATTGACGAGCATCGAGATTCCAAGCAGCGTGACGAGCATCGGCAGCGGTGCGTTCTGGGGCTGCCCGGGATTGACGAGCATCGAGATTCCAAGCAGCGTGACGAGCATCGGCGACCGTGCGTTCGCTGATTGTTCAAGTCTGACAAATGTGACCGCATTAAATTCAAGCCCCATTGATATTTATTCAAGCACATTTTCTAATCGTTCCAATGCCACACTCTATGTGCCGAAAGGTAGCAAGGAAGCATACGAAGCGGCTTCATATTGGAATGAGTTCAAGGAAATCGTGGAATTATCTAACAATCTGGAAATAACCGATGGAGAGGTATTAGACATTACCCAAACACAGACTTGTGACGAGCTCACCTACTCCCGCACTTTCTCCAGCACGCAGTGGCAGTCGCTTTACGTGCCGTTCGCCATTCCGGTCGATTCGTTGACGAAACAGGGCTTGCAGGTGGCAGAACTGAACGACACGCACCAATGGGACCTGAACGGTGACGGTGTGGCCGACAGTACGCGCGTCGAGTTCTTCACATTGACTTCGGGAAGCACATTGGCCAACCATCCCTACCTGATTCGAGCCCAAGACGCGCCCAAGACGTTCACGCTCCGTATGGAGGATGTCGAGGTCGCTGCGACAGAAGAGAACAGTTACGAATGCTCGTCGTTCAAGCAGCGGTTCACCGTCGTGGGCACCTACGCGGGCGTTTCCGGACAGGAGATGTGGGACAACAACTACTACGGCATGTCGGGCGGCGGGCTGAAGCGTGTGTCCAATGCGACCGTATCGCTCAAGCCGCAACGTTGGTACATGAAGGTCGAAAACAAGAACGGCGACCCCGTGACCTACTACGCGGCCAGCCTCCGCATCGCCATCGACGGCATCGACGAAATGCCCGAGGCGACCGACATCGAGATGGTTTTTGGGGCCAATGGCGAGGCTGTCATCTACGGCATTGACGGTATGCGCTATCGGCGAAAGCCAAGCAAGCCAGGGCTTTACGTGCATGACGGCAAGAAAATCTTCATCCGTTGATGCCTATGAAACGCGAATATCACCGACCCACGTCCATCGTGGTGCAGATAGCGTCGGGTGACATTATCTGCCTGTCTTACGGCACGATACCCATGGGCGGCCGCACCGATTCGTTTGACGATGCAGGCGGATCGGGCGGCATCGACATGGGCGGAACGGCTGACGAAATGGATGCTGCCCGTCGGCGCAACGACTGGGACCTGTACGAACGGCCATAGAAAAACAAAATGATGCGGCAGCCCGTGGGATTCGGACTGCCGCTTTTTTCGTAGGGCAAGAGGACGAACGCCATTGGCCAATAATACATTTATTTCATCAACAGGCTTGTCTTTGCCCAATAGAAATATGCTTCTGGTAAACCAATACGCAACTTGTTCAATTTGCTAGTCAAAACAGGTTTTATCAACAAATCCTCAGTAAGTTGTGTGTCAGTGAACCGTTCTATAGTATCACCGCCAGTTTCAATCAGTGTGGCAAGATAAGCTGCTTTTGCTGCATCAATAATCACTTCTTCAATGCGGTAAGCGCCCTTATACATGAAAGGCTTGATGTTGATGATGCCCTTTTGTAACAAAGCAAACTTATCCTTGTCAACAAAGCCTCTTGTACTGATGTTTAGTGCAGTCTGTCGAATGTCGTCATAAATTTGTGACAGGTCATGCCCCAGATTACGATAGCCAAGTTCCACGTCGGCAATAGCCTTGAACGATTGTGAAACCGTATTTATGTCTTCCATTCTGTCAAAGAGTCTCCCCACATCATATAGTTGCTTGATAATTTCCAAGGTGGTTAGTTTGTCGTTTTTATAATAAGGGATACCCGTCGTCTCTGGTGCAAATGCCGTCAGCTTATCGCCGAGAATGTCCTCAACAGAAGGTACAACGACCTTCAATGGCTCTCCATCAAGCTTAATGAATGGGCTTACAATGTCTATGGTATTGGTCTTATGGTAGTGGCAATCCTCATACAACACGTCCAGAAGGATGAAAGATGTCATATCTGATTGCCCCTTGAATGCCACTTGATAAAAGAACTTGGAATGACTCTTCGGGACATCTTTCCCTGCTTGACGGCGTTCAATGAGTTGATACTCCAAGAAACCACATTGGGCGTAATCCTTCAGATAGGCTTCAATATTCGTGCCTGGTGGACACATGATGTCTATATCGATAGACAGACGATGAGAACCGCCGCCAAGAATTAGCATCAAACTTGTACCACCCTTGAAATAGAAAGGACAACCCGATGCAGATAGCATTTCTAGCAAAGAAAAAGCACGGATGACCTTTTCAATGAGATTTTTGTCATTGTATTGCAATTCTATGGATTTCTGGGCAATCCATTCAGAGGTGAAGCATTCTTTGCTAATCATTTGAATTGATGGTTTGAATAATTGTTTTTATTTCTTTTCTTATACCACGCCGACTTGCATATCGCAAAAGACGACTTTCATTGATTGAGTAGAGAGATAGTGCATTTTGGAAAATGGTCACGCCTTCTGCCTCCTGTAGGTAGAAAAAATCCTTGTCTTTCTGTAAATCTACCAAAAGCTTTTCTAATGTGGGAACCTGCATTCCACAACATTCTTGTATTGGAGACTCTGTAATGAGCGGCTTGACAAATATAGAAGGATGTGACATATCTATATAACTATAAATAAGTTCACGTGTGGGACGCAAATAAGCGACCTTCCCCTCATCCCTCAGATGGTTAAACACGGCAACAATAGCTTCACGCTCGGTTTCTATGTACGTAATATTATTGGCCGAAAGATGATGCTGTAAAGAGCTGATGATATTACCGTTATATATACAAAAGTGAGCGTAAGGCCATTTCTGTTTTAGTTCCTCATTCAGGCTGCGCTGTTCATCTGTTGGAATAATGACAAATTGCTGTTTTGTTCTTACAGCGTACTTTCCATGAGCCACTCTCTGTAACTTCCCTGATTCTATTAGTTTGGTAAGATACCAAGAAACAGTCTTGCGAGTTATGTCTGTTTTGCCATCTTTTTCAAGATAATCGTATAACTCCTGCAACTCGAAATAGGGCCGAGAGAGAGCATAGTCCATTATGTCTTGACTGTAATTCTTCATATATATGTCATTTGTTGGGGACAAATATATGCAAAACTTCGGCAACAACCAAATATTTTGCCGAAATTTTGAGAGAATCGGCCAAGAAAATCATTTTTTTCCGTCTTTTTGGTGAAATCTGTAAGAGGTTTTGGCCAATGGCGCAATGTTCCTACCCTCTCTTCACCGATACTGCCCACAGCCCCAGCGCCGTAATCGCTGCATTGTAAAGCAGCAGTTCAAAGCCGATCTGATAGCCGCCGAACCACACTTCGCTGTGGGTGGAGAGCAGCAGACAGACGAGCGGCGACATGACACAGATGACGGGAATCCAACCGTCGCGCGGCTTCAGTTTGGTGTAGAGGCCGAAAAGATAAAGGCCGAGCAGCGGGCCGTAGGTGTAGCTCGCAATCACATAGACCGCATTGATGACCGACCCCGAACCTATGACGCGGAACAGGTAGATGAGCACGCCCATCACGATGCAGTTGGCCACATGGACCCATTGGCGCGTGCGGCGCAGGGCAGAGGCGTTCTGGCGCTTGTCGGCCTGAAGCATGTCGATGGTGACCGAAGTGGTGAGCGCCGTCACGGCACTTCCGGCCGATGAGAAGGCTGCCGCAATCAGTCCGAGCACGAAGAGGATGCCGACGGCCATCGGCAGCAAAAGGTGTCCGTTCGCATCGGTTCCGGTGGCGATGGAGGGAAAGAGCTGGTCTGGCTTGTCAAACGAGATATTCAGCTGTGCTGCAAACTGATAAAGCAGAATTCCGAGGGCAAGGAAGAGCAGGTTGACGGGCAGGAATCCGGAGCCGTAGCTGATGACGTTCTTGCGGGCATCGGCCAATGTGCGGCACGAGAGGTTCTTCTGCATCATGTCCTGGTCGAGGCCGGTCATGGCGATGGTGGTGAACATTCCGGCGAGGAACTGCTTCCAGAAGTAGCGTTTGTCCAACGGGTCGTCGAAATACCACATCCGGCTCATCGGGCTGTCGGCCAATGTGTTCCACAGACCCGTGGCATCGAGCTGCATCGCACGACAGACGTAGAAGATGCAGAGCACGACGGCAGCGATGAGCGAGAGTGTCTGCAACATATCGGTCCAGACCAACGTCTTAACGCCGCCCTTGAAGGTGTAGAGCCACACGACGAGCATCGTCGCCGCCACATTGAGGCCAAACGGAATGCCCAATCCGTCGAACAGGACAAGCTGCAACACCAAGGCTGTCAGGTACATACGCACGCCGCAGCCCAGAAATTTGCTTAGGAGGAAAAACAGTGCTCCGGTGCGATAGGCGCGTTGGCCGAAACGCTGCTCCAGATAGCCGTAGATGCTGCTCAGATTCAGCCGATAGTAGAGCGGCAGCAGCACGTAGGCGATGGCAAAATAGCCTGCGACGAATCCGATAACCATCTGAAGATAACTGAATTGCGTTGCAGCCACCATGCCAGGCACGGAGATGAACGTCACGCCCGAAATGCTGGTGCCGATCATGGCGATGGCGACCACCCACCACGGCGATTTCCGTCCGCCGGTGAAGAAAGCCTGATTGTCGTTGGCCGATTTTTTTCGCGTAGTGAGCCACGACACGAAGAAGATTGCGCCAAAATAGAATGCGATGATGGATAGGACAAGAACTGAAGACACCTTGGATAGATTACAAATTACGAATTACAAATTACAATCTCGTTGCGGGACAATCTCGCTGAACCGCTTTTTCCCTTTCACATAATACTGCCACAGGATGCTGATCGGCTGGTTCGGCGCATCGTGGAAACCGCGTTTTTCTGCGTCGTTGGCCAATGCCTCATCCGGATACAGCTCGCGGATCATCTTGCGCGCCTGACTGTGTGCGTGGCCGATGGCGTGTGCGTGGCGGAATTGGCCGTGGGCGATGAAGTTCAATGCTGCAAGTCCGTCGAGCACCATGCGCCAGAAAATCATTGGCCGACGTTGTTCGCGCGGCAGGTTCTTGTGCAGCATCAGCAGCGAGTTGCGGAAGTTGAGGAACGTCTTGTGTGGGTTCTCGGCCGATAGCGAAGCCCCGCCAAAGTAGAAAACCGTGCTCTGAGGCACACAGACGATGTCGCCTCCCATGCGCCGCAGCCGCCAGCAGAGGTCGATTTCCTCCATGTGGGCGAAGAAGTTGCCGTCCAGACCGCCCGCCTTGATGTAGGCTTCGCGTCGCACGAAAAGAGCCGCACCGGTTGCCCAGTCGAGCGAGCAGACCGTGTCATATTGGCCGTCGTCCACCTCCAAAGTCTGGAAAATGCGGCCACGGCAATACGGATAGCCCATGCGGTCGAGGTAGCCGCCGCACGCTCCGGCATATTCAAACAGACGGTGGTCGCGGTCGCTCATCAGTTTGGGTTGTGCGGCCAATGTCCCGGGATGCGCGTCCAGATATGCGACTATCGGTTCGAGCCAATGGGGCGTGACGGCAACGTCATCGTTCAACAGCACGACATACGGCTGTGCGACTTGTGCGATGGCGCGGTTGTAGCCCTCGGCAAAACCGAAGTTCTGCTCCAAGGCGATGACGCGCACCGTCGGAAATTCCTCGCGCAGCACCTGCAACGATTCGTCGGTCGAGCCGTTGTCGGCCACAATCACCTCGCCCAGTTCGGCGGGCGTGTGTTCGACGACCGACGGCAGGTAGCGGCGCAGCAATCCGTGCGCAACGCCGTTCCAATTCAATATGATGACTGCAACCTTTATCACCTTAATTGATAATTGACAATTGATAATTGATATTGGCCAACAAATTTATGACCAATGATTTGCAAAATAATGATAGTTGTATCAAACTACTCCCTTCCCCTACATAACGGGGAAGGGTCAGGGGTAGGGGTCTGTCTCCGGAACTCGCTCACCGTGATGGCCGTTGCGATGCCCACATTGAGCGATTCGCTGGTCACGGCATCGGCGGGGAACGGCGGGATGAAGAGCTTGTGCGACACGATGCCGCGCACCTCATCGGAGATGCCTTTGCCCTCATTGCCCATCACGATGACACCATTGGCCGAAAGCGTTGACTGATAGATGTTTTCGCCCTCAAGGAAGGTGCCGTATACGGGGACATTGGCCGATGCCATACGGCTCAGGAACTCGGGCAGTTCGGTGTAGAAGACACGCACTCGGGCGATGGCTCCCATAGTGGCCTGGACGACTTTCGGCGCGTAGCAGTCGGCCGTCGTCGGCGAACAGACGATGTTGCGGATTCCGAACCAGTCGCACAGGCGGATGATGGTGCCCACGTTGCCGGGGTCCTGCACGCCATCGAGCGCGACAACAAGCTGATTCTGAAATGATTGGGCGACATCGGCCGAAAGTTCGACATCGGGCGTGCGGAATGTGGCCAACACCTCTTGCGGCGACTGCATCAGACTGAGCCGCTGCATCTCCTGCGGCGAAATCGCGTAGCATTCGTCGGCCAATGCCTCAGCCTCGGGATGTGCGGCCCACCAGTCGGCCACAGCCACCAGCTTATTGCAATGCATGGCGCGCAGATTGTCTTCGACGAGCTTGTTCCCCTCGGCCACAAATTCGCCTGACTGACGCCGGAATTTACGCATTTCGAGGCTGCGGATTTGCTTGATTATATTCTTTGAAATCGGCTGCATATTCTTGTTTTGAGCGCGCAAATTTAGTTTTTTTGTGCGGATTTAGCAAGAAATCATCGGCGAAAAGGCAGATTTTCGCGGGGAAATGGGGCGGGTCTGTGAAAAAATCACTATTTTTGCGGAAATAAATAACGTTGTTATCATGATAATCGGTATAGCCGGTGGCACCGGATCGGGCAAGACCACCGTAGTACGCAAAATCATTGAAAGCCTTCCAGAAGGAAGCGTAACCGTAGTTTCACAAGATTCCTATTACAAAGACAGCAGCCACTTGCCGTGGGAGGAGCGTCGTGCACAGAACTTCGACGAACCTCGCGCGTTCGACTGGATGCTGCTCTACGAACACCTCAACATGTTGCGTGAGGGCAAGGCCATCGACGAACCCGTCTATGACTACACGACGTGCAGCCGCCTGAAGGAGACGAAGCACATCGAGCCGCGCCGCGTCATCATCCTCGAGGGCATCATGGCACTGGTCGATCCCTCCATCCGCGCCATCCTCGACATGAAGGTATTCGTGGATGCCGACAGCGACGAGCGCCTCATCCGCGTCCTGCGCCGCGATGTGGTCGAGCGTGGCCGCACCGTCGAGGACCTCGTGGACCGCTACCAGCGCATCATCAAGCCGATGCACCAGCTGCACATCGAGCCCACCAAGCAGTACGCCGACATCATCGTGCCGCAGGGTGGCAGCAACAGCGTCGCCATCGACCTCCTGAAGCAGTACATCCAGATCCAATAGGGATTGGTAATTGATAGTTGGATGGCCAATGGCTTTCGCACTGCAAGCGGGCAAAATTATCAATTTGAACAGAATTAACTAAAATCCGACAGACATACACACCTCTTCCCTATCTCCAAGACAATGAAAGCACGTTACCTGATTGCATCTGTCGTGGGCGGCGCACTCGGCGTGGCCCTGGGCGGATGGCTCACCTACGAGGAGTTCTTCGCGACCGAAGAGCTCCCTCATCGCACTTGGGCCGACATTGCAGCGGGCGACACCCTGCACGTGGTCACCGTGCCGTCGTCCATCAGCGCGTTCCAGCACAAAGGCACGTGGCGCGGACACGAATACGAGGTCATACAGCAGGCGGCACGCGAGTTGGGCCTGCAATTCGAGATAACGTTTGTGGCCAATGAGAAGGCGATGCTCGACAGTCTGGAGGCAGGTGTGGCCGATGTCGCAGCATGGCCCACAGCGGCGCGCGTCGTCAACCGGCGAGGGACGATGCGCCAGTGCGGCTACATCTACGAGCTCGGGCTCGTGCCCGTGATGCGTCAGGAGGTCACATTGGCCGATGCCCCAGCCGCGCGTTACAGTCTGGCCGTGCCCGCAGGCTCATGGGCCGAAATCGCATTGGCCGAAGAGATTGTCATGCAGAACTTCGACCTCACGCCGTTCCGCGTGGAGACATTGGCCGACACCATGACGATGGAGACGCTGGCCGAGCAGGTCGTGGGCGGCCAATACGACGTCGCGCTCCTGCCGACCAACGTGGCGCAGCTGATGCGCAGCTACTATCCCGACCTGAAGCTGGGCCATCCGCTCATTGACAGCGAGGACTCGATCGGATGGGTGGTGAGCGCTGCGGCCGATACATTGGCCATGAAAATCGACTCGGTGTGCCACTACGAACGCTCCACGCCACGCTACGCCACGCTCATCAAGCGCTACTACGAGCAGAGTCTGGGGCGCACGGTGAAGATCCGCTACCTCCTGGGCAACGGGAAGCTGTCGGTCTATGACCCGCTGTTCAAGAACTACGCGCGGCGGCTGGGCTGGGACTGGCGGATGCTGGCAGCGGTGGCCTTCGTCGAGTCGCGCTTCGACCCGCACGAGATTTCGTCCAAGGGGGCTCGCGGCCTCATGCAGCTCATGCCGACGACGGCGCTGCGCTTCGGCTGTCCGAACGCCCTGTTGACCGACCCCGAAGCCAATGTGCAGGCCGGCGTGCGCCTCATCGAGAGCATGGAACAGAGCCTGCGCCGGCGCATCGCCCGCTCGCTGGAGCCGGATGTGACGAGCTACCGGGAGGCCTCGGCCGAGACGAAGGCGGCGACGGAGAAGGACCTGCTCCAGTTCACATTGGCCAGCTACAACGCCGGCATGGGCCACGTCTTCGACGCCATCGCATTGGCCGACACCCTGGGCTACAACCCCGCCGTGTGGGAGGACAACGTGGAGCACTGTCTGAAGCTGAAGTCGGATCGGCAATACTACACGATGCCGTGTGTGCATCATGGCCGATTCTATGCGCGCGTCACTACAGAATATGTCAAGGAGGTCATCGACACGTATCAGGATTTCTGTCGGGTGGCTCCGAAATAAAGAGATGAAGAAAACTATCAAGATAACCGTTCCCCTGCTGGTCGGCCTGCTGATGGCGTGGAGCCTGACGCGCAAGGTCGAGTGGGACGTCGTCCTCGAGGAGCTGCAGAAGGGCATCGCGTGGGGTTGGGTCGCCGTGAGTGTGACATTGGCCCTGATGAGCCACATCATCCGTGGCCTGCGCTGGCGGCTCCAGCTGCGCACGTTGGGCATCAACCCCTCGGCGCATGACATGGCGGTCGCCGTGTTCGGCAACTATGGACTGAACCTGGCCCTGCCGCGTGTGGGCGAATTGTGGCGGTGCAGCTATGTGGCGCGCCGGTATCACCTGCCGTTCAGCACGACGGTGGGCACGATGGTGAGCGAGCGGCTGGTCGATATGGTGGTGGCCGGCGCGATGACGCTGGCGGCCTTCCTGCACGAGCGGGAGCACTTCGCCACATTCATGGCGGGCAGTGACATCGGCCAACGCATCCTGGACCTGATCTCGTCGCCGTGGCTATGGACATTGGCCATCATCGCAATCATCGTGGTGGCTCTCTTCTCGCGCTACCTGCGGCACACGATGGCCTACCAGTTCGTGTCGGGCTTCGTGGGCAACATGTGGCTGGGCATCAAGGGTTTGAAGGATGTGCCGAACCTGTGGGGCTACCTCTTGTGGAGCGTGGCACTGTGGACGTGCTATTATCTGAACAGCTACACGTGCTGCTTCTTTTTCGGCTTCACGGAGCATCTGGACGCGTGGGCGGGCCTGTCGATCTTCGTCATGGGCAGCCTGTCGCTCGTCCTGCCGGTGCAGGGTGGCCTCGGCCCGTGGCACTATGCGGTGGGAACGGCCCTGCTATGCTACGGCATTGGCCATGAACTTGCAGATGCGCAGGTGCAGGCCTTCATCTGGACAAGCTGGTCCATCGAACAGGGCTTCGTGCTGCTCCTGGGCCTGTATGCGATGGCGATGATTGCCAAAAGAAAATAATCAAACTTACACTCATGACTACCGAATCTCTCTGGAATCAGTTCCGCGCCATCTGCCAGATACCGCACCCGTCGGGTCACGTCGAGGCGTTGCGCCAGTACATCATCGCGCAGGTGCAGCAGGCCGGACTTGTGGCCGATGCCGATGCCGCGGGCAACATCCGCGTCGAGATTCCCGCCTCCAGCGGCTGGGAAGAGAAGGCGCGCCGTCAGGGACGTCCATTGGCCGAAACCACCACGCTCCAGGCCCACATCGACATGGTCCCGCAGGCCGACAGCGACGTCAAGTTCGACTTCTTGGCCGATGGACTCCGCCTGCGCGAAGTGGGCGACCTCGTGACGGCCGATGGCACGACCCTCGGGGCCGACAACGGCATCGGCGTGGCTGCGATGCTGGCGGTTGTGGCCGATGAGGCATTGGCCAAAAACCTCACCCACGGCCCGCTCGAACTGCTCTTCACCGTCGATGAAGAGACCGGCATGGAGGGCGCGAGCCGGCTGAAACCCCATTGGCTGAAAGGCTCACAGCTCATCAACCTCGACACCGAGCGCGAGGGCGACCTCATGGTAGGCTGCGCCGGCGCCGTCGATCTCAACGTCACCTACCGCTACAAGCTCGAACGCGGCATCCCCGAGGGCGACCGCGCCGTGCTCGTCACACTGGGCGGACTGAAGGGCGGCCACTCCGGCATGGACATCCACCTGGGCCGCGGCAACGCCTGCAAGATGATGGTGCGCTTCCTGAAACACGCCGTCGTCAGCTTCGAGGCACGCGTGGCGTGGGTGCAGGGAGGCGGCGTGCGCAATGCCATCCCGCGCGAGGCATCGGCCGTACTCACCGTCCCCGAAGAGGTCGTCGGCGAACTGCTCGACGAGGCCACCTACTACGGCGAACTGTTCCGCTACGAGCTGCGCGGCGTGGACGAAGATGTGCTCTTTACGGCCCATGTCACCGACGCACCCCAGTGGCTCCTCCCCGAAGAGGTGCAGGACGACATCCTCAACTCGCTCGAAGCCGCGCCCGACGGTCTGTTCCGCTACTCGCCCGACCTCCCCACCGTCGTCGAGACCTCCAGCAACCTCGCCTCCATCGCGATGACACAGGACGGAGACAATGGCCGATGCGACATCGTCGCCCTTGTGCGCAGCCTCAACGAAGAGATGAAGCGCGCCCTCTCGTCCCGCCTCCAGAGCTGCTTCATCCTGGGCGGAGCGCGCGTCTATTTCACGGCCGCCTACCCCGGCTGGGAGCAGCCATTGGCCACAACCCTCCCCCAACGCATCCGGACGGCCTACCGCCAGCTCTTCCAGACCGAGATGCACGTCAATTCCGTCCACTGCGGGCTGGAGTGCGGCATCATCCACGAAATCTATCCCGAACTGGACATCGTGAGCCTCGGCCCCACCATCCACCATCCGCACAGCCCCGCCGAATCGGTCGAAAAAAGCAGTGTGGAGCGCTTCTGGCGCCTGCTGGAAGAAATCATATAACCCAAGGAAGCGACGTTTCCAACGTCGCCCAAAACGCTTTTCTATTATGGAGCTTGTGGCCAATGGAGTTCGAACACGAAAAAAAACGAAACATTCGAAATCCATTGTAAAAAAGTCCTTTTGATAAAAAAATTTCGTTTATTTCGTCCTTTTCGCGTTCTAATGTTCTCCACGAATTGAAATTAATTGAAAATCAATTTTGGTTTTGTGGCCAATGGCATACAAACGAAATTCCGCCGCCAACTTTTTAACAAGCTGGCGGCGGAATCCTAAAATATAATTCTGGAGAAGTCTCCAACCCTCAACAATTTTATAAGACTTTCCATAAATCCATTCACTCAATTCCTTTGACTCGTTGCAAAGCGTAGTTTTTTCCGTTTAAACCATAGATAGAATCTTTGTCCATATAAATGCCCTTTTTAATACTATCAAGGAAAGTCTCCTCTTTTTTATTTATAGGGGTATAAGTATAACGCACGTTTTCTAAAGAAAAATATATAATTTGTCCGTTATTCGAATACTCACCTTTTGCTCCGACCCGATGACGTACCCCTTCTGGGTTCTTTGTAAGCATAGATATACTATATTCTTTTCTATATGTATTTATTAAGATTGAGTAAATAGAAACATCATCATCAATCTGTATGTCATAAGACTCATACGCGTTTTTTGCAAAATCTGGAACGGCCAAACACACAAAGTAAAATATGCCTGGACATGTCACACAATGAAGAAAAACATAAGGAATCCAACTCGATTTTGGAGTAAAGCAATCTATAATCGGTTTGATGACAAGTGCCAACAAGACTGCCCCCAGAAATATATAAAAAGCTAAGAACAACTCGGTCAATCCATCCCGATATCCTGTAAGTGCATAGTATAAACTGATAATCAGTTCAATACCGGACACAATAAGCAACACTTTTCTTTTCATTTCATTTAACTTTTACAAGTTCCCCATAAAAAAATTATAGGTAACAGGCTCCAATTTGCTGAAATTAGAATCCACATGAATCACGCCTTTGGATGTATAGATTGCAGGTTGAATAAAATTTCGGGCGCGAAGATACACAATATCTGAAAACAATGCAAATATTTCCGCATTTTTAAGAGGGAATGGTGTTTTTCATTCAATTTCTGTCAGGTTTTAGGGCAAGAATCATTCAACATTTTCCAGGGTAAGATTTCCTTCTTTCCACTTTCTTACACTCTGCGTGCAATAAAATCCATTGGCCAACAAAATTGATTTCCAATTGAATTCAATTCATGGAGAATTTCTTTGCTGCGCTCAGAATGACAACGAGAGAAAAAACATTGGCCAAAATAGATTTCAAGACTTGGAGTGGGGATAATTTCAGCAAGAACAGCAATCGATTTGATTATCAGCGCAATAATCAAACAAAACAGAGGTCAAGGCAGCCCCAAAAG
>CACZAY010000049.1 GCA_902779265.1 uncultured Bacteroidales bacterium | reverse complement strand
GACGAATCCCCCGCAAGCCTTAAAGTCGTTGATCATAACAGGTGTCGTGAGCGGATAGATCAGTTTCGCCAAAAGAAACAGGCAAAGGAAGATCAAAAACTGAGGGACCGCGATCACGCTCGTGATGATTCCCAGGCTGCATGCAAAGATCAGAGCGGTAAAGAAATCCAGGACAGATTTCGACATCAGGATGGTTGATCAGGATGCGAATCAATTCGCCGCCAGTATATCCGGCAGCGCCCAATATTCCTACTTTTACCATGAATTATTCGTTAGGGATTATCAGAGCACAGACAAAATAAATGATAACTCCCAGAAAACCGGCAGTCACAATTGTGCCGATGGCCCAAATGAGGCGAATGATGGTCGAATCGGTACCCATCTGTTTTGCCAAGCCGCCGCACACACCGCAGATGACTTTGTCGCTTGAAGATTTCGTTAATTTTGACATAATGCTTTGTATTTAAAGGAAAATCCCTCCCCTCCAAAAGGATGGGAGGGAATCATTGTTCTCTTATCTTTCCTCGTCCGGGTGAACGCTATAGTAGGCGCGCAGAGGAGTAGAAGTCACCTTGATGAAGCCCTTGGCATCTTCGCTCGTCCATGCCTTGGCCGTCTCGCCATACTCACCGAGCTTGTTGTGAACCAGGTCGTCCGGAGTGTCGGCACCAAGTGTCTGGAATGAATATGGACGGAGTTCGAGGGTTACGACACCGTTCACATTGCGCTGCGACGATTCGAGCATGGCCTCCATATCGGGCATGACTGGCTCCAGATACTGCGACTCGTGCAGGAACATGCCGTACCAGTTGCTGATCTGATCCTTCCAGTACTGCTGCCACTTGGAGAGGGTGAACTTCTCCAGGAAGCGGTGGGCTGCGATGATGAGCATTGGAGCTGCAGCCTCGAAACCGACGCGACCCTTGATGCCGATGATTGTGTCGCCAACGTGGCAGTCGCGGCCGATGGCGTATGCTGCGCCGATCTTCTCAACCTCCTGAATGGCCTTGATCTTGTCGTCGAACTCGACACCGTTCACGCTACAGATTTCGCCCTTCTTGAAGCCGATGCTCAGCACTTCAGGCTCAGTCTTGGTCGGATGCTTCAGATAGGCCGACTCAGGCAGACCCTGCTTGCTGTCGAGAATCTCGCCTCCGCAGATGCTGGTACCCCAGATGCCGACGTTGTAGCTGTACTTCAACTTGGTGAAGTCGGCAAAGTAACCGTTGGCATTGAGGTAATCGACCTCCTCCTTGCGACTCAGGTTGCGGTCGCGGGTCAGGGTGATGATTTCGATGCCAGGAGCCTTGACCAGGAAGGTCATGTCGAAACGGATCTGGTCGTTGCCGGCACCGGTCGAACCATGAGCGATGGCATCAGCGCCGATTTCCTTCGCGTAGCGGGCAATGGCCAATGCCTGGAAGATACGCTCCGAGCTGACCGAGATAGGATAGCAGTTGTTGCGCAACACATTGCCATAGACCATGTAACGCAACGACTTTGCGTAATATTCCTGCGTAACATCGAGGGTGACATACTTCACAGCGCCCAACTTGTAGGCGTTCTCCTCGTTGGCCTTCAACTGCTCGGCACTGAAACCGCCGGTGTTGGCACACGCTGCATAGACCTCGTATCCCATCTCTTTGGTGAGATACATCACATTATAACTCGTATCGAGACCGCCACTGAAGGCGACTACAACTTTCTTCTTTGCCATATTTTTAGGTTTTTAGGTTATGAGGTTTTAAGGTTATGAGGTTTTAAGGTAAGTTGCCAAGGTGCTGTCGGTAAAAACCTTACCAGCGCAGCGACCTTATAACCTTACAACCTTATAACCTAAGAAATTAAATCTTGTCCAAGTCCTCCAACTTTTCTTCCGGATGCTCCTCCGGGTCATACAGCATTGCCGTACAGATGCAGCGCTTGAAGTTGGTGCGCGTCAGCACATCGTAGTTCACGCAGGTCTGACAACCGCGCCAGAATGCCGGATCGTCGGTCAACTGTTCGAAAGTCACTGGACGATAGCCCAATTCGTTATTGATTTTGAGCACAGCTGCGCCCGATGTGATACCGAAAAGTTTGGCGTGCGGGAACAGTTTGCGGCTATAGACGAACGAGAAACGCTTGATGCGCTTCGACAGACCCAAACCACGATATTTCGGCTTGACAATCAGGCCGGAATTGACAACATATGTCTTGTTGCTCCAACTCTCAATATAGCAGAAACCGGCGAAATCGTCACCGCACAGAGCGATGATGGCCTTTCCCTCCAGCATCTTTTGCGCAACATATTCGGGCGAACGGCGCGCAATACCTGTTCCACGAGCCTTGCTGGACTCCTCAATCACATCGAGAATCTCGTTCACGTAGTGGACGTGCTGCTTTCCAGCGATGTAGATACGGATCACAGGCTGGTCTTCAGACGAAGTGTTCATTTTATCTTGTTATATTTATTGTTTTTCTTCCGATAGGGTTCAAATTACTTGCGTGGCAGGATATTGCACAGAGCCTCGGCCACCTGGTTGGTGGTATATCCACCGCGAGGAATGACGAGAATCGTATCATCGCCGGCGACCGTACCCATCACCTCTGGCAGAAGCGACTGATCCACATCATAGGCGATGCTGCTGGCATAGCCGGGCTTGGTACGCACCACAACGAGCACGGTACTGCACTCGACGCTCACCACACCCTTGATGTTGTGCGGCGAAACGAAATAGTTCGTCAGATTGCTCTTCATCGAAGCAGCGACATCGGGCATCACATAAAGATAACCGCCGTCACGCAGGCTCATCTTGACAATCTGCATCTGCTTCAGGTCGCGGCTCAGGGTGGCCTGCGTCAGTTTGTGTCCCTGCTCAACGAGGATTTCCAGCAATTCCTGCTGGCTGCTGATGTTACGGCTCTGAATAATCTCGCGGATGGCCGAGATACGGTCCATTTTTCCTTTCATAACCTATAATTTTGAATTTTGCGGTCGCAAAGATAGGCTTTTTTTCGTATAGCCAATCATTTTTTGCAAGAAAATTCAATAAAAACAGCGGAAAAGGCTTGATTCGATGAATATTTTTGCGGCCAATATGCAAAATCAATTACAATTTGGCAATTGTCTCGGCAATCACACGGGGGAAATGTGCATACTCCAGCGCATGGACTTTAGTGGCCACGGCATGAGCGTCATCGCCCGCTTCGACCGGACAAGTCGCCTGAAAAATGATGTCGCCATTGTCGAAGAACTCGTTCACATAATGAATGGTTATGCCCGACTGCTTGTCGCCCGACTTGATGACATCTTCATGTACACGGTCGCCATACATTCCCTTGCCACAATGCAGCGGAATGAGTGCTGGATGGATGTTCACAATAGCCCGTGGAAACGCCTCAACGAGATATTTTGGCACAAGGAGCAGATAGCCGGCCAACACGATGAAATCAATCTTGAACTCCTTCATCAGGTTCATGACCAATGCCTCGTCCTGCATGTCGGCCTTTGTCACGAGACGCGATGGAATGCCCAGTTTTTTAGCCCGTTCGAAGACAAAGGCATCGGCCTTGTTGCAGACAATCAGAGCGATTGAGACCTCTTGACTACCACTGAAATAGTTGGCAATGTTTTCAGCGTTTGAACCCGAACCAGACGCGAAAATGGCGATATTTTTCATTTTTACTTAGCAATTTCGCACATTTCTTTCAAAAACGTGCACTTTTTATTATTTTAGTGCAAAAAAAATTTGAACATTAGTTTTTTTTTCGTTCCTTTGCACCGTGATTTTGCGCCGCGAAGATACGTATAATAATTTGAACGCGTGCGAAAAGCATTGGAAAATTTGCCCAAAATTGCAAATTCACCTAAATTTGAAACAGAAAAATAACAATATTAACCCTTTTAACAAAAAAGATTATGTCTGAAATCGAAGCTAAAGTTAAAGAGATTATCGTTGAGAAGTTGGGCGTAGAAGAGTCTGAAGTTACCCTTGAGGCATCTTTCACCAACGATTTGGGCGCTGATTCCCTCGACACCGTAGAACTCATCATGGAGTTCGAGAAGGAGTTCGGCATCACCATTCCAGATGATCAGGCTGAGAAGATCGCTACTGTCGGCGACGCTGTTGCCTACATCGAGAAGAACAAGGAATAATCCCTTTTCGAAAATTACAAATTACAAGTTACGACCCTCCCAGTGTGGTGGTGTGCGCCTTGTAATTTGTAATTTTGTTTTTGGGGCAATGTCGGCCGATGCATTGGCCATCACAATCCCGGGAACGGTAATATTCAAGACAATTCAATAAAGTGGCAGTGTAACGGCCGATGAGGGTCGGAGACAAGAGATTGGAACATTGGCCACATTAAAAATTATAGAAATGGAATTAAAGAGAGTAGTAGTAACTGGATTGGGCGCTATCACCCCACTTGGTCTGAACGTTGAAGAGACTTGGAAGGGTCTCGTCGAGGGCAAGAGCGGCTGCGGTCTCATCACCCTGTTCGACGCTTCAAAATTCAAGACACAGTTCGCCTGCGAGGTCAAGGGCTTCGACCCGACACTCTATTTTGAGAAGAAGGAAGTCCGCAAGGTGGACCGTTACTGCCAGCTGGCCTTCGCTGCCGTAGCTGAAGCCATCAAGGATTGTGGCATCGACCTCGAAACAGAAGACAAGAACCGCGTCGGTGTCATCTACAGCGCCGGCATCGGTGGTATCAAGACATTCCAGGAGGAAGCTGGCGGCTATGATCCAGCCATCGGTCCAAGATACAATCCATTCTTCATCCCAAAGATGATTGCCGACATCGCAGCCGGTCAGATCAGCATCCACTACGGTTTCCACGGTCCGAACTACGGCACCGTAAGTGCTTGTGCATCATCGACCCACGGCATGATTGACGCATTCAACCTGCTCCGTTTGGGCAAGGCCAACATCATCGTGGCCGGCGGTGCCGAGGCAGCCATCTGCGAGGCTGGCATCGGCGGTTTCAACGCCATGAAGGCGCTCTCGACCCGCAATGACGATGCTGAGCACGCAAGCCGTCCATTCTCGGGCAGCCGCGACGGTTTCGTCATGGGCGAGGGTTCCGGCTGTCTCATCCTTGAGGAACTGGAGCACGCCAAGGCTCGTGGTGCCAAAATCTACGCTGAAGTCGTAGGTGGCGGTATGTCGGCCGACGCATATCACCTCACAGCAACCCATCCGGAGGGCTTGGGTGCCAAGCTGGTGATGAACGCTGCACTTGAGGATGCCGGCATGAAGCCCGAAGATATCGACTACATCAACGTACACGGCACATCGACCCCTGTAGGCGACCTCTCGGAGGCCAAGGCCATCAAGGAGGTATTCGGCGACTGGGCATACAAACTCAACATTTCGTCAACCAAGTCGATGACCGGCCACCTGTTAGGTGCCGCCGGTGCAGTTGAGGCTCTGATCTGCGTCAAGTCGGTCGTTGAAGACATCGTTCCTCCGACCATCAACCATGCAGACGACGACAAGGACGAGGAAATCGACTACAATCTGAACTTCACGTTCAACAAGGCTCAGAAGCGCACCGTACGCGCTGCCTTGTCGAACACGTTCGGTTTCGGTGGCCACAACGGCTCAATCATCGTCAAGAAGTACACCGAATAAGGCTCATCGGCCATAAAGGACAATACAGCGGCCAACGCTCCGTCTCTTCCGGGACAGGGCGTTGGTCTTTTTTGTGGCCGATGGGGCACATTGGCCGACATCAATCTTCGTCAGCGCGATATTCGAGCACGTCGCCCGGCTGACAGTCGAGAGCCTTGCAGATGGCCTCGAGCGTGGAGAAGCGCACCGCTTTGGCCTTGCCCGTCTTGAGGACGGAGAGGTTGGCGGCCGTGATGCCAATCCGCTCGGCCAATTCCTGTGACGACATCTTCCGTTTGGCCATCATCACATCTATATTTACGATAATGCTCATAATGTCAAATAGTTAATTTCTCTGTTTCCTCCGAACGGACGGCGGCCAGATAAAGCAACGAGAGGCTCAACACGAAGGCCGATGGCCCCACAGAAGTAATATTGATAATGGCATATGAGAGCGTACCCATCGTCAACGTACCGAACACGCCACTTATTATGGCAGCCAGGAGCGAAACGCCCGCGATACAGGCCAGGAAATAGGCATTGCGCTTGTTGAAAAAGGTGTCCCGCTTCAAACCGCGAATACTGATGAACAAAAATACAAGATACAAAGAATCAACGACAATGGTACGGGAACAGCCGATCAGGGTAACTCCGTATCCATACAAAGAAACACCGCTGCTCAAATCCCTCTGTTCCATATTCCACAGGGAATCGACCAACTGAATACCCGCGAAAACGACATTGAAGGCCATGAATACCATTGCTACGACCAACGCCCAATAGAGCAAGACTTTTAATTTATTGTTTTTCATATTATTATTTTTATGTTCATTATATTTTAGCTGAATTTTCAGTTGAAAAGGCTTTTCAATTATCAATTATTATATAGTGAGTTCCTGCTCCTCCTTCAAGTCTTTGCCCATGAGGATGACTTGTGAAATAATCAAGAGGACAAAGCCGAGAATCATCGCCCATGAACCGGACTCGTCGTGATAGACGACGTGATAATAGGCGATGTGGAACGTATGGCTGGCATAAAGATAGGCCAAATAGCCTATAAGGAATCCAAGCAGATGGTAAACGACCAAGAGCCAACCCGTCCTTTCCATACCTTTTGAGACATCGGCCACGAAAACCTCGCCCTTGCGGATGCGACGTGTAAGCTTGATGGCCAATACCACAATCCATACAATCAGGATGAACTGCGGAACCACGGCAACGACACCGAGAATCATCAATGGCCGATGTTCTTCCGATGACGCAGGCATCTTCAACTGCAGTTTTTCCATGTCCATCACGCAGGTTGTCGGCTGGCCGCTAAAGGTCGCATCACGCCACGTGGATTGAATCATGGGATGCGTTCTGGTATAAGCCCTTACATACAATGGCAGCTGAATCGTTGGCTTGAAGTGGGTCACCACGCCACCTTCGATGCTATCCTGCGTGTAGAAGTCGGCCGGCATAGGGACGAACTCCAACTTGTCTTCATCGGCAACATTTTCATGATCCGTATGGAAGGAAAAAACACTCGTAACAATTGTTCCCAAAAGGAACACAACCAGCAAGGTGCTGTAGATTTTCAACTTTTTCATTTTCGTATTGATTAAGATTAAACAATTAAAGATTTTCGATAATGATTTATCGTTTTTCGATATGCAAAAGTAGGGTAAGGAAAGGACATTGGCAAAAAATAACATAGAAATCATATCGAATAACGATAAAATGATGCCGAAAAGCGAGAATTTGGAATATTCGGATAGCAAAACGTGGAGTTGGATTGAGACATTGGCCAATGAACCTGAATCGAGAGAAAAATCGGCCGAAAACGAAGATAATCGGCAAAAAATTTGCTTATAATGAGAGTTTTCGCTATATTTGCCGACCATTACGAATTACAACCAAAACAACAGAAATATGCGTTATTACACAAACGTCAAAGACCTGGGCGACCTGCAGGCCGCTCTCGCCGAAGCGCTGGAGGTCAAGAAGCATCGCTACGACTACCAGCATCTTGGCAAAAACAAGACCGCACTGCTCATCTTCTTCAACAACTCGCTGCGCACCCGCCTCTCGACCCAGAAGGCGGCACAGAACCTCGGCATGAACACCATCGTGCTCGACGTCAATGCCGGCGCATGGAAACTGGAGACCGAGCGTGGCGTTGTGATGGACGGCGACAAGGCAGAACACCTGCTGGAGGCCATCCCGGTGATGGGCTGCTACGCGGATATCATCGGCGTCCGCTCATTTGCACGCTTTGAAAGCAAGAAGGACGACTACGAAGAGATGATCCTCTCGCAGTTCATCAAATATTCGGGCAAGCCCGTGTTCAGCATGGAGTGCGCCACAGGCCACCCGTTGCAGGCATTTGCCGACATCATCACCATCGAGGAGCACAAGGAAAAGGCTCGTCCGAAGGTGGTAATGACATGGGCACCGCATCCAGGCCGTCTGCCGCAGGCCGTGCCGAACAGCTTCGCACAGTTTGCCGTCGCAGCCGGTTATGAAGTGGTCGTCACACAGCCACACGGCTATGAACTCGACCCACGCTTCACGGCCGGTGCAACCATCGAATATGACCAAATGAAGGCTATGGAGGGCGCAGATTTCGTCTATGCCAAGAACTGGAGCTGTTTCGAGGATGCACACTACGGCAAGAACCTCGAAAAGGATTTCCCCGAACTTTATCCCGGGTTCGACTGGCGCAGCTGGACTGTCGGCGCGCGTCAGATGGCCGTAACGAACGATGCCCACTTCATGCACTGCCTGCCCGTGCGCCGTAACATGATTGTGACGGACGACGTGATTGAAGGTCCACGTTCGTTGGTCATTCCAGAGGCCGCCAACCGCGAAATCTCGGCCGAGACGGTCATCAAGCGGATGCTTGAGACGGAATGCCAGTAAGAGGCATTGGCCAATAACACACGAAAAAAGGAAGATTCAGTGATGAGTCTTCCTTTCGTTTTTTGAGGGTGGATTTCGGCCGATGGAGCATTGCCATTGGCCATAAAACAAGAAGAGAGACCCACCGCAGTGAATCTCCCGTTCTTTCCTTATTGCCGTGATGCTTACAGGCCGAGTTCCTTCTTGACCAATGGCAGGACATCGACGCACTGGCTTGGGCTGGCGTAGAGGATGTTGCCCTGAGAGAGGTCGAAGATGTAGGTGAAGCCCTCCTTCTCGCCTACGGCCTGGATGGCCTTGTTGATCTTCTCGATGATGGGAGCGACCTTGCTCTGCTGCTGGGTCTGGAGATCCTTGGCTGCCATTTCGCGGAAGTTCTGGATACGCTGCTGGAGCTGGTCGATCTCCTGGGCACGGGCCTCGGCGATGTTCTTTTCGAGCTTGTCCTGCTCGGCGAGATAATCGTTGACCTTCTTCTGGTATTCGTCGCCCATCTTCGAGAGCTCAGTTTCGTACTTGGCCTGGAGTTCCTCCATCTCTTTCTGTACGACGGCGCGCTCGGGCATAGATTCGAAGACTTCGCCCATGTTGATGTTGCCGAACTTCTGGGCGGATGCAGTCATGGCCAGGAAGGCGCACACTGCGAAAAGCATGATTTTCTTCATGTTGTGTTGGTTTGATTTATTTTAATTTTTAACTCTTATTTTTCTGATCAATAGCCCAACTTGCTGAGCACCTCCTTCGAGATATCAATCTTGGGCGAAGCGAAGATGATGGATTCGGCCGATGAACGGTCAATGACCATCGAATAGTTGTTGCGCTCGGCGATTTCCTTGACGGCGTTGTAGATGTCGTCCTGAATGTGGCCGACGAGACTGTTGCGCTTCTGGTAGAGCTCACCTTCGGGGCCGAAATACTTGAGGCGCAGGTCCTGGACCTCCTTCTCCTTGGCCACGATGGCATTCTCCTTGGCCGTCTTCTGGTCGGCGGTGAGGAAGACCATGTCGGCCTGATACTGCTTGTACATCGACTCGGCTTCGGCAGCGAGGGACTCGACTTCGCTCTGCCAGCGCTTGGAAATCTGGTCGAGCTGTTCGTTGGCCATTTCGTACTGCGGAATCTTCTTCAGGATGTAGTCCATGTCAATCAACGCATATTTCTGTGCAAATACATTGCCGGTCGTGAGGGCGAGGATGCCCATGCAGATGGCGATACGCCACGCGTTCTTGAGTGATTTTTTCATAGTTATGTGAATTTTAAGTGATTGTTGCTTGTTGAGACTTCGTTTCGTGCCGTGGGTTTAACTTGGGGCATTGGCCAATGAAATTCAAATATGGGACATTGGCCAATGTCAATCAGAACTCCTGGCCGATGACGAAGTGGAACTGCGAGCCGCTGTTGGACATCGTCTTTGCTCCTACAGGGCCCGTCTTGTCGAAGCCATAGCCCCAGTCAATGCCCAACATGCCGATCATAGGCAGGAAGATGCGCACACCGGCACCCAGAGAACGCTTGAGGGCAAACGGATTGAAGTGGCGGAACGACTCCCACGCGTTACCGGCCTCGGCAAACATCAGACCGTAGATGGTGCTGGACGATTCGAGCATGAATGGGTAACGCAGCTCGGCCACAAAGCGGGCATAGCAGGTCGCAACGTCGGTGTAGTTCGACGTGAGGGCGCCGTTCTCGTAACCACGCAGGGGAATATACTCCGTGATGTAGCTCGACGAGTAGTAGGAGTTGCCGTCACCGCCCATGTAGTAGCTGTCGAACGGCGATTTCTTATACTTGTTGTAATGGCCAAGGAAGCCCATGTCCGAACGGGTGTGGAAGACCAGCGTGTGTTGGCCCGAAGTGAGCGGCGTGAAGGTCTTGGTCGAGAACTTGATCTTGTAGAACTCCAACCACTTCATCCTGTCCTTGGAATACTTGTCCTTGTCATTGACCCACTTGTCATCGGCCTCAAACAGAGAATAAGGAGGCGTGACCTCGGCATCGATAGTGAAGGTCGAACCCATACGCGTAAAGTAGGGGTTATCGATGGAGTTACGCGACAGAACGGCCTCAAGCGAGAAGCTGTTGGACGTGCCATTGTGGACAGGGAAATACTGCCAATCCTTCAAGATATAGACGTGGTAGTTGAGCGAAGTCTGGAGCGAGAACCAGTCGTCCGGCCAGTTCAGTCGCTTGCCGAAGCCGATGGATGCGCCCAGCATCTGGATTGACTTGTCGGGGTCAATGGCATATTCCGTGCTGTAGTTATTATAGCCATAGTTGCTGTAACCGCCATAATAGCTGTTATAGTTGTTGTAGCCGTAATAATTGCTGTTGTAGTAGCGCGAGTTGATGTCCGACTGACGAGAATAGAACATCGAGACGCTGAACGAATTCGGACGCTTGCCGCCAAACCACGGATTGAGGTACTGCATCGAGTACGACTGATAGTATTTCGCATTGGTCTGGGCCGAAATCGTAAATGTCTCACCATCGCCCTGCGGATAGATGCCATGATAACGGTCAGGATGGAAGAAATCCTTCATCGAGATGTTGGTCAGCTTGAGAGATATGCGGCCAATGAGTCCCGTCGAACCCCAACCCAGCGAGAATTCAATCTGGTCATTGGCCTTCGACTCAAGGTCAAAGATGATATCGACCGTACCATCCTCCATGTTGGGCACCGGACGCGGGTTCATCTTCTCGGGGTCGAAATGGCCGGTCTGGGCCAATTCGCGGGCAGAACGTATCAAGTCTGACTTGGAGAAGAGTTCACCCGGGCGCGAACGCAGCTCACGGCGTACGACGTGCTCGTACAGACGGTCATTGCCGTTGATGACCACCTTGTTGATGTGCGCCTGCGGGCCTTCGGTGATGCGCAGCTCAAGGTCGATGCTATCGCCCACAATGTTCTTCTCGATGGGCACGAGATGGAAGAAGAGGTAGCCCTGGTCCATATAGAGGGTGCCGATGCCATCCTCATCCTCATCGATGCGCTTCTTGAGCTTCACCTGATTATAGACATCGCCGCGCTGCATCTGCAAACAGTTCAGAATGTCTTCGCTGGGATGGACAGAATTGCCCACTACGTCAATGTTGCGCACGTAGTAACGCTGTCCCTCCTCCAGATGGATGGTGATATCGACGTGCTTCTCGTCATATTTCGTCACCGTGTCACTCACGATGCGCGCATCACGGTAGCCCAATTCGTGGAACTTGTCGATGAGTGACTTCTTGTCGGTCTTGTAGAGGTCGTCGGTGAACTTCTTGGCGCGGAAGATGTTGTACCACTTGTGGCGCGCATTGGTCTTCTTCAATGCACGGTTGGCGCCACGAAAGGTCATATAATCCTTCTTGAACATTGGCCAAAAACGTACACCCACCGAATCCCAATGGGCCAGGCCGTCAATCTTCAGTTCGTGGACCTTGACCTTCTCGTGCTTATCGACAAAAACGGTCAGATCGACCATATTCTCGCCTGTCTCCGAGTCGGTCTGGAAGATGTCC
Source organism: uncultured Bacteroidales bacterium (assembly GCA_902779265.1). Classification (GTDB taxonomy): domain Bacteria; phylum Bacteroidota; class Bacteroidia; order Bacteroidales; family UBA3663; genus Liminaster. Next base: position 3,907 of record CACZAY010000049.1, on the reverse strand, counting down.
ACCTCGGCATTCTTGTAGCCCTTCTCGTCGTAGTAGCGCTTGATGATCTTCTTGGCGCGGTCGATGATGTTGGGCGTCACCTGGCTGCCCTTGGCCACACCCATCTGAAGGTCGAGATCCTCGCGCTCGCTCTTCCTCACGCCGTCATATTCGATGTTGGCGATGCGGGGGCGCTGGGTCAGCGCGATCTTGATCCAACAGTCGTCGCCGCGCACCTTCTCGAGCGTGATGCGCACGTCGCTGAACAGACCCTGCTTCCAGAACCGCTTGATGGCCTTGGTAATCTCATCGCCGGGCACAGAGATTGTCTGGCCGACCGAAAGTCCCGAAAATCCGATCAGGACATAGTCCTCGTAGTTGTCGGCTCCAGTCACTTCGATGCCCTGAATGGTGTATTTTCTTGAGACCGTGCTGGTGTGGTTCACCGTGGGATTGAAGACCGTATCATTGGCCGCGGTTTTGGCCGATGGCGTTGCAGCCGCAGGAATTTCGGCTCCAATGCTGTCGGTGGAAGCTGTCGGCTGGACAACCGTGACGCTGTCTGCCTGTTGCGCCCAGGTGAGGGCTGTAGTCGCTATCGAGGCGATCAGAAGACTGAACTTCTTCATCTATAATTTTATTGTGTATGTTCCGAGTGTTACGTTTTGCGGGATTGTGGCATTGGCCAATGTCTCATTTCTTCTCACCCTCCTGCTGCACCTGGGCCGAAGTCTTGCCGAAACGGCGTTCGCGACCCTGATAGTCCAGGATGGCGTCATAGAGTTCCGCCTCACCGAAGTCAGGCCAGTAGGTATCGCAGAAATAGAGCTCACTGTAGGCAATCTGCCAGAGCAGGTAGTTCGAGATGCGCTGCTCGCCGCCCGTGCGGATGAGCAGTTCGGGGTCGGGCATTCCGGCCGTCTGCAGGTTGTCGCTGATGGTCTGTTCGGTGATTTGGTCTATGGCCAATGTTCCCTCCTTGACCTGCTGGGCGATGCGCTGCATGGTGCCGGCCAACTCGTTGCGCGAACCGTAGTTGAAGGCGACGACGAGGGTGATGACCTTGCCGTCTTTGGCCTCCTCCATGCATTGCAGGGTCTTCGTGCGTGCGAATTCAGGCATACGGTCGATGTCGCCCAGAATCTTCAGGCGCACGCCCTTGCGTATCAGCTCCTCCTTCTCCTTGTCGATACCCCACGCGATGAGGTTCATCAGTGCATCGACCTCCTCCTTCGGGCGGTTCCAGTTCTCGGTCGAGAAGGTATAGACGGTCAGATATTTGATTCCGGCCTTGCCTGCGGCCTCGAGCACGTTGTGCAACGCTCCGATGCCGGCCTTGTGGCCCTCGCTGCGGTCCTTGCCCTGCGCCTTGGCCCATCGGCCGTTGCCGTCCATGATGATTGCGACATGCTTCGGCATGCGGCTTTTATCGAGTTGTTCAAGAGTTGCCATGGTGTAAAAAGTCTTTTTACAAGTTATTAGTTTCGAGTTATTAGTTATTGGCCAAGCCATCAGTGTCCGCTGTCGCGATTAAACAACTGATAACTAATAACTCACAAAGTTGTCATTCGTTCTGATTGTGACACTTTTCGCAGCGCTCCTTGAAGCTGAAGGTGACACTGAGCATGACCGAGCCGATCCAATCGGTATTGACGGGAGCCGTGGTGCCCATCTCCAGCGGGTCGGTGATGCCGTCTATGCCATCGGCCAATGTCTTGGTCCAGAGACAGGTGAGCTGCATGTCCCAGCGCGGCGCCATCTTCCACTTCATTCCCAGGCCGATCGGGATGGCAAGTGTGGCCGATGTCCTGTCGTCGCCCGAACTCTCGCCCGTGGCCCAGCCGAAGCCGATGCCGGCGGTCAGAAACGGTGCCAGCCGATGCTTCTCGCGGTAGTCCGAGCCCCACCCGTAGTTCCAGAAGTTGAATTCGGGGCGGATGCCCAGCTGCCAGTAGCGGCGGTCGAAACTCCATTGGCCACCACCCGGAATGACGTTGTCGAAGTCCTTGCTGTCGGCCGAAAGACCATTGGCCGAAAAATCAAGCGCAAAGGCCCATCGCAGGTTCGTGTTATAGCGGAACAGCACCTCATAGGCCACCTGCGGGTCGTAGAGTGCGCTGCTACGGTTCACGTCGCCATAGGCCCAACTGGCACCGAATCCGGGACCGATTTCGTACATGTACTCCTTCTCCTGCGCAAGGGTGCGGCAGAAGGCCAACATGCCGAGCGCGGCGATGAGGAGTGCGCGACGTATCATGCTTGGGTGGAGTTTTATGGCCAATGTTCCGTTGCGGCTCAACGCTTCTGCCTCATGGCGAGGTCGATGAGCTGGCCGCTCACGATGTTGCTCTCATGACGGCCGTCGAGATTCTTGCCGCCGATGAAGTAGATGCGGTAGTTCTGCGGGTTGACGAAGCCGCTGCTGCATCCGAAGGGCGCAATGCGGTAAGTGTCTCCGTAGCGGTAGTGCTCGCATTGCAGCTTCTTCCACGTCACGCCGCTGTTCTGGCTGTAATAGAGCGTGTCGCTCACATAGCCGCCCGCCATCTCACCCGTCTGCATGATCCAGAACGTACCGGGCTCATCGATGTCGAGCTGATAGCGCACGACGGTCGAACGGCGCGCGGCGGGCAGGGCGGTCTGCCGGAACTCGACCCAGCTGGAGCCGTCGCTCGTCCACGTGCTGGAGGTCAGCGTGCCATCGGCCATAAGACCACCGTTGATGTAGATGCGCGGCGAGGTGCTTCCGCCAGTCGGATTGGCCGCAACCGAAATGGGACGCGTATAGTCCTTGATGGGGAAACGTGCAGGCAAGGCGTCGGTCGCAATGCCGTCGATGTTGAGCGTATCGAACTGCCAAGACGTGCCATCGGCCGAACGGAGGAAGCGGCAGGTGTCATTGGCCAATGCAATGGCGCACAGATGCTCGTCACCGCGACGTGAGGCGAGCTGGATACCCAGCAGGTTGACAAACTTGTGGGCGGCCGATGCCACGGTCCACGTCACACCATCGCCCGTAGAGAGCAGTGTCTGATTCTGGCCGATGGCATAGAGCTGTCCACGCCAGTTCAGCAGTGTACCGAGGTCGATGGCCGATGGCGTTGCGACGCTCTGAGCATCGCTCCACACGGTGAGGTCACCGGTCAGATCGGCCGTGCGCACCTCGATGGCACTATCGGCCGTCATGGTGTACCAAAAGAGTGTCCGGCCGATGGTATCGACGCGCTGGTCAATGACATTGGCCATATCAAAAAGCCCCGTGGCCAGATAGTTCCACATGATGGTGTCGCTGGCGCACTGGTGGACGTTCATCTTCATGAAATAGCTCTTGCGGGTCATCCGGTCGCGGGCCGTCACCTCGATGCGCGTCACGGCGTAGTCGTCGAACCAGATAGTCTGCGTATCCGAATAGTTGGTCACGTTGCACAGCTTGAGGTCCTCGTCATACTGGTAGAAATAGACACTGTAGGGCGAAGTGTAGCTCAACGTGAGCTTGATGGAGTCGGCCACACTGCCGGCGGGCAGCGAGTCGGGATTGAAGATGATGCCGGGGTTGAGGGTGTATTCATCATGTTGCCACAGGCTGCGGCAACGCTCGATCAGGGCGGTGTCGCTCGTGCCCAGATGGTCGATTGTGAAGCCGTAGCTGGAGAGGTCGGCGCAGACCTTCGTATTGGAGGTTAGCGTCACGCCGGTGATGAGTGCGTTCGAATAGTCGGTGATGACGGTCTCGGAGTCATTGCCGCCCAGGCAGCCGGAAAACAACGTGGCGGTCATGGCCAACAAGCCGGCCACACTTCCGCACATGTATTTTTTGGACAGGTTCATTGATACGTGTAAAATTTGCGGGTGCGAAGATACTGATTTTTTGCGACATTTCCCCTGTTGCGTGGGAACATTTATCATATTTTAGTTCTTTTTCACGGCC
>CACZAY010000048.1:5624-24639 GCA_902779265.1 uncultured Bacteroidales bacterium | reverse complement strand
CGGCCTCGGCCTCGCGTTTCTGCTGCGGGGTGCGATAGAAGATGCAGCTGCGGTATTGTGGGCCAATGTCGGGGCCGACGCCATCGGTCTGCGCGGGGTCGTGAATCTCGAAAAAGACCTTGCAGAGCTGCGTGTAATCGGTGCGTCGTGGGTCGAACTCGACGATGACGGCCTCGACGTGATGCGTCTCGTGGTCGCGTACCTGCGCGTAGGTCGGGAAAGCCTCGCTGCCGCCCGTATAGCCGGCCAGGGTGCGGACGACGCCGGATTCGCGGTCAAACTGGTGCTGCGTGCCCCAGAAGCATCCGCAGGCGAAGATGGCCACGTCGAGCGAGGCCTCGGCCGGCGCATGATAGAGGTCAATGCGTGAGCAGGCCTCGATGGCCTCCTGCACCATCTTGAGGGCCGGTCCGTATTTGGCCAACAGCTCGGGATGCGCCTTGCTGCGGCCGTAATTGTGTTGCAGGTCGTTGTATTTGACCTGCAGCGCGATGGGATTGCCGCTGTCGATGATGCATTGGACATAATCGTAATAATCGACCTCGGGACGGCGCGTGAGCAAATCGACGGCACGGACGATGCTCGGAGGAATGCCATTGGCCAACAAATCATCGCAGGTGAGCGTCGAGTCTTCGAGCACGTCGTGGAGGAATCCGGTGATTTTCTCTTCGTCGGTGTGGCCCATGAGACCCACGGCAAGCGGATGCAGGATGGCGGCATAGCCGTCTTTGTCCACCTGTCCGGCATGGGCCTGACAGGCAATTTCTAAAGCGGTATCAATAAGCATGGATAATGTTTTGGGGGATAAGGAATTGCATTTAAAGGGAATAAAAGGGGAGTAAAAGAGAAGTTAAAAGAGGAGTAAAAGGGACGTTTGCTCCGGCTGACAACTCTTATTTCTTACTTCTTATTTCCTAACTCTAATAAGGACGCTTGTTCCAACGGACAACTCTTATTTCTTACTTCTTATTTCCTAACTCAAACGGCCCGCATCACTCCTCTCCGTCCAGCACCTGCGAGGGCGAGACGCCGACCTTGGCCTTAAAGACCTTGGAGAAATATTTCGGATCATTGAAGCCGACGAGGAAAGCCACCTCCTTGACCGTCGTATTGCCCTGGCGGAGCAGCTGACGGGCATACTCGATGCGCATGTCCTGAAGGATGGCGGCAGGCGTCGCGTTGAGCACCTCGTTGCATCGGACATAAAGCTCATTGCGTGCGATTCCCATCTCGGCCGAGAGGTGGGAAATGTCGCCATCACGCCGGCTGATCATATCGTTCATCACGCGCGTCAGCTTTTCGACAAACTGGCGGTTCGGTTCGTCCAAAGCGCTGAAATCCTCGCCCAAGTGGACCTGTGGGATGGGGCGTGCGTATTTCTTCAGGCGGAACCAATGCCACATCATCCAGACAATCAGGGCGATGACGACGATGACAGACAGACTGATGACAAGGGCGAAGAATACGCGCTCCTTGAAGGCGGCATTGGCCTCGTCCGCACGACGCTTCACGTAATCGTCAATCATGTTGAGGTTGATCTCCATCATGCCCGATGAGGCTCCGATGAGGAGCAGCGAATCCTGATAGAGAGTGACAGTGCTCTCGGCAAACGAGACGGTAAGGCCGAAGTCGCTTTCGTCGAATGTCTCGATTTCGCCCTGCTTGTAGTCAAAACGGTACACGCGCGTATCCGAAACTAGCCACAGCCTATTGTCGGGCGTCTCGAAAATGGTCGAGAGACGGTCCTTGATGTCGAGGTCATCGGCCTGTTCACAAGTGCCATCGGCCAACAACCAGAACTGACCGTGGCCCATGGTACAGATCAGCACACGTCCGTCGGACACCTCCTCGGCATCCAGCACGTCAAGATCCTGCAGGACAACCGATAGGAGCTGCCCCTTGGGAGTAAAGATGTGAAGGCCGTGCGTACTGCATGCGCCCACACGCCCATCGCGCATCTTGAAGAACTTGTGGATATTGCGCAGACTATCACTGATCAGCGTCTGTTTCAGCACTGCCGTGTCGCCCTCAATGTCCACGACACGCACGCCATCGCCCCACGTGCCGGCCAGGAGATACTTCTCGTCGAGCAGTTCGAGGGTAAAAAGATCGGACAAACCCTGCCCCATCAGATTATCCATCGCGGGGACGATGCCTGTCTCGGGGGTCCAGTAGTAAAGGCCCTTCTTGCGCATGGCGAACCACACGCGGCCGCGCTCGTCATCCAGGATGCGATAGGCATTGCCGGGATACGGACTGCGCGTGATACTGTCATTCAAACCATAGATCTGGAAATTTCGGGATGCGGCCAATAGTCTTCCGCTGCGATCCGTATACAACGCGCGGACGGTGGACTGGAATGGCCGATGTTCGCCGATGGGCCAATTCATGTGGTAGTAGAACGGCGACGGCTCGAACCAGATGCGGTAGAGCGTGTTGTTGAAGTCAATCCAGAGCTGGCCCGAACGGTCCTCAAAGAAATGGTGCAGCTGCGGCTCCATGCGCACACCCTCGTCATACGGCAGGTGATAGAGCACACCGCGACGCTCGAACGAAAGGCCCAGTTCGTCCTCGACACACTTGATGTCCGACACATGCTGCGGCAGGAAATCGGGATAAGCCGGCACGGGACACAGCATCTGCGTCTTGGGGTCAAAGCAGTGGCGCTGCTTGGCATCGTTGGTAAAGAAGAGGCGTCCGTCCTTCAGCACCTGAATGCCTGTAGTGCGGCCGAAACGTTGGCCATCGACCGTCGAAATATAGCCGGTAAGTTTCTCTCCGTCCCATTTGCAGAGACCATTCCACGTGTTCATCCACACGTTGCCCTCGCTGTCTTCACACATTGAGGTAACGCGACTTGCCGGAAGTCCATCGGCCATCGTGTAGCGCTTGAAGCACAAACGATCCCGTGCCGCAAGCGTCACCGAAAGACTTACCACCAGTAATGTCAGAATTGACGTCAGCCGTCTCACTGTAACAGTATAGTTTTAATATTGGTTCAAACTCTATCGCAAAGGTAACATTTTTAAAAATATCGGCCAATAACCAATAGCATCAAAAGTCCGAAAAAACGTCGAAAAAGTACAAAAATGCAAGTTTTTGACCACTTTATTAAGCAAAAAAGTGAAATTACACCCTTATTTTTCACTATTTTCCACCTGTTGTGACAATTTTCCACCATATTGTGATGGAAGTACACCCACCTTGGCCTTGAAGGCTCTCGCGAAATATTTCGGGTCGTTGAAGCCCACCATGGCGGCGATTTTCCGGATGGGCAGGTTACCCTCTTCTATCAACTTGCAGGCATACTCGATGCGCATGTCCTTCAGCAGCGCGGCGGGCGAAATGTTCAGGATTCCGCTGCATCGGCCATAAAGCGCAGACTTCGTCATCTTCATGCGCTTGGCCACTGCCGCCACATCGACATCGGGCTGGCTGATCATCTCGGCCAAGACACTCTTCAGGTCGTGGATGAAACGGAGGTCATCGGCCGACATCTCCACCTCGGGCGTGACCGTCTTTTTATTGGCCAATGCCTTTGCCCGCATCACGAGAGCCCGGATGCGCCACACGACGACGGCCAACAGGAACAGACCCGCGATGACAAGCAGAATGATAAGGATGCTCCGGTTGGTCCGGGTCAGCTTGGCCTCCTTGCGCGTCTGCATGTAGGCCGGCAGCTGGTTCAGGTTGACCTCCAGCAGGCCCGATGACGCACCGACGTAAAGCAGGCTGTCATTGTGGATGGCGGCGGCTCCCTCGGAAAACGTGACCACCTCGCCGAAGTCCCGCTCGTCAAGCACGTCGTACTTGCTGGCATCCACGTCATGGCTGAGGTAGATGCGTTCATCGGCCACCAAATAGAGCACGCTGTCGTGCCCCCAGACCATCGATACGATACGGTCTTCGAACGGCAGGTGTTCGGGGAGGCATTGTCCATTGATCGTCATGCGGAAGAGGCCCTGGTCCATCGTACTGAACAGGATATCATGAGAAGGCAATTCAATGGCATAGAGGACATTAAGGTCATCGGCCGACGAAAAGAGCAATTTACCCGACGGAGTGAACAGATAGAGGCCACGCGTGCTGCACACGACCATCGAGCCGTTGGAAGTCTGGAAAATGTGACGCACCGACATGAGCAGTTCGTCATGCAAGGTATCGACCAATACAGGTGGTTGTTGGCCAATGTCAAGGACGCGCACACCGCAGTCCCACGTGCCGACCCAGAGCCGACGGGAATCATTGGCCAAGAACAGAGAGAAAGGCTTGGAAAGGCCCACTTCGGCCAAGTCGGAGACCGCTGGAAGCACGTTTTCGGTGCTGTCGATGACATGAAGTCCCTCGTTGCGAAGAGAGAGCCAGAGCCGTCGGCGGTCATCTTCGACCACATCGTAGATGCTGCCGTTCACGTTCGTGTAGCGGCTGTTCAGGCCGAACAGACGGCCATTGCGCGAGCCGACCAGAAGGCGACCATCGGCCAATGTCGTGATGGCACGCACCGAAGCCTGGAACGCGACGTGGCGGCCCGACATCCAATCCTGGAAATAACAGAATGGTGAGGTCTCGAACCAGATACGATAGAGCGAGTTGTTGAAGCTGAGCCAGATCTGGCCGCGACTGTCCTCAAAATGGCAGCGTAACAGCTTTTCAGAACTGCCGCCACGGTCGTAGGGGATGTGATAGGTGACACCGCGACGCTCGATGTGCGCACCGCCGACATCCTCGCGGAAACGGCAATGGTGACGTTGGCCAATGACAGCGACAGAATCTCGTACGGGTCGGAAAATGTGCTTTCGCGGGTCAAAACAGCGGGTGCCGCGTCCATTGTCAAGCAGCAGGGACAGGGTGCCGTCCTGCAACGGCTGAATCTGTACGACACGTCCGACATGCTGCCCGTCGGCCGTGGCACGAACATGCGTAAGGGTGCCATTGCGCCATTGGCAAATACCATTCCAAGTTGCAATCCAGATGGTTCCGTCTGCATCTTCGCAGATGGAGCTGATACGCACCGAGGGCAGGCCTTCGGCTGTGGCAAATCGTTCGTAGCACATCTTGTCACGCGCCATCACGGGCACAACAAGCAGGAACGTCAGCAGTAAAAGTATTCGTGAACCAATATTCTTCATAAAACCTTCATAAATTCTTCATAAATCCAGCACAAAGATAAGAAATTCCACCATAAAATGCTTATCATTGGCCAAAAAAGAAAGAATTTCACCCTCAAAAACAGCATTTTGGAAGAATTTCACCCTATTCAAGATAAAAACATCGGCCCAAAAATGGAAAAATTTCTACCCACCAGACAATATAATAATGAGAGAAATTTGGCCAACTGCAAATTTCTCTTTATATTTGCACCTGAATATGGATAAATCTTAACCCTACATGAAAAAGTTCTACATTCTTTCCCTCATTTTTGGGGTATCAGCCGGACTTTCAGCCCAGACTGTAACGGATGCTCCCGTGGCCAATGACGCCGTCACCTCGGCCACAGAAACCACAACGACGCCCGCCCCGAGTGACGAAGTGCCCTGGATCGAAGACGAACCGGGGTCGTTCCCCGAAATCTTTCTCGACAGGTACGACGGATTCCTGCTCCAGAAGAAAAACCGGGTTTACGTTCCTCACGACAGCAAGCATGACTACGAACGCGCAGGCCAGAACTACGTCTACCGCAAGGTCAAGGAGAGCGACTTCTGGGTCATGGTCAACAGGCCGGAACAGGCGCATTTCGTAATCCGCTTCATCACCGTGACCGAGGGACGCGACCAGTCCGCCCTGCTTATCGAGCCGGTGGACTACTACCTGAGCCACTTGGACGGCGAGAACCTCATAGACCTCAACACGACGGTCTATCAGCTGGGCAAGCAGTTCACGAACGAGACCATCTCGAAGAACGAAAAGCTGGCCCGCGAGTGGTGCAAAAAACTCGACGCCACCATCCAGAGCATTAAGGACGACAAAATCAACGAGAACCTCAAGGCCCGTTTCACCATCAAGGCCAAGAGCACGGAGTTTGATGACCAATGCTACATCAACCCGATTCTGGGCGGCGACTATCCCGACCCGACCATCCTGCGCGAGGGCAATCACTACTACATGACCCACTCGTCGTTCGACTATCTGCCCGGCCTCGTCATCTGGCACAGCACCGACCTCGTACACTGGGAGCCCATCAGTTTCGGACTGAAGACCTATCTCGGCTCCGTCTGGGCTCCGGACATCTCGAAATACAAGGACAAGTATTACATCTATTTCACTGTGTCATTGGCCAATACCAACGGCATAAAGAGCAATTTCGTGGTGACGGCCGATACACCTTACGGCCCGTGGAGTGACCCCATCGACCTGAAGACGCCCGACATCGACCCCTGTCATGTCGTGGGTGATGACGGCCAACGCTGGCTGGTCTTCAGCGACGGCAAGCGCATCCGCCTGACTGACGACGGATTTGCCGTCATCGGCGAACAGAAAGAGAAATTCTACGACGGTTGGCAGTATCCCGAAGACTGGATTACCGAAGGTTTCGCGCTCGAAGGTCCGAAAATCAGGCGCATCGGCGAATATTACTATTATCTGAATGCCGAGGGTGGAACCGCAGGCCCTCCGACAGCCCACATGGTCGTCATGGCGCGCTCGAAGAGTCTGGACGGTCCGTGGGAGAACTCGCCCTACAACCCCATCATCCACACCTACCGCAACAGCGACCACTGGTGGAACAAGGGCCACGGTTCACTGATTGACACTCCCGATGGCCGATGGTACTGCGTCTATCACGCCTACGAGAACGGCTACACGAACCTGGGCCGACAGACCCTACTCGAACCGCTCGAAATGACCGCCGACGGCTGGTTCAAGCCCGTCATCACCGACCTCGAAGGCAAGAGTTCCGACCCGGTCGGCAAGATTGAGGCTCCAATACGGCCAATGACCCCCGTGAGCACCAAGGAGCAGCAGCTGACACAATTCCGCATCGGCCGTGAATGGCGTTTCTACAAGGATTACGAGCCCGAGCGTGTCAGCATCAGCAACGGAGCGCTCACATTGAAGGCCAAGGGCGACATGCCAGGATCATCGACCCCGATGCTTTTCGTGGCCGGCACGCAGGCCTACGAAATCGAATGTGAAATCCAGCTGCATGACCAGGAAGCGGCCGCCGGCATCGTGCTCTACTACGACTCCATCTTCTACATGGGCACAGGCACCGCCGTCAAGAAACGCCTACGCTACCGCAAGGGCATCGAGAAGGGTGGCAAACCGCATCCCGAGGGCGTGGACCGCACGCACATCTGGCTCCGCCTGCGCAACGATCACAACATCATCACGGGCGAATACAGCTATGACGGCGTGACATGGAATCGTGAGACATGGGCCATGGACATCGCCGGCTACAACCACAACACGCTCTACCAGTTCCAGTCCGTGCTGCCAGGTCTCTTCTGCTGCGGCAAGGGCTCGGCCACGTTCCGCAACTTCAAATACACGATTCTGCCCTGATCGGCGACACCGTGTTCCTTACAACGACAAACGGGTTCGACACATCTGCCGAGCCCGTTTTCTTCTGTTTTATGGCCAATACCGCTGCCCCACGGAACGGCGGATAACGCCATTGGCCACAATCCCCGAAAGACAACAAAACCCGCCGACCTCCGTCGGGAAGTCGGTGGGGCAAGACGCTATCATGTCGCACGCAGGCGATTATTGCATGTCAAAACGGTCGCGGTCGCTGTCAAGTTCGTTGACAGACTTCTGGATGACGCCGTCCTTCGACTTGTAGTAGTTGTGCGATACGGAACGGGGCTTGACCAATGGATGCTGCGGTGCGTCATTGCCGTCGGTCACACGACGGCGCACGGCCTTCTGCATACGGGTGCCATACATGACAGGCTCGGGACGCAGGAACGCATCGAGCAGGTCCAATCGACCCAGCGCATCGAGCATGAGGATAATGGTCTCCAACGAGGTGTTGTGGCCCGTCTCCGTCTGGCTGATGGTAAACAGCGACAAGCCGGTCTTTTCGACGAGCTTAGTCTGCTTCATGTTCTGAGCCAATCGTATAGACTTCATCTTGGCTCCAATTCCTTTTAGAATATCCTTGTAATCCATATCTCAACTAATTTTTTATTGGTTGATGATCTGTTGTCCCATACGGGTGAGTTCCGTGTAAATTTCAACGCAGGCGACTGCATCGAATGCGGCATAGGCCAATTGCTTGTCGGTCAAGTTGGGAGCCTCCCAGTTGGTGAGCCGCTGGCGCTTCGAAATACGCTTCTTGAAGAGCAGGGCGTAGATTTTTGACAGGCTCATCTCCGCGATGCCGTACCCCTTGACCAGATGCTGTAATTCGATGAAGCCGCGTGGTTCGAGCTTTTCGTCCCACTTGTGGAGGTTCTGGAAGTCGTCATGAGTTGAGAGACCGACCTTAATTACACTACCATCTTCAAGCAGTTCCTTCAGACAGGCAGGAATGCCCTTCATCAGGTTCAGGCGGAACAGGTAACCTGTATTTCCGGCTGAGAGCTGCACGAGACAGACCTTGTAGGTCACGCCCTTGACAAAGGCCGGACGTGTCTCGGTATCGAAGCCGACAACACAATGTGCGGCACGGATGGCAGCAACGGCAGCAATGGCCTGTTGCTCATCATTGGCCACAATCACATTGCCTGTATGACCGACGACTGGTAGTTTGCTAAATTCCTCTTTATCAATCTTATTTGGTATCATTCCGAAGATATTGTTCAACTTTTGAATCGACCCAGCCGGCGAGACTCTGTCCTTGCGCAAGCCGCTCGCGGATCTGGGTGGATGATATATCGTACTGCGGCGCGTCCACAACGCGGACCGTAGGAAAACTTTCCGTTGCAACTATGGGCATTTCGTAGCCCGGACGCGGATAGACAATCAGATGAAAATCACGCAGTATCGCGTCCCAATCCTTCCACTGGTGAAAAATGAGCCAATTGTCAGCCCCCACGATGAGATGGAACTCGTGTTCGGGATGTTGCGCCTGCAACGTGCGCAACGTTGTGATGGTGTAGTTTGGCACGGGAAGGTCATCTTCCACTGTGCTTATTTTCAGATTTTTATGGCCAATGGCAGCCAATCGCAACATTTCCAGCCGTGCCTCGTTGCTCATCAGTCCGGCGGCCGGCTTGAGCGGATTCTGCGGCGAACGTATCAGCCAGACCTCATCGACAATGCCGTGATTCACGAGGTAGTCGGCCAATGCGATGTGCCCCACATGCACCGGATTAAAACTGCCCGAATAGATGCCGATTTTCATTGGCCATCACCCAAGAAATCATTCATCACCTGCAGGATTTCAGCCTTGGCCTTATCGAGGTCATCGTTCACCACGATACGGTCAAACTGAGGAGCGAAGGTCAGCTCGTAGGCGGCCTTGTCGAGACGCGTCTGGATGACCTCTTCGCTGTCGGTGCCTCGTCCGTGCAGGCGACGCGAAAGTTCCTCAATCGAAGGCGGCTGCACGAAGATGCTGAGTGCGCGGTCGCCGTAGAACTTCTTGATGTTCAGTCCGCCCTTGACATCCACGTCGAAGAGGACCACCTTGCCCGCATTGCCCAAGCGCTCAACCTCGCTTTTCAGCGTGCCATAGAACTTGTCGGCATAGACCTCTTCGTATTCGAGAAATTCGTCTTTGGCAATGCGCTGGCGGAACTCTTCGGGCGAAAGGAAGTAATATTCCACACCGTTCTTTTCCGTTCCTCGCGGCGCACGGCTGGTGCACGAAATGCTGAATGCCAGGTTCGGATTCTGCTGCATCAGATATTGCACCAACGTCGATTTTCCGCTGCCACTCGGGGCTGAAAAAATCATCAATTTGTTCATTTCCTTCAAGAACTCTTAATTCTAATTCTTATTTCCCAACTCATTACAAGACGTTGAGTACCTGCTCCTTAATCTGCTCCAGTTCATCCTTCATCCGGACGACGATGCGCTGCATTTCGGCCTGGTTGGACTTGCTGCCGAGGGTGTTGATTTCACGGCCCATCTCCTGTGCGATGAAGCCCAGCTTCTTGCCCGTTCCGCCAGCATCCATTTCGGCATCCATCGTCTCCATAAAGTAGTTCAGATGGTTGTCCAGACGGTGCTTCTCTTCATTGATGTCGAGCTTCTCGATGTAGTAGATCATCTCCTGCTCCAGCCGGTTCTTGTCGTAATCGACGGGCAGCTGCTGCAACTTGTCGACGATGCTCTGGCGAATCTTCTCGGTGCGCTCCTTCTCGTAGGGCTCCACACTGGCGAGCAGGGCACGGATATTGGCCACCTTCTCACTGAAGACGCGGTAAAGCGACTCGCCCTCCTGCTTGCGGAAAGCGACGAAATTTTCAATGGCTTGGCCAACGAGAGCCGTCACGGCATCCAGTTCATCCTCGCTCACCTCGTCATCGGACGTACTGACCGAATCGGGCATACGGAGCAGCGTCTGCAAAAGGATGGCGGCGCCGGTGGCCTGTTGGTCAACCTGCACCATGCCCAAGTCCTTGCGCAAAGACTCGACCTGCTCGTAATAGGACTTGACGACACCCGCATTGATGCGAGGGGCATCGGCCGATGCAGCCGACTCGACGCTCAGCGTGAAATCGACCTTACCTCGCTGCAACGCCTGCTGAATCATAGCTCGGAACTTCATCTCGCGTTCACGGTACTGTGACGCAGATTTCATACCGAGGTCAAGCTGCTTGGAGTTGAGCGAACGGATTTCAACTGTAACCTTCTTGTTTTGTATTACGGCCGACGCCTTGCCGTAACCAGTCATGGATTGTATCATGAATTGAGAGTCTTTTTTATCATTTCTGGCCGCAAAGATAATACATTTTTCAATAAGTCGTTTCGTTTAGTTGATTTTTTTCAAAAATTAAAATCTTTTTACGAAAAAGGCCCGCCATTTTTTGGATATTTTGGCGAAAAGTGCTATCTTTGCGCGGATTTTAAATAAGTGTACGCTTTTCAACCCGTCTTCTGTAGGCATTTTTCGCCTGAAAACATGCCGGAAGACGGATGATTTTTTCAAAGGAAAGGTTTTTATTGGACATGAACATTCTGCTCATTGAGACATCGGCCAAGGCTTGCAGCGTGGCTCTGAGTCAAGATTTCAATATCGAATTCAAACGTGAGACGAACGAGGGGCCGAACCATGCATCGGTGCTCGGACAGTTTGTCGAAGACACTCTCCAGTTTGCCCGCGAGCGCAGCATGATGCCCGATGCCGTAGCCGTCAGTGCCGGTCCAGGCAGCTACACCGGTCTGCGCATCGGCGTGAGTGAGGCCAAGGGTGTCGCCTTCGGTCTGAACATTCCGCTCATCGGCATCCCGACGCTCGAAGCGCTGTGCTGTCATGTGATGTTCTGCCCGATTCTGGAAGAGGGAATGCCCGAAGGCGGCCTCTATTGTCCGATGATTGACGCCCGCCGCATGGAAGTTTACACGGCGCTCTACGATGCCGCATTGAACGAGGTGCGCCCCGTCAAGGCCGAGGTCATCGATGAAAATTTCTTGGCCAATGAACTTGAGCAGCACCCCATCTATTTCTTCGGTGACGGCGCAGACAAGTGCCAGGAGGTCATCAAGCATCCGAACGCGCACTTCATCCCCAACGTGCGCGTTATGGCCAAGGATATGATGGCATTGGCCATAAAACGATACAACCAAGGCAAGTTCGACGACACGGCCTATTTCGTGCCGTTCTACCTGAAGGATTTCGTGGCCTCGATGCCGAAGAAGATGTTTTGAGAAATTCAGGCGCATCGGCCAAAAACAAGGAAAACAAAGATTTATGCAAGAATACAACACGCAACTCGCAGCCATCAGGCTGCCCGAATACGGAAGAAGCGTCCAGCAGCTGGTCAGCTACTGCAAGACCATCCCCGACCGAGACCGACGCAACGCCTGCGCCCGCACGATTGTGGGCATCATGGGCGACCTTTATCCCGATCTGACCGAGGTCTCCGGCCGCAAGAACATCCTGTGGGACCATCTGGCCGTCATCGCCAACTTTGAGCTGGACATCGACTATCCGTGCGAAATCATGAAGCCGGAAGAGTTGGGTTCTCGGCCAATGCCCATCGGCAACACGCAGAGCAACATCCGTATCCGCATGTACGGCAAGCGGATGGAGGAACTCATCGGCCACGCCCGCACCATCGAGGACCGCGAGGAGCGCATCCGCCTCTTCGAGCTGATTGCCAACCAGATGAAGCGGAACTTCCACAGCACATACAAGGATGCCTCGGAGGAGGACAACAAGATTATCCAGGACCTGGTGCGCTATGCGGGAGAGCAGTTCCGCGATGACATCTACGAAGTCAAGATGCTCGACGCCAAGACATTGGCCAAGAACGAACAATATGACCCGGCCACCCTTGTCGTCACAAAAAAGAAGAAGAAAAAGAAGAAGTAATTGACCGAAAGGCATTGGCCAACAATAAGAAAACAAAAAATTTTATCAGATATATGGAAACTTCAGAAGCTAACGCAATAGAGAAGAAAAGCTCAAACTTTGTTGAGGAATTTATTGAGGAAGACATCGCCGCTGGCAAGGTAGCGGCATCGCCCACCAAGATGGTGCACACCCGTTTTCCACCAGAACCAAACGGCTACCTGCACATCGGTCACGCCAAGGCTATCTGCATGGACTTCGGCGCTGCTGCCAAGTACGGTGGCCAGTGCAATCTCCGATTCGACGATACGAACCCTTCGCGCGAAGATACTGAATATGTAGATGCCATCAAGGAGGACATCCACTGGTTGGGCTTCGACTGGGGCGACCGTATGTATTATGCTTCTGACTATTTCCAGCAATTGTGGGACCTCGCCGAAGAGATGATTCGTCGTGGTTTGGCTTATGTGGACGAGCAATCGGCCGAGGTTATTGCCGAGCAGAAGGGCACACCTACCCAGCCTGGCGTAGAGAGCCCATTCCGCAACCGTCCAGCCGAGGAATCGCTCGACCTCTTCCGCCGCATGAACAAGGGCGAGTTTGAAGAGGGCACCATGACCCTGCGTGCCAAGATCGATATGGCCAGCCCAAACATGCACTTCCGCGACCCAATCATGTACCGTATCATCAAGTATCCTCACCACCGTACAGGAACGAAGTGGCAGGCTTACCCTATGTACGACTTCGCTCACGGACAGTCGGACTTTCTGGAGGGCATCACCCACTCTATCTGCACGCTCGAGTTTGAGGTACACCGTCCATTGTACGAGTACTTTGCCAAGATTTTTGCCGAAATCAAGGGTACTACCTATACTCCACGTCAGATCGAGTTCAACCGCTTGAACCTCACCCATACCGTCATGTCTAAGCGTTACCTGCGCAATATGGTCGAGACGGGTGTAGTTCGCGGCTGGGATGACCCTCGTATGCCAACCCTTTGCGGTTTGCGTCGTCGTGGTTACACCCCACAGTCTATCCGTGACTTCATCACCACCATCGGCTATACCAAGTACGATGCGTTGAACGACATCCGTCTGCTCGAGAATGCCGTACGTAACGACCTCAACAAGAATGCTACCCGCATCATGGGTGTCATCGACCCTGTGAAGCTCACCATCACCAACTGGCCTGCCGGCAAGGTAGAGATGTGCGAGATGGACAACAACCCCGAGCAGGAGGGCAGCGGTGTACACCAGATGCCATTCAGCGGCGAATTGTACATCGAACGCGAGGACTTTCAGGAGGTAGCCGAAAAGAAATTCTTCCGCCTCACCATCGACAAGGAGGTACGTCTCAAGTCGGCCTACATCATCAAGTGTACGGGCGTAGAGAAGGATGCCGAGGGCAAGATTACCAACATCCTCTGCACCTACGACCCCGAGTCTAAGTCAGGTATGCCAGGCGCCGACCGCAAGGTGAAGGGTACCCTGCATTGGGTATCGGCTCAGCATGCTGTCAAGGCCGAGGTACGTCTGTACAACGCCCTCTTCATGGACGAAGAGGCTACCACCGAGAGCGAGCGCAACCCTGAGAGTGAAGTCGTTGTGGAGAATGCCTACATCGAGCCATTCGTCAAGGAGCATGCCGAGGTGGGCAACAAGTTCCAGTTCCAGCGTCTCGGCTACTTCTGTATCGACAAGGACACCACCACCGACAAACTGGTCTTCAACCGCACCGTATCGTTGAAGGAGAGCAAGTAAGCAGTTGTTCAAAATTATTTTATAACATCCCGTAGGCCAATAGAAACTATCTTTTTCAATTTTGGACACATCTTCCGGCCTTGCCCTCAGGTACAACGTCACATTGCGCCATTGGCCAAAACCGAAATCCGCATCCCAACAATCGGAAAAAATAGTCGAATAATTTTGAACACCTACTTAAACCAATCATTCTTGAAAAAGAAATCATCCGCATTCTATCGCTTCTGCCACGAAATGGCGACCGGACATCTCTCCTATTACGAAACGGAAGAGATCGAGGCCGCCGTTTTTGACTTGCTGGACCTTTCGATGGTCGATGACGCAGAATATCTCGCCGAGACGGGCCTGAACATGCACCCCAACGACGAGGACACCGAAAAGCTGCTCATCTGGATCTACCTGCACAACCACAAGGCCGACAAGGCTGAGCAGATGTACGCCAAATACCGCGATGACGGTTCGGTGTGGAGCAGCCGCATGGCGTTCTCAATGGACGTGATGCACGGACATCCGCAGCGAGCCCTCGACCGTTTTTTAGAGGAGTTGGCCAATGGTCATATTCCAGCGAACGAGTGGATTGACGCCATCGACGAGATGTTCGACGCACTGCCATCGGCCGTACTCGCACCTTATCTGGAACAGGCGGCGCAGCACATTGGCCAAGATGCAGAAACCGTCGGACGGCTGGGCAGTATGCTGTTTGACGTGCACAGCTATGAGATTGCAGCCCACACCTTGGAGGCTGCGCTGGATCTGGACGCCTACGACATCTACTCATGGCAGGATCTGGCGCGATGTTACATGATGCTGCAGAACTTCCCGAAGTGTCTTGAGGCCTGCGACTATGGACTGGCAGTCGATGAAAACAACGCGCTGCTGGGCTTCATCAAGGGCTACATCAAGTATCAGAATAAGGAATATGCCGAATGCATCCCATACCTGAACATCGCACGCCGCTTTGCCGAGGGACGCATCGACATGCACAACGTCAATGCCACCGAAGACGAAATCCAGCAACAGATTGACATCACCTACGAGCTGCTCGGATTCGCCTATCTGGAGACAAACCAGAACGAGCAGTCTCGCGAGTGTTTCACCATCCTGATTGAACGCAATCCGAGGCACGTCGTGGCCCGATTGCAATTGGCCACAATCGCCTTGCTTGAAGGGGATCTGAATACGGCCAATGACTACGTGAGCACGGCATTGGCCATAGACCCGACATACGAAGCCGCACGCTCGCTGCAGGTCTCGATCCTGATGTCGATGCACAACTTCGACGCGGCCTATGAATCGCTCAAGGAGATGCTGCGCCTCAAGCCGCGCAACCGCGAGTACCTGCTGGCATTCGCACAACTGTGTGTGCACATGCACCGCGAAAAGGAGGCAGAGACGGCTTTCCGCCGGCTGCTGAAGATGCACGTCAAGAACAAGGAATTCCGAAACATCATCCGCGACTATTTCCTCGGCATCGGTGACGAGGAGGCAGCCAAAGAAGCGGAAGAATGATGGCCAATGGATCCAGTCCGACATGCGGAGAGGAGAAAGACATTGGCCAATGAAACACATCCATTTACACTAAAAATCATGGAAGAATTATACATTTGGATTGCAGACAACCTGAACTACGGCACAGTGACACTTTTCATGGCCATCGAGAGTTCGTTCATCCCCTTCCCGTCTGAAATCATCATGACGTTGGGAGCCATCATCGGCGCATTGGTCAACTACTTTCTGGCCCTGTGGCTCGGCCGTCCCATCGTCCATAAGTTCGCCGACACGAAGCTGAGCCACCTGCTGCTCATCGACCGTCCGGGTGTCGAGAAGGCCGAGGCATATTTTGCCGAACATGGCGCAGTGGGCACCTTCTTCGGCCGACTGATTCCGGCCATCCGCCAGCTGATTTCGATTCCAGCAGGTCTGGCTCGGATGAATATGGCCAAGTTCCTGGTGTTCACCGCATTGGGCGCAGGATTGTGGAACAGCGTTCTGGTCGGACTTGGCGCATTTTTCGGCCACACCATTCCCGAAGACGTACTCATCGCACAAGTGCAGCACTACAGCGACTACGTGAAATATGCCATCGGCGGCGTGGTGCTGATTGGCCTCATCTATTATGTTTATCTCGTGGTTAAGGCCAACCGCGAAACAGCCAACAGAAAATGACGTTCAAACTACAAGCAACAGATACGAACTCGTGGGCGCGCGCCGGAGAAATCCAGACCGACCACGGCACGATACAGACTCCGATCTTCATGCCCGTCGGCACGGTCGGTTCGGTGAAGTGTCTGCATTTCAGCGAATTGCGCAATGAAGTGAAGGCGCAAATCATCCTTGGCAACACCTATCACCTCTACCTGCGGCCCGGACTTGACGTGTTGCAGGAGGCCGGCGGTCTGCACAAGTTCAACTCGTGGGACAGGCCGATTCTGACCGATTCGGGCGGCTTTCAGGTATTCTCATTGGCCGAAAACCGCAAACTGACCGAAGAGGGCTGCACCTTCCGCAGCCACATCGACGGTTCGAAGCATCTGTTCACGCCCGAGCGCGTCATGGAGATAGAGCGAATCATCGGCGCCGACATCATGATGGCGTTCGACGAATGTCCTCCGGGCGACAGCGACTTCAACTACGCGAAAAAAAGCCTCGACCTGACCGAACGATGGCTCGATCGATGCTTCAAGCGCTACAAGGAGACGGAAGACGAGCTGGGCAACGGCATGTACGGCTACCATCAGGCGCTGTTCCCCATCGTTCAGGGCTGCACCTACCCCGACCTGCGCCGCCGTGCCGCCGAAAAAATTGCTGCGATGGACGTCGAGGGTAATGCCATCGGCGGACTTGCCGTGGGCGAACCGACCGAAAAGATGTACGAGATGATTGAGGTGGTCAACGAGATTCTGCCCAAAGACCGTCCGCGCTACCTGATGGGTGTCGGCACTCCGGCCAACATTCTGGAGGGCATCGAACGCGGTGTCGATATGTTCGACTGCGTGATGCCGACGCGCAACGCACGCAACGGAATGCTCTTCACGAGTCACGGCATCATGAACATGAAGAATGCCAAGTGGGCGCACGACCATTCGCCGATTCAGGAGGACGGCCCATGCTCATTGGACAGAATCCACTCGAAGGCTTACTTGCGCCACCTCTTCCACGCCGAGGAGTATCTGGCACTGCAAATCGCGTCAATCCACAACCTCGCGTTCTACCTCTGGCTCGTGGGCGAGGCTCGTCAGCACATCCTTGCGGGCGACTTCAAGCCGTGGAAGGACCACATGATCGGCGAAGTGACGAGACGGCTGTGACATTGGCCATAAAATCGAAGAAAGAAAGTGAAATTATTCAACATCAACAACTATAAGAACCTGATTCGGGTGACGGGACTCTTCACCGGAGTGCACGGACTGAACATCGTGCTCAACATGGTGCGCAACAAAATTGCGTCCGAGCTGCTGGGTCCCGTTGGCATCGGACTGAACGCCATCTACAACGAGACGCGCGAGCTGATCCACTCGACCACCAACTGCGGCATGGACATCGCCGGCATACGCGGCATCTCGCAGAAGGTCGAGGAATTCAACAACGAGGCCGATGCCCAGCGGAAAAAGGTTGTGGCCAATGAGATTTCCGACCGCATCTCGCTGCTACGTTCGTGGATTCTGATTTTCGCAGCTTTGGGTTCGATGATATGCCTCTTTCTGGCACAGCCGATTTCGTGGCTCGCCTTCGAGGACTTCGACCACGCGCTGGGCTGTATGCTGCTGGCTCCGGCTGTCGGTTTCAGCACCATCACCTGCGGCGAACTGACCATCCTGAAGGCGACACGTCGGCTAAAGGCATTGGCCACGGTCTCGGTGATGAATGTGGTGTTGGGCGTCATCGTGACGTGGCCGTTCTATCAGTTTATGGGCATATCCGGCGTGCTTCCGGCCCTGGTCTGCCTCTCGCTGGCGCAGGTAATTGCCACATCGGCCTACTCCTACCGCAACCACAAACCGAAGTTCTGTTTCGAACGCATCTTCCTGCGCAACGGAGTGCCGATGATGCGCATCGGACTGGCTTTCGTCTTGACCAATCTGGTGAGCCACGGAACGCAATTGGCCATCCGCTACATCCTGAACAATCAGGCCGGCGGCGGCGAGACGGGTCTGAACGAGGTCGGGCTGTACGCTGCGGGCTACGCGATTGCGGTGACCTATGGCAGCATCATCTTCGCCTCGCTCGACAACGATTTCTTCCCACGACTGACGGGCGTGTTCGACAACATCGAGCAGCGTCGGTTGGCCGTCTGGCGTCAGATCCGCTTCTCATTGGCATTGGCCATACCCTTCACAATCGCCATCTACGCACTATTGCCGTGGCTGTTGCCGCTGCTCAATTCCGAAGAGTTCATGGACGCGGAACAGATGGCGCGCTACGCCTCTATCGGACTGATTTTCAGAGCGGTTTACACACCATTGGCCTACATTCCGCTTGCTGCCGGACATAGCCGCCTGTTCATGACGCTGGAATTCTTCAGCTATCTGGGACTTTTCATCTGCGTCACTTCGGGCTACACCTTGTTCGGACTGAACGGTGCCGGCATTGGCCTCACGGTCTCGATTTTCATCGACACCTGCGTCGCTCTGATAGTGGCAAAACTGAAATACAGAGTGTAAGGTTTTGAGGTTGTAAGGTCGCTTCGCTTGTAAGGTTATAAGGTATTCCGGCCTCAAAAACTCATAACCTTACAACCTCATAACCTCAAAACCTAAAGAAATATTCCATGAATAAACTATTGAAAAAACTTTACTTGCTGGCCGTTCGAATGCGGCTCGCGAAACCGGTCATTCTGGTCAACATCGACGGA
>CACZAY010000048.1:0-5606 GCA_902779265.1 uncultured Bacteroidales bacterium | reverse complement strand
CCTCATGGGGCGACTGCTCGCCCAACGCGGACACGCCATCCGCTACGACCTCTCATTCTACGGCTACGGACGCGACATGGACGGCCGACAGGTGCGCAATTTCGACCTTCTGAAAGCCTTTCCGCGCCTTGCCTTCATGTCCGTACCGCGTTGGAAAAGAAGCCTTTATCGCCGATGTTTCCGCCACACGGGACATTATCCTAACGAGACCACGGCCGAATGGCTTGACCAGCGTCCACCCGTTTTTCTGGGCGGCTACTACCCCGATGTGCAGCAGATGTATGCCGACTATCAGGAGCTGTTCCAGCCCGACGCGATGGTGCTCGACATGGCCAACCGCGCCATCTACGATGCCATTCCCGACAACGCCGTGGCCGTCCACATCCGACGCGGCGACTTGGCCAAATACACCGAGGCATACGGCTATCCCGCCACAGTCGAATACTTCACGCAGGCCATCCGAATGCTGGAGGCACGGCTGCATCACCCGAAGTTCTATTTCTTCTCGGACGACATGGACTACGTGCGCCGCGAGATACTTGTTTCATTGGCCGACGAAATTGACCATCAAGTCGTTGAAAATGGTGCCGAGCATGGATACTACGACCTGCTGCTCATGAGCCGTTGCAGCCATCACATCACGTCGAAAGGCTCGCTCGGCAAGTTCGCCGCCTGTCTGAACCCGCATCGCGGCATCGCCATCGTGCTCAAAGAAGACCGCCAGCTCGGCCCGTTGGCCTTTGCCGACAAGGAAATCATCGCCCTATGACATTCGAAGACAAAATATCGGTCGTGGTCTGCACCTACAACCAGGAGGCGACCATCGCACGCGCGCTCGACAGCATCCTGCGTCAAAACTGTTCGTGGCCAATGGAAATCATCATCGGCGACGACTGCTCGACCGATGGCACAGGCGACATCTGCCGCCGCTACGCGGATTTGCACCCCGACTGTATCCGCTACGTGCGCAATCTGGCCAACAAGGGCGTGCGCGACAACTATTTCGACTGCCTGCTACGCGCCCGTGGCAAGTACATTGCCGACCTCGCGGGCGACGACGAATGGTGCGACCCCTACAAGCTGGAACGTGAACTGCACGTGCTGGAGGAGCATCCCGACGTCGTCCTCGTCCACACCGACTACCGCCTGCGCAATGAAGATGACGGCCAACTTTCGCCATCACCATGGTACACGATGCCGCGCGGCATCACCGACGGCCGACAGCTCACATCGGACATAATCATGCAGCTGAGCCGCCCCGTCGTCCACCTCTGCACCGCGATGTACCGCAACGACGCCTTCCGCCGCTGCTACGCGAGCCGCACGCCGTTTTTCCGCCATCCAGCCTATCCGTGCGAGGATTTGCAGCTTGTGGCATTCCTGTCGCACGAAGGGAAATTCGCCTATCTCGACACCGTGACGCTCAACTATTCGACCGGCCGTTCCGTATCGAAAACGCGCGATGACGTGCGCCAATTCGACTTCGTGTGGCGCGTCACCCAGCTTGGCCACGACCTGCAAATGGCGCTCCGAATTGCCGACGACGACCGCCTGCGCCGCTACTACGCCTACCGCGTCTATGCCCTGATGATGCACGCCTTCCGCGCCCACCGTCCCGACCTGCGCGAACAGGCCCGACGCTGCGCCCACCGCTGGCACGCCCGTCCCGAACTGCGCACCGTCGTCGTGGCCGCCATCACGTCGTGCGAGTGGGTTTGGAGAGCGGCATTGGCAGTGAGGAAGAGACTCATCGGCCTTAATAAGACAAAGCATCGGCCATGAAAATCACGTAGCGACAAAAACGAAAGACAAACACACCCCAAAACAAAAACACCCATGAAAATCAAAAAAATCTTATCAACACTGCTCGCCATCACAGCGATGACGTGCAATGCGAACAATCAAGAAGTTGTGTGGAACGAGCCTGCAAGAGGCTTCACAAACACGTCAATCATGTGGCCGACCCGCGTAGTGCTCGCACAAGACCGCACCGAGGTGACCATGCACATGGACTACGAGAAAGGGAAGAAATTCAAGCTTCCGGCATCGACCATGCTCAAAGCAAACGGGACGGAATTTGTCATCCGCAAAGTTGACGGAATGCCGTTGAACGAGGATTATGAGCTGACGGCCGACACGTTCAGTTTCGTGATGACGTTCGACCCGATGCCAGATGCGACCGAAAAGCTCGACTTCTTCATTCCGGGCAGCCGCTATTGCCTGAACATCCGGCCGAAAGACTGGTTGCCACAAGGCATCGCCAACACCTATTGGCGCGACGACGCGACAGGAGACTGGCTCATTGGAATCGCTGAAAATCAGGTCATCTACCAATGCCGCGTGCTCGACATTATGAGCCGGACCGAGGCCAACGATGCCTACACGCTCACCCTCAGCGACGGCACTGTCGTCAGCATCGGAAAAATGAAAAAAGGCCAGCGCACAATTGCCATCGGCCATGAAAAAGCAGTCAAATGCAGTCCAATCACTGAAAAGACGTTGCCCGACTATCCAACCAAGGACACACGACACGGCTTCGTCGATAGCGGCTACGACAAGACCGACAGCGTGACCATCGTCGGGTGGCTGAAGGACATGCCGCAGAAGACATGGGACAAAGGGAAATCGTTCAACCATTCGAGAGAGTTTTCGGTCGAAATCTATGAGCTGATTAACGTCCGAGGCACGACATTCACCACACAGATGGATTCATTGGGTCGGTTCACCCTGAAAATACCGATTCTGAACACATCGGAAGCCTATATCGACTGGATTGCCGGCCGTCGCCAATTCAACATCCTCGAACCGGGCAAGACCTATTTCTATCTGTACGATGTTGCGGCCAATGTGAAACTCTGGATGGGCGACGATGCTCGATTCCAGAACGAGATGCTCACGCATGGAACAAGCTACAGCAAGACGTCCCTGCGCAGCGAAATCTTCAAGAGTCGCGACAAAATGTCGGAGGCCGACATCATGAACCTCATCCCACGGTCTGACAGCATCCGCAACACAGAATTGGCTGAATTGCAGGAGCGCATCGGCCAACACCCCAACCTTTCGCAACGCTACATCGACTATATGACAGGGGCTTTCCATGCGCGACAAGCCGAAAGCCTTTCAACGGCATTGAACGCGAGAAGCAAAACTCCGAATGAATTCCTGTCATATCTGCACAAGGAGTTTTGGGAGAAACCCGAAAAACCATACACACTTTATCGCGACTATTCGTGGTTTTTGCGCAATTATATCAGCGAACTGGTCAAGGAAAAATATTACGTCCGACTGGACAATGGGCGTATGACATCGTCAAGCAAGACTATGGAAGCATACGCCTTGCGCCGTTGCCGTGCAGCAAGCTTTACAAAGACAGCATTTTGCCAATCACAGACGATGAGGAAGAGAAGAAGTTTTTGAAAAGCATCGCAAGCAGGGATTTTGTAATGATGTACAACGAAATCACCGGACGCGACGATGTAAAGCGAATTCTCGAACTTGAAAAGCCGATGTTGTTCCACTATCAAGATATCTCGGTCATCGACTCGCTGGAAACGGAGCCTTCGCTACGCGACATTCTTTACGCACGGCTGTTCTGGAACCGCATCAACTGGAGCCGCCAGCCGCTCGACTCCGTTCAAATGGCCTTCGTCGAACGGGAAATCAAGCTGCCATCGGCATTGGCCGAAGTCAAACAGTTGAACGACAAATACGTTGCCCTGATGCAACGCGACATTTCAAAGTCGCCAAGCTTGAAGTCGGCCGACGATGTTGCCAACATGTCCGACGGCGAAAAAATACTGCGCAAAATCATCGAGCCATACAAGGGCAGACTGATTCTGCTCGACGTGTGGGGCACATGGTGCAACCCGTGCAAGGAGGCACTTTCGCACTCGAAAGAGGAATTTGAGCGGCTCAAGAAGTTCGATTTGGTCTATCTCTATCTGGCCAACCGCAGCTCCGACCAATCGTGGAAAAACGTCATCAAAGAGTACGATGTTCTGGGCGACAACGTGGTTCACTACAACCTGCCGGCCGAACAGCAATCGGCCATCGAAAATTTCTTGGATATCCATAGTTTCCCCAGCTACCGACTCATCGACCGCGACGGCACGGTGCTCGACGTCAACGCTAGCCCGCGCGAGCTTGAGGCATTGGCCAACCTGCTCGAAAAGATGACTGGGAAGAAATAAGTCGTCAGTCTGATTACACAAAAATCGGCCGCAATACGCACGGAATCGTCATTTCCGAAATCGTATTGCGGCCGATGTCTTTTTCCTTTTTCATCGCCACACATTGGCCAACACCGCAGCCACCTTTTCCAGCCAGAGTCGGTCGGTGTCGTCAAAAGTGCTGTACCGTTCGCTGTCGATGTCGAGCACCGCGACGACCTCGCCGTTCACCTTGATGGGGACGACAATCTCGCTACGCGAAGCACTGCTACAGGCAATATGGCCGGGAAATTGCTCCACATCGGGCACAACGACGGTCTCGCCCTGCTCCCACGCCGTGCCGCACACTCCGCGCCCACGACGGATGCGCGTACAGGCCATTGGCCCTTGAAACGGCCCCAAGACGAGCTGCTCGCCGATGACGCGATAGAAGCCCGTCCACCAGAAGTGGAACGTCTCGTGTATCATGCTGGCGACATTGGCCATATTGGCTATCAAATCAGACTCGGCACCGACGACGGCCTCAATCTGCGGCAACAAAGTGGCATATTTCTCGGCCTTGGATGCCGATTGGTCAATAATCAGATTTTCACTCATACTACTGCTATTCAATCGTTTACAAATTCGGTTCACGACTCTCATCGGCCACCATGCGCATCGGCGGCTCACCTTCCCCAAAGTCGTACGTTTTCGGCTTTTTACGGCCAATGATTCCCAACTCGATGCGGCTCAGCGTGTAGGTCAGACGCTGCAACGTCGCCTGCCGGACGGAGGGTTTCAGCTCGCACTCCCAAATCTGGATGACGTTCCATCCTTTGGCACGCAACTCGGTGCGCTGTTCGGCATCGCGCGCCTTGTTTCGCTCGATTTTTGCCCGCCAGAAGTCGGTATTCGTGCGCGGCAGGACGAAGTATCGGCAACCCTCATGCCCATGCCAGAAACAGCCGTTCACCATGATGACCGTGTGCAACCGGCGCATCACGATGTCGGGCGTGCCGGGCAGACGCATCTCATGCAGGCGGTAGCGGTAGCCATGCGCGAACAGGTAGCGTCGCACAATCATCTCGGGTCGTGTGTCCTTGCCTCGGATGTGGCTCATGCACTTGTGACGCTGTTCGGGAGAAAGTTTGTCGGGCATGGGATAGTTTCACGGATTGCTGGTTTCACGGATGGGAAAAGTGCCGCAAATATACAAATTATTTTTCTTATCCAAAAGGAATCAACACGAAAAAAGGACTACAGAAAATCTGTAGCCCTTAAAATATCTCTTCGAGACAAGATTACTTAATCTCTGAGAAGTACTTGATAGTACGAACCATCTGTGAGGTGTAGCTGTTCTCGTTGTCGTACCAAGAAACAACCTGTACCTGATAGGTGTCGTCATCGATCTTGCTAACCATGGTCTGGGTAGCGTCGAAGAGCGAACCGAACTTCATG
>CACZAY010000047.1 GCA_902779265.1 uncultured Bacteroidales bacterium | reverse complement strand
TCTTGATAAAGTAATTAATATTATTGCGAGTTTCGACGACATTATTGTTTGTCAAATGGACAATTTGAACCCTTTCATCTGGCAACAAATCATGGATTTCTTCCATCCAATCATCCGTAGAATTGTCGTCGGCAATAACGACCGACAAAGACCGTTTCAAGTTCTTTTGCCTCAAAACAGAATTCAAACATCTCCGAACAGTAGATTTATTGTTATGGACAGCAATTCCTACGGCAATATGCCGTTTTGACAACTGGAACAAATGCCTTATCTCTTCGGAATTAGGATACTTAAATAACGTTTCCGCTCGACGTAATGATTCCTCTAATGTTTCTGCGTCAAACAATCTGATATGTTTTCTATAGAACGCATCCAATCCTTTTTCCTTTTTTTCATAATTATTCGTCACCGTATCTTCGTGGGAAAAATAATTCACGAGTTTCTTCTCGATGATGGCAATTC
Organism: uncultured Bacteroidales bacterium; assembly: GCA_902779265.1. Classification (GTDB taxonomy): domain Bacteria; phylum Bacteroidota; class Bacteroidia; order Bacteroidales; family UBA3663; genus Liminaster. The sequence continues at coordinate 15,459 of CACZAY010000047.1, read as the reverse complement.
GCTCATTACCAAATGCCTTCAGAAACCTTATCATCAAATCTCTATCGGTGCAACTGGCCAATTGTTCATCGAATCCATTGATAGCCAATAATGCATCCATACGAAAACACATATTACTGCCTTGAATACCCGGATCTCCATACAAGAACCTTTTTATGGTTAAATCATCTTTCGTAAAAGCAGAAATTTTAGGACATTCGGAACGTTTCAAATAGGCAAAGACAGCTACTGCTTCTGCGCACTCCGCCATTTTATTGCGTATGCTTTCCAAATAGTTCAAGTCCCAACTGTCATCATCATCCAAGATTGCCACATATCCCCCAGTTCCAATCATGTTTTTCAAAAAGTCAATTCCTGTGTTCCAAGCGCCAGTTCCAGACATATTTTTAGTTCTGATGTTCTTGAGATAAAAGACGTTGGGATTGGCGAGTTGACCTATTCTGTTTTTTATTTCTTGTGAGACTCTTTCCTCATTATTATCATCAACTATGACTATACAATCTGGTTCTTGCGTTTGCAGCAAGACTGATTTCAAAGAAAGATTAAACAAACTATCATTTCGAGACATCGAAGTCGCAATAATAACTCCTATCTTTGTATTCATGGCTGATTTCAATTCTATTGCAATAAAAACTCAAAAATTTGTCACTACGAATATAGGAAGTCCGCAGTCTCCTGTTTTGAGGCATTTTATAACAATCCAAGCAATTATCTGTTGCCCAGGCTGTTGTCTTGTCATGAATTTCACTTATCTTTGTGCCACTAAAGCCCCAAAAACAAATAAGTTTTCAACAAGGCGATACAAAGATACAAATTAAATCTGAAACGATCAATGTTTTTGATGTTTTTTTCAACTATAGACGCTATTTACCATATTTTAAGTTAAAAGGTTCTATTTTAGAAGTTCTCTAAATGGGCATAACATAAGCATAGCAAAATCATCCAGTCAGCCATACGCATCCGTCTGAGGGGACACATCATCGAATACGAACCTCTTCACAGCTACGATAACAGACTGCGGTTTGTGGCCAATGGCACAGTCTAAGAAAGCAATATTCATGTTCGAACCAAGCCCGAAAATATCAACCTCTTACTCGCCTAATAGCAAACCGAGGAAAGAGCCATGGGACAGTCCGCTACGCCATTGGCCAACACCACAAAAATGAGCACAAAGGAGCTTCTGCCACGCCCGATTTCTTTCCCTGCATGGCAAAACACTTTGCTTTGCGCGACAAGCGGCCGATTCTCATCGACCAAATTTGGCCGAATCGAAAAAAATGACTATCTTCGCGCCAAATTTGTGCAAGAAATTATGATCAACAGACTTTTAATCCGAATTAAGACCGTCCAGTTGGTATATGCTTATATGCAAGGCAGCCTGAACCAGATGAACAGTGATGAGGAGATGGCCCAGTCCATTGAAGCAAGCTACAAACTCTACAATTACTTGTTGGCCCTCGTGGTGAAGCTGACCGACTACCGCCGTCAGCAGATCGAGAACGCGCGCAAGAAGTTCATGCCGACGCGCGAGGAGCAGTTCCCCAACGTCCGCTTCGTGAACAGCCAGATCGCCAAGTGCATCGTGGAGAAGAGCGGTGTGATGGACTATGTGGCCGAGCATGAGCTGATGAGCGACTTCGACACGGAGCTGTACCGCAACCTGCTGGAGCAGATCGAGAAGCTGCCGGCCTATCAGGAATTCATGACCCAGCGCGAAACGCCGTCACTGGAACAGGAGAAGGAATTGTGGAAGGACATCTTTGCCGAGGTCATTACGCGCAACGACATGCTCGATGCGACGCTGGAGGAACGCTGCCTCTATTGGAACGATGACCTGACGACGGTGACGCAGTTCGTGGTGCGCTCAATCAAGCAGATGGACCCATCGGCCGAAAGCATCAAGCTGGCCCAGATGTTCGAGCGGAACGAAGACCAGACGTTCGCTCGCGACCTGTTCCACATCACGATGGAGCACGCCCACGAGTATCTCCTGCTGGTGGACCAGCAGGCCTGGAACTGGCACATCGACCGTATGCCGATGATGGACAAGGTGATTATGGTATGCGCATTGGCCGAAATCCGCAACTTCCCCGACATCGCGCTAAACATCTCGATGAACGAGTACATCGAATTGGCCAAAATCTATTGCGCACCGGACAGCCCACGTTTCGTCAACGGCATCGTCGACAAGATTGTCAAGGGCTGGAAGCAGGAGGGTCTCATCTTCAAGTGAGGTCTGGCGGTTATGGCCAATGCATCGGCCACGAAAACCCGGAACAAAACATCAACCATTTAAAACAATAAGAAAATGCTTAACACGATTTTTTTGCAGGCTGAGGCCGAGGCTGGCGCAGTAGAAGGCGGCACCAATCCCGGCATGATGAACCTGATTTTCATCATCGGTATCATCGTAGTGTTCTACTTCTTCATGATTCGCCCACAGAAGCAACAGCAGAAGAAGATTGAAGAGGAACGCAAGAACATGAAAGAGGGCGACAACGTCATCACCAATGGCGGTATGTACGGCAAGATTGACAGTGTGAACACCGCCACCGACGCCAAGGGCAACACCGTCGTCACCTCGTTCGTCATCAAACTGAAGCCGGACTACCAGACCCGCATCGAGGTCAGCAAGGACTGCGTCTTCAAGGACCTGAACGACCTGAACGCCTCGCAGGGGAAATAACAGACAGTCGTTCCCGCGCGTGAAACGGCAATTTCCAATTATAAATTATTCATTATAAAATCAATAATGAGATTGCCCGAGTTCATAAAAAAGGCCACGAACAACTCACCTATCGTGCATAGGCGGGATGTCGTGACCTTTTCGATTTTTCTGGCCGTATCGGCCATCTTCTGGGGTGTACGCAGCGCTCAGGAGGAGCATGACGCGACCTACGAAGTGGCGCTCCACATCGAGAACATGCCTGCCGGCGCGGTCTTCACGACCCACATTCCGGCGACGCTCCGCGTGACGCTCTACGACAACAACATCCACCTCATCGACTACGGCAAGGGAAGCAGCTTCCGCAGCCTGACGGTCGATTTCAACCGCTATGCCGATGTGGCGGGCAACTTCCGCATCTCGGGCGCAGAGCTCCAGTCGCTGCTGCTCAACGAGCTGTCATCGACCACCCAGATTACCGCCATGTCGCCCGCGCTGATTGATGCGCGCTACGCCCTAACCGAAGGGAAGAAAGTTCCCGTAAGGTTATTGGCCGATGTCACGACCGAAGGCAACTACCGCGACTTTGCGCCGGAAATCCGGCCGGACTCGGTGCTGGTCTATGCGCCGCGCAACATCCTCGACACGCTGAGGCAGGTACACGCACGGCCGCTGCGCGCCATTGGCCTCACTGATACCCTGCGGCAGATGGTGGGCATGGAACTGGGCGTCGGCGTCAAGGCCACTCCGGACTCGGTCGAGGTCACCGTGCCGGTCATCCAGTATGTCACGCGCGAATTCAACGACATCGACATTGTGGCCAAGGATGTTCCCGCCGGCAAGCGTCTCATCCTCTTCCCACGACAGGTCAACCTGCGCTGTTTGGCCAACTACGACCACTACAGCCAATTCAGCAAAGAGGATTTCGAGCTCTCGGTCTCATACGACAGCATCAAGGCACGCCCCGACCGGCAGTTCCTCCCCATCGACATCTACACCCCGCTGAACAGCACCGAGGTCTATAACTTCCAGCTTTCGGCCCAAGGGGTTGAATACACCATCGAAGAATGACAGTGATTACAGGCGGCATCGGCTGCGGAAAGTCCGTAGTGAGCCAGTTGTTGCGCGTGATGGGCTACAGCGTCTATGACTGCGACCGCGAGGCCCGTCGGTTGATGGCCGATGACCCGGAGCTACGGGATGCATTGGCCAACGCCTTCGGGCAGGAGACCTTCATGGCCGATGGCTCGCTGAACCGCACCTATCTCGCCACCCGCATCTTCAACGACCGCGGCCGATTGGCCCAGATGAACGCCATCGTCCATCCAGCCGTGGCGCGCGACATCGTGCGGCGGCGCAACGCCATTGGCCAAGACAAAACTTTTTTCGTCGAGACGGCCATCTATTACGAGTCGGGGTTCGGCCAATTGATTGAGGCCCAACAGGTCTGGTGCGTCGCAGCGCCACTCGAACTGCGCATCTCACGCGCCATGGCCCGCGACAACGCGCCGCGCGAAAAAATCCTGGAACGCATCAACAGCCAGATGCCGCAGGAGGAGAAAATCAGGTTGGCCAATGCCGTTATCTGGAACGACGAGACGCATTCGGTGATTGAACAGGTAAACAGCCTGTTGGGAAAGTGAAAGATGTCGGCCAACAATAACTGATAACTAATAACTAATAACTTGAAATCCAGCGGGCTCCACTCTTGTCGAGTGGAGCCCGCTGGATTTCAATACGCCTTTTCATGCACACCGCCCACGGCGCGCCCCGAAGGCTCGTTCATCGTCTTCCAGGCGGCGTCCCATTCGAGCGCGATGGCCGTCGAGCAGGCCACGCTGGCCTCGTGCGGCACGGTGCGCGCAGCGGTATTCGACGGGAAATGCTGTTCGAAGATGGCACGGTAGTAGTATTCCTCCTTGTTCATCGGCGTGTTGACGGGGAAACGGTCGGCTGCCTCCTCCATCATCTGGTCGGAGACGCGCTCGGCCGTGATGCGCTTGAGCGTGTCAATCCAGCTGTAGCCCACACCGTCGCTGAACTGCTCCTTCTGTCGCCATGCGATTTCGGGCGGAACGACATCGGCAAAGGCCTGACGCACAATCCACTTCTCCATCCGATAGGTTTCCGGATTGCCGATGGTTCCCTCCTTGCGCAGGGGAGATTCATTGGCCAATGCCCCACACATCTTGTCGGCCGGATTGAGACGCATGGCGACGTCCATAAACTCCTTGTCGAGGAAGGGCACACGACCCTCAACGCCCCAGGCCGAAAGGGCCTTGTTGGCGCGCAGGCAGTCGTAGAGATAGAGTTTCGAAAGCTTGCGGACGGTCTCCTTGTGGAATTCCTCGGCCGATGGCGCCTTGTGGAAATAGAGGTAGCCGCCGAAAATCTCATCGGCCCCCTCGCCCGACAGGACCATCTTGATGCCCATCGACTTGATGACACGCGCCAGCAGGTACATGGGCGTCGAGGCGCGCACGGTGGTCACGTCGTAGGTCTCCAGATAGTAGATCACGTCACGCACGGCGTCGAGACCCTCCTGGACGGTGTAGTTGATTTCGTGATGGATGGTGCCGATGTAGTCCGCCACCTTGCGCGCAGCGACGAGGTCGGGCGCACCCTTCAGTCCCACGGCAAAGGAATGCAGGCGCGGCGTCCATCCGACGTGGTCCTGGTTCTCGAAGTGCAACTTGTTGATGCTCTGGGCCAATGCCGAGATGACTGACGAGTCCAACCCGCCGCTCAGGAGGACGCCGTAAGGCACATCGGCCATCAACTGACGGTCAACGGCATTGGCCAATGCCTCCCGCACCGCCTCGACCGACGAGACATTGTCCTTCACATTGGCGTAGTCCATCCAGTCGCGTTCGTACCACGTCTGGAGCACGTCGCCCTTCGGACTGTAGATGTACTTGCCGGGAGGGAAACACTTGATGACCGAGCAGTAGCCCTCGAGCGCCTTCAGCTCGCTCGCCACGTAGAGCCGATGCTGCACATCGTAGCCGTAGTAGAGCGGAATGACGCCGATGTGGTCGCGCGCGATGAGATAGACATCCTTCTCGATGTCGTAGAGCGCGAAGGCGAAGATTCCGTTCAGCTTGTCGATGAACTGCGTGCCATATTTCTGATACAGCGCCAGGATGACCTCACAGTCCGAGCCGGTCTGGAACTCGTATTCGTCCTTCAGCTGCTCGCGGAACAGCTTGTGGTTGTAGATTTCGCCGTTGACGGCCAACACGAGGCTATGTTCCTTGTTATACAGCGGCTGACCGCCCGAGATGGGATCGACAATCGACAGGCGCTCGTGGCACAGGATGGCCCGCTCGCCGCTATAGATACCGCTCCAGTCCGGCCCGCGATGACGGATGCGCTTGCTCATTTGCAACATCTGCGGACGCAGTTCGGCCGACTCTCCAGGTTTCAGGTTGAAAACACCTACAATACCACACATATTCTACGTATTGATTTAAAAAGTTTCATATTCTTGGCCAATGACTTTCTTTTTGTCATCTTTCTTGGCCAATGGCTTTCTTTTTGCACTCTTTTCAACAAAAAGCGGTGCAAAGATACAGCGACGAACTTTTAAAAACAAACAAAAAGTGAAGAAATTAGAATTTTTCTTCACTTTTTGCTATTTTTTGTAGAATTTACTTGCAAAATGAAAGCAAATATTACACTTTCACTTTCGCAAAATCAAATTGCAGGCACAAAAACCTTCACTTGACCACCGTCTTCCGGCCGTTGATGTTGTACTGGCCCTGCTTGAGGCCGATGTGCAGGCGGTTCACCTCGGCATTGCGCTCGACAGCTGCATTGGCCTCACCCTTCACACGCTCCTGGGCAGGAAGGAAAGTGAGTTTCACGTCATCGGCCAATGTCTCACCTTCAGGCATCACGTCGGCGCGGAAATAGGCGCGGTTGGGCGATGCGATGATGGGCTTGCCGTTGTTGTAGTTGACCTTGTCATACGAGAGGAAATACATCTTCTCGCCGCGCAGGACGTGCTGCTTGTACGTACCGACAAAGGCGCCGTCCACACCGGCAGCCTCGCCCACAGGAGCATCGGCAGCAATGGTCTCGCCCTTCTGGATGAAGTTGGCCTGGAGCGTGGTGTTGTTCTCGACCACGAATACGTAAGGCGTATTGGCCTTCATCTCAAGCACCTGCTGGAAAATCCACTCATGGGCCGAAGCCGAAACCAGACGATAGACGGAGCAGTCCTGCGGCTCGGCGTCATAGGGCAGGCAGATGGTGCCCATCTTGGTTGCAATCACCTGATTGAAGTCGTTCTTGCACGGCATTTCGCGGCTGAAACGTTCCTGAGCTTGTGCGGCAAGACCCATCAGAGCGACGGCTGCCACGAGGAAAAACTTTTTCATAAGCATTATATTTTTAAGTGTGTTAAGAATCGTCGCGACAAAGATAGCGATAATTTTTCAATTCCGGCCATGTGGCGGCGTTTTTTTCTTCATTTTGTGGGTTTTGGCCAATGGCGTTGCTTCCCATTGGCCAAAAAGATTCAGAAATAATAGCCGATGGAGACCGTGCTGGTGCGGAAGCGCGAATGCAGTGTCGTCTCCATGCGGGAGATGTCACACTGGTACTGATACGACAGCGACCAGTCCTGCCACCTGAGCTGAAGGCCGGCCTGCCCACTGAAACGGAAGCGGTCGCAGCCTTCATAATCGGAACCCGAACCGGTGTACCAATTCACCGCACCCTCTTCGATTTTGCCCTGGAAGCCACTATACCCGTACGTTGACGGAAACGATCTGTCATCATAGATGGTCCGATATTCGTACTTCCCACGGATGCCATAGTTCAGCGCGACACCCAGGTAGGGCTGCAAGGTGAAGTTTTCGGCCAATGGGAACCGCAAGCCGAAGTTGACCGGAATGCCGACCGACATGGATTTCTTCTGCTCATGATTATGCACGTCTGTCCAAATGGTCTTCTCTGACACATAGTATCCAGATGCAGAATTATAATTTCTCACAGAAACTCTAGCGACCACCTGCGGATAGGATTCTTGGGAATCATAGGCCGCAAGCATCGCCGTGACGCCACTCTCGACATACAGCCGTTCTGTCAACAGGCAACCGGCCAGAAGGGAAATCTGGCCGCCATGCAACGGACGTCCGTTTTCGATATCCGTGACCATACGCGTATTGGCATAACCGCCCTCGACGCGGAAGAAGCTCCGTTTCTGCGCCATGATTCCGGCGGCGCACGACATCAGAGCAAGGATGAATAAGGTTCTTTTCATTGTTTTTGTTAAAATTTTAAGGTTTGTATAAATGTGGGTTTTGGCCAATGGCGTTGCTTCCCATCGGCCAAAACCTGTATTGTCATTTTACTTCTTCTTGGCCGATGGCTTTGCCAGACGCACCACGATGAAGCTGTAGGCCGGAGCGGTGAACTTGAGCGATGTACCGTCGAGCACGACGCCTTCAAGCGGAGCAGGCACGGCGCGCGTGTCGTTCAATTCGCCGGTCAGCACTTCGGCATTGGCCACAACCGGATAACCGTCGGGCAGCGTGTATTCCACCTTGTTCTCGACGGGCAGGTAGTTGACGAACTTCAGGATGAGGTCGCCCGATGCTGCATCGGCCACAACGCTGCTGCCGATACGCTTGCGCGCGTTGCTGTTCGGGTTGGAAAGGCTGACGCGCGACGGCAGATAGGTCGTGCCGGCATTCTGGCCGAACATCTTCTGCACCTGATAGCCCGAGGTGAGCGACAGCGTGCGGTTGTTGAAGTAGATCATGTCGGGGTTCCACTGCGTGTGCTTCTCCTTGGCGAAGAGCGGCGCGTAGCTCGTCATCTCGACGATGTCGGCGTTGCGTTCGACGGCGCAGAGGTACAATGCCTCGCTCAGTGCGGTCTCGATGCAGTTGCGTCGGCCGTGGATGTGGCTCGCATATTCGCCCAGATAGACCTTGGTCGATGGACGGCCGTTGTAGGTGCGCGCGTAGCGGTCGTAATAGTCCTGATTGTTGATGAACCAGCCCGGCGAGTTGTAGTAGTGCTCGTCAACGCAGTCAAGCTGCATCTCGCGGGCCAGACGCCAGCCGTACTCGTAGTCCGAGCCTTCGCACCACGGGCCGACGGTGCCGACCACCTCGATGTCGGGATACTTCTCCTTGACGGCCTTGCAGATCATCTTGTAGCGCACGGTGAAGACGTCGCTGATGAGGTCTTCATTGCCGATGCCGATCATCTGCAGGTTGAACGGCTTCGGATGGCCTGCGTCGGCACGCATCTTGGCCCACTTCGAGGTCTTCGGATCGCCGTTGGCCCACTCGATGAGGTCGAGCACGTCCTGCACATATTCGTCCATCTGGTTCATCGGGATGCCGCCCTGCTGGCCGCTGCCGCCCACGCTCGAGTTCTGGCAGGGCACGCCTGCAGCCAACACCGGCAACGGACGCGCGCCGAGGTCTTCGCAGAGCTGGAAATACTCGTAGTAGCCGAGGCCGACGGTCTGGTGGTAGTGCCAGATGTTCCAGTCGGGCTTGCGCGATTCAAGTGGGCCGATGGTGTTCTTCCAGCGGTAGATGTTGTCGAGGCCGTTGCCGTGGCTGGCGCATCCGCCGGGGAAGCGGACGAACTGCGGATGCAGCGCTTCGAGAGCCTCGGCCATGTCGCGGCGCATACCGTTCTTGCGGCCCTTGTAGGTGTCCTGCGGGAAGAGCGACACCATGTCGAGATGGTAGGTTCCTGTGGCCAATGGCGTGATGACGAGCGATGCGTCACCCGTCTCGTCGTTGGTTGTGGCCGATGATTTCAGCACGCACGACACTTTCCGCCACGCGTTGCCCTTGGGCAGGGTGACTGCCGATTCGGCGACGACAGTGCCATCGGCCGCAACCAGCTGCACCTTCAGCTTGCCCTGCTTGCCCTCCGGCACACGTCCGAAGAGCGAGAAGTCGTATTTGGCACCCTGCTTCAGCGCGATGCCCTCCCAACCGAGGTTGCGCAGCTCTGCGCCATCGGCCGAAGCCACCTTCAGGACCGCGTAGTGCGGGTTGTTGGCGTGGATGGGGTCGGCCGTAGCGATGTCGAAGTCGAGACCCTTGGCCTCCCAGCTGGTCTTGGAGTTCCAGTTGCGCGCGTCCTTGCCGTTGTACTCAAAGTCGCGGTTCTGCAACAGTTCGGCGTAGAGGCCACCGTCGGCCGCGTAGTTGATATCCTCGAAGAAGATGCCGATGAGCTTGTCCGAGATGGCCTTCTGCCCCTCGCCGCTCACGTTGACCGAGATGGTCTGCGTCTCCAGATGGCGGAATCGGCCGTTCTTGTCATCGACGGCACGTTCGGCGTTCTGCGCATCTTTCTGCAACTGCATCTGGCGGGCCTGGATGAGGTTGTTGACCAATGGCCATGCCACGCGGTGCATCTGTCCGACCACCTCGCCGCCGAAGTCGAGCGTGAGGCGCATCGTGTCCGGTCCGGCTGCCATCTTCGGAGCATCGGCCGTAGCGAAATAATCCTGCGGCTTCCAGATGACCATGTTGTCGCTGTTGGTGTAGGCCAACACATCTTCGCGCTCGTTCACACGCCATTCGGCCTCCCAAAGTCGCGTAGCGGGATTGTAGGCTACACGCGGGGCGAGCATACGCTTCTGTCGGCCCCACTCGCCATAGTCGCTCTTGACGGGAGCCCACTCGGGACCAATCTCGTGCCATGTCGATTTGTCGGTACTCCACGCGAAATGCAGGCCGTTCTTGCCGTCATTCTTGGTTGTGGCGTAGGTGAACAGCCATGCGCTGTCGGCCTGCGATGTAGGCGGAACCTGCGCAAATGCGGTCAGCGCGGTCATGCCGGCCAATCCGATTAAAATGCTTTTTTTCATGTTGTTAAATTAAGTTGGGATTTATATTGTGTATTCTGTTTTGAAAGGGAGTAAAAGGGGAGTAAAAGGGGAGTAAAAGGGTCCTCGCAGCGGTCAGAACGATTGATAATCGTTCAGCGAGAAGACGAGGCTTTAGCCGAGGGGCAAGGTAAAAGGGTCCTCGCAGCGGTCAGAACAATTGATAATTGTTCAGCGAGAAGACGAGGCTTTAGCCGAGGGGCAAGCTCCGGTTGTCAACTCTTATTTCATCCTTCCTAACTCTTATTTCATATTTCTTATTTCCTAACTCTCAAGACGAGGCTTTAGCCGAGGGGCAAGATCCGGCTGTCAACTCTTATTTCTTAATCCTTATTTCCTACCTCCCCGGGTGGGGACTACCTCTTTTTCTTGAAAAAGTCGCGTAGCAGGGCGAGACATTCATCGGCCAAGACCCCATCCGTGACCTGAGCCTTCGGGTGCAGAGCCCGTGGCGCATAGAGTTGGAAACCGCGGCGCGGATCGGGCGCACCATAGACGACGCGGCTGCATTGGCTCCAACCCAACGCCCCGGCGCACATCACACACGGCTCCAGCGTGACGTACAACGTGCAGTCCTGCAAATACTTACCGCCCAGCCAATCGGTTGCAGCGGTGATGGCCTGCATCTCGGCGTGGGCCGTCACGTCGTGCAGCGTCTCGGTGAGGTTATGACCACGGCCAATGACCCTGTCGCGGCACACGACCACCGCCCCGATGGGAATCTCCCCCTCGGCCAATGCCGCACGCGCCTCCTTCAGCGCCTCTTGCATGTATTTTTCGTCGGTTGACATATCTCACCCTTTCAAGAATCCGTATTCATAGACTTTCGGCTCAATTCTCTTGGCCAATGCCTTGAGGCAGGCACGCAGGTGGCCGATGAGCCGCGTATAGGTCTCGTCCGTGCTGTCGGGGTTCATCTGCTGCTTGCCCGATGCCATGGTCTTCGTGCCCTGGAAATGCAGGCGGATGTCGTAGAACGACGCATTCGGCCTCTCCCTCGCCACGGGCTGCGCATGATAGTAGCGCCACAACTCGCGCCCGGCATCCATCACGGCAGTCGCCTCGGGACTGAACTTTATGGCCAATGGCTCTTGCTGCCGTGGAGACGCGCCATGGCACGTCTCTACAACGTCGTCATTTACGGCGAACAGATCGCCCTCTGTCTGTGTATTTGTGGCCGATGCACCGGCTACGCGGATTTTGCCGCGCAGGAAGTCGCTCATGAAGTGGCTCGCGAACTTCTCTTGCGCGCCGACCTCTGCCTCTGTGAAGGGAATCCAATGGTTCACGCAGTGCTCGCTGCTGATACGGTTCTGCCCATGAAACAACGTATAAACAAGACAATCGGTCTGAAATTCTGCGTCCGTCTTCCAACCGTCGTTGGGATAAAGGAATTGGTCGCGGTCGTTGAACCATGAGGCTTCGATGCAAAGTCGAACCGCGAAATAGATCGACATCGGTAAAACGTTCTTTGTTGTCACCCAATTTCCTTTTACTTGCTTTATATCGTTTGCCGACGGATTTAATGTAATAAAAACACCATTATTATTCTGAAAGTCCGTTCCTAAGAAACGAATATAAGCAAAGCGTTCTCCTTGTTTATCATAGTATTGACGAAGCCACTCTATAATAAAAGGCGTATTATCATATGAGAAAACTTTTTTCTTTCCTACAAAATCGCCATTGGCATCATACACTTCGGCCTCGATTTCCTTAAAAAAATCATTTCCTCCCGTGTTCCAAATCTGGAAACCAATAGGAAATGCACCCTTCACATTATCAAACGTATTTGCAGGAACCATAAACAAACGACGCAATTCTGCTGGAAACGATTTTCTGAACTCCTTGAAATTAGGGGCTTGCAATATTTTCAAAGTTGAAAATATTGCAAGCGTAGCGGCCGGGAGTTCCTCGACAACTCGAGCGAAGAATTGAGCGAAGAGTTCGTTTCCCGCCTTTCCAAGGCGGGTTTTAAATTTTTCTTGAAAACGCGATTTTGACAATCCTGTGCGATTTTCTCCCGTCCCCGTTACCGTCCGTGCATTGCTTGCTTCCGCATACGGTGGATTGATGTAAATGACAAGTTTCTTGCGTTTTTCGGGGTCGTTGATGATGTCCTGCAAAGCCTGCGGGCATTTCGAGAAATCGTCGTTCAGAAAATCGAACTGGAAGACGTGGCTGTCCAGTAGGTTCGCGCCATTCTTGATGCGTTCGCGCATCACATCGACATCCTGCAGGTCGAGCGTCGAGGCAAAGATGTTGTATTTGTTGGTCAGTCCGTTCAGGAGGTTGCCCGTTCCGGCACAGCAGTCCCACACGACGTACTCGTCCTGCCAATTCTCACCAAGTTCATCAGCAATGTACTGCTGCGACTTCTCGACCCAAATCTGCGGCGTAAAGAATGCGCCTTTCCTCTCGCGCACGTCCTGCGGCACGAGCAAGTCAAGTCGCTCGACGATGTAGCTCCAATATTCGTTCTGCGGCGGACGCTTGTAGCGCTTCCAGAAGTCGGTGTATTGCCGCAAGCCATCGGCCTTGAACCCGAACCTGTAGGACATGTCGATGCCGAGGTCATCCTTGCGCACCATCTCGTAGGGTTTCGCGTCGGTCGCACGGAACGTGATGTAGAAGTCGTGGTTCACTACCTTGTCGTCGGCAATCTCGACCGTCCCGTTGTCGTCGATGTTTAGCTCGGCGAGGAAGAAGTCGCGGTCGTAGATGGCATATTCCTTTTTCAGCAGTTCCCAGTCGGCATCAATCTTGGGCATGACCAGACTGCGCCACCGCTGATAGACGAAGATGAAGTTGTTCTTGTTGATGAGCATCTGCCGCAACCGGCCTCCCTTGAGCGAGAAGTTGGCGCGGATGAAGTTCTTGAGTTCCTTGGCATCGGCCTCAAAATCGAAGACGAAGACCTTGTCGGAATTGATGGCTTGGCGCACGGTCTGGACGGTCTTCTCGTCGATGGCCGATGGCGTCTGCGTCCAGTTGAAGTCATTTATCTGGTAGATGGAGAGGATGTCATGATATTCGACAAAAGCAATCTTCTCGTTGTCGAAACAGCCGACGAAACGGGGCGGCACACGCTGGAAAGCATCGGCCTTGATGGTGACGATGAGCTGCGCCAGCATACGGTAGATGTCGGTGGGCTGCTGCTTGGCCTCGGCCCAAAGCAGATACTCGTCGTCGAAATCAATGGCATTGGCCTCGCGCTGTATTTTCACGGCGAAATCGATGCGTCCGATGATGTCGGTGCAGTCGAACCGCTGGAACCAGTCGGCCGCGACCTTCAGTTTGAGCGATTCCTCGCGTATGTTTTCATAGTGTGCCATAATGTTTTATTGTGCGATTAAAAATTTCTGATTTTGACCCCCTCCCCTCGGGGTCCTCGCAGCGATTAGAACGATTGATAATCGTTCAGCGAGAAGACGAGCTTTAGCGAGGGGTAAGTCGGGAGGGGGTCGCAGGTCATTGGGAGAGGGTCTATTCCTTCGTCACCCCGCAGGGCAGCACGAACTTGACCTCCTTGAAGCTGTAGGTGCGCTCTTCGCCATCGGCCGTAATGAGACGCAGCGGGCCCATCGGCTCGACACCGGCGATGCGTGCCTGAAAAGCCTCGCCCGTGGCCGCATCGACGTAGGGATACAGCCCGTCGCGGCGGTAGAGCATCGCGCAGAACTCGTCATGCACCGTCGTGCGGAAGGTGACATCCGCACGCAGACGGTCGTAGTTGGCCAATATCCGCTCCACGACGGCGCACAGCACGCTTTCGGTCGAGAACTCACGCCCTGCGACAAGCTTCATGCTAGTCGGGTTGGGCGCGTTGCCCAGCCATCGTTCCTGGTTCACATTGAGGCCAATGCCCGCCACGCTGTAGGCGATTTTCATGCCCTGCAACTGGCATTCGAGCAACATCCCGCAGATCTTCTCGTCGGCCACATAGATATCGTTCGGCCACTTGATGGAGACCTTACGGCCCATGTCCTCTGGCAGCAACGACCGCAGGGCATTGGCCACCGCGACAGCCACCATCTCGCTCAGCACGAACTGCTCGCGCGGCAGGATGAAATCGGGTCGGAGCAGCATCGAGAAGGTGACGTTCTTCCCCTCGGCCGACTCCCACACGTTGCCCATCTGCCCGCGCCCTGCCGTCTGCCGTACGGCGGTCACGACCGTACCATCGGCCAATGCCTCTCCCCGTCGCAGGGCATCGAGCAGCCACGTGCTGGTGCTCGCAACCTCGTCCAGACTGATAACCTTACACATATTTCCTTTCCGTCAATTCGCCGGCGATGGATTGCAGCATGTGCTGCTCGACCTCCGACTGGTTCATGCCCAAGCCCAGCAGGAACATCAGCTTGGTGATGGTCGCCTCGGTCGTCATGTCGCCCGAACCGATCACCCCCGCCTGGCTCAGCTGGTTGCCCGTATCGTAGATGTCCATCTCGACCGTTCCGCCTATACATTGGGTCACGTTCACGATTACGATGCCACGCGCGATGGCATCCTTGAGTTCGCCGATGAACCAGGCCGCCGTGGTGGCATTGCCCGTGCCGAACGTCTCAAGCACCACCCCCTTCAGCCCCTCAATGTTCAGCATCGCATGGACCACATGCTGCGAGATGCCCGGGAACAGCTTCAGCATGATGACGTCGGTGCAGAAATTGTAATAGGGCGAGAGGTGCTGCGTCCGCATGTTGTAGCGGATGTGATGGTGCGCGTAGCTGATGTGGACGCCTATGTCGGCCAATGCAGGATAATTGGGCGAATGGAAGGCGTTGAACTCCTCGGCGCTCAGCTTCTTCGAACGGTTGCCGCGCAACAGCTTTGTCTGGAAATAGACGCACACCTCGGGCACCATCGGTTGGCCAATCTTGTCGCGCGCCGCCGCCATCTCGATGGCCGTAATGAGGTTCTCCTT
>CACZAY010000046.1:2138-18765 GCA_902779265.1 uncultured Bacteroidales bacterium | reverse complement strand
ATGGCTCTCTACGGCATTGATCCCAAGCAGGCCTACTACGATTATACTTACCAATGGTGCGACTTCCACAAGTGGTCGCCCCGCAACAGTGTGAATGATCGTGATGCGGACAACTACTGCTGTTCGCAGATCTATATCGACATGTACCGATTGGCACCGTCGTCAGAGAAGTTGGCCAATGTCATTGCCAACTGCAACATGTACCTCAATACGCCGGACAAGTCGGACTGGTGGTGGATTGACGCCATCCAGATGGGTATGCCGGTCTTCGCCAAATTGGGCAAGACGACGGGCAACGAGGCCTATTGGAAAAAAGCCCACGAAATGTATATGTACACGCGCGACGAGTTTGACGGCGGTCTGTGGAATGCCAAGGACGGCCTCTGGTGGCGCGATATGGACTTCAATCCTCCCTACAAGACTCCACAGGGCAAACAGTGCTACTGGAGCCGTGGCAACGGCTGGGTGGTGGCTGCACTTTGTCGTGTGATGGACGAGCTGCCGGAAAATTCGCCATATTACAAGCAGTACAAGAAAGACCTGTTGTCCATGCTCAAGTCGCTGAAGGGCCGCGTGCGCGAAGACGGCACGTGGAACTGCTCGCTGGACGATCCAGAGGACTTCGGCGGCATGGAGGTGACCGGTACGTCAATGTTCGTCTATGGTATGGCTTGGGCTGTGCGTCATGGCTATGTGAAGGCCGATGAATATATGCCGGTCATTACCAAGGCCTGGAACTCGATGGTCAAGAATGCTGTGCATCAGGATGATGGAATGCTGGGCTTCCAGCAAGGCACCGGCAAGGAGCCGAAGGAGAGCCAGCCGACGCTCTACGACAAGATTCCCGATTTCGACGATTTCGGCATCGGCTGTTTCCTGTTGTGTGGTGCGGAGGTCTATAAGCTCAGCCCAGGCGAACAGGGTGCTGGAGCCAAGAAGTTGAAGCAACAGAAGAAATAACCTCAAATACAACTAGACTATGAACAAGCGTATTTCCCTTACTCTCGCGGTCGCCATCGGCGCGGTCGCCGTTGTGGCACAATCGGTCGATTGGCCAACAGTAAATCAAGTCGCCAAGCCAGGTACACGCTGGTGGTGGTTGGGTTCATCGGTCGATAGCACGAACCTGACCTACAACCTTGAGACGTATGCCAAGGCGGGTATCGGCGCGGTTGAAATCACCCCGATCTATGGCGTCGTCGGTAATGAAAAGAACGAAGTTGATTTCCTTTCTGACCGATGGATGCACCTTTTGAGCCACACCGAGGCCGAGGGAAAACGCTTGGGCATCATTGTCGATATGAACACGGGTACGGGCTGGCCTTTTGGCGGTCCGGAGGTGAGCATCGACGAGGCTGCTTCGAAACTGTCCTACCACATCTGGAAAGTGGGAGAGGAGGAGCCAGAATTTGACGCCAAGGAGTTGAAGAACCAGCCGCAGCGTCTTGGCCAATGGACCTTCGGAGACACGGTGAACATTGCTCTCTATAACAGCCACACGCGTCAGGCTGTGAAACGTGCCGCTCCCGGTGGCGTTGGCTACGTGATGGACCACCTCAACCCGAAGGCCGTCAACCACTATTTCGAGCGTTTCACCAAGGCATTCCAGAGCACGGGAACGCCTGCCCCAAATTCGTTCTTCAACGACTCGTATGAGGTATATGGGGCCGATTGGACTCCTGCCATGCTCGAAGAGTTTGAGGCCCGTCGCGGCTACAAGTTGCAGGACTATCTGCCCGACTTCCTCAACGAAAAGGCACCATTGCACAGCCTGTTGATCCAGGACTATCGCGAGACGATGTCGGACCTCCTGCTTGAGGTCTTCACCAAGTCGTGGGCCGCATGGGCCCACAAAATGGGAAGCACCGTGCGTAATCAGGGACATGGTTCGCCGGCCGACCTGCTGGACGTATATGCCGCAGTTGATATTCCGGAAATCGAGGGCTATGGCCTGAGCGACTTCAAGATCAATGGTCTGCGTACTGACTCGATGTGGCGTCACAACGACAGCGACCTCTCAATGCTGAAATATGCTTCATCGGCCGCACATGTCACCGGCAAGCCCATCATTTCGAGCGAGACCTTCACTTGGCTCACCGAACATTTCCGTACCTCGCTCAGCCAGTGCAAGCCTGACTTCGATCTGATGCAGATAGGCGGTGTGAACCATTGCTACTTCCATGGTACAACCTATAGCCCGAAGGAATATCCTTGGCCAGGACACCTGTTCTATGCCTCAATGGAGATGTCGCCCATCAACACCATCTGGCGTGATGCTCCGGCCTTCTTCCAATATATGACGCGCGTGCAGAGTTTCATGCAGTATGGCGCGCCGGACAACGACTTGTTGCTCTACATGCCGGTCTATGACGCATGGTATGAGAACGGCGGCCGACTGTTGATGTTCGCCATCCACGGCATGGAGAAGAAGGCACCTCGATTCGTAGAGGCGGTCAACACCATCTACAATGCGGGCTATGACATGGACTATATGTCCGACCGTATGTTGCAGGCCACGACCGTCGCTCCCGATGGAAAGATCGTGACCTCGGGCGGCGCACGCTACAAGGCGCTTGTCCTGCCAGGCGTGCATTTCATGAAGCCTGAGACGATGCAGCACATTGCCGACCTTGCGCACAAGGGCGCCACCATTCTCTTCGTGGGCGGTATTCCGGAACAGGTTCCAGGTATGTTCAACCGTGAGGAGCGTATGGCCCAGCTGAAGCAGATTGTTTCGAAGTTGCCGTCGAGTGTGTTATTGGCCAAGGACTATAAATCGGCTCTGCCTATGCTGGTCCGCGTGCATCCTGAAAGCATGAAGAGCCGCTATGGCGCCAAGTGCATCCGTCGCAGCAATCCGACTGGCTATCACTACTTTATCTCGTCTTTGCAGGCCAATGATATTGACGCCGACGTCGAGTTGGCCGTGAAAGCGAAATCGGCCATCATCTTTGATGCGATGACAGGCAAACGCGGTATTGCTGCCGTCGAGAACCGCAACGGAAAGAGCTACGTCCACCTGCAGCTGGCCAGTGGCGAGAGCTGTATACTGCAGACCTACACCGACTATACGGTCGAGCAGCTGCGTGCGAAAGACCCGACATTGGCCAACTGGAAATATTACTATCCCATCGAAACGGGCGAAATTGACCTGACGCCGCTCGCCTGGAGCATGGATGTGGAGATGCTGGACAATGCCAAGCCGCTTGACAAGGAGAAATACAACCTGAAGGGCCTGAAACCGTGGACGGATATCGAGGAACTGCGCAACACGAAGGGTACAGCTGTCTATACGACAACACTCAAGCTGAACCAGAAGCAGTTGGATTTGGCCAATGAATGGATGCTCGACATGGGCGACGTGCGCGAATCGGCTCACGTCTATGTGAACGATGTGGACGCCGGCGTGGCCTTCTCCGTTCCGTTCAGACTGAACATTGGCCAATATCTCAAGGTTGGCAAGAATGAAATCCGGATTGAGGTGACCGGCCTTTGTGCCAACTATGTTGCCCAGATGGATCGTGACGGTGTCCAATGGCGCAATTTCAAGGATGCCAACATCGCCACCCTGCCGGGCTACCACAAGGATGCGAAATATAACGACTACAAGTGGTGGGGCACGATTCCCTGCGGCTTGAACAGTACGGTCAAGCTCATTCCGCTTGTGGCCGAAAAGGACTATCAGTAAGACAAGACGATGAACTATCAGGAGACACTCTCCTTCCTTTACGCGCAGCTCCCTGTGTTTGAAACGCAGGGAGCGCACGCATATAAACCAGGTCTGGAACGCTGTGAGGCGATGGATGCTACGTTGGGACATCCGCACCGCAAGTTCCGCACCATCCACGTGGCTGGCACCAATGGCAAGGGCAGCTGCAGCCACACATTGGCCGCCATCCTGCAAAGCGCAGGCTATCGCGTCGGCCTCTTCACCTCGCCCCACCTGCTCGATTTTGACGAGCGTATCCGTGTGGACGGAGAGCCCATCGGCCATGATTATGTTGTCCAATGGGTTGCGGCCCATTACCCGGCGCTGCAAGCCGAGCAGCCCAGTTTCTTCGAATTGGCCACGATGATGGCGTTCTGCTATTTCGCCGAGCAGAGGGTCGATGTGGCTGTCATCGAGGTCGGCCTGGGCGGCCGCTTGGACAGCACGAATATCGTCACGCCGGAGGTCTCGGTCATCACCAACATCTCGTTCGACCACATGCAGTTTCTGGGTGACACGTTGCCGCAGATTGCCGCAGAAAAGGCCGGTATCATGAAGGCAGATGTCCCCTGCGTGATAGGTGAATGTACCGACGACCGTGTCCATTTCACCTTCCAGCAGAATGCGCAGCTGCACCGCGTGAGCGAGCTGATTTTTGCCAATGAGAAGCCGCAGGTGCTCTGGGTGCGCCACGGCATTGGCCACAATGAATATGAGACTTTGTCCGATGGGACGCTCTGGTCGCCGCTCGTGGGCGAATGTCAGCCGCACAATGCGAACACCATCATCTGGGCCGTACACAAACTGCGCGAAAGGGGCTTCAACATCAGCGAGGAACAGTTGCACGACGGTTTTCGCAACGTGCTCACACTGACCCATTTGCGTGGCCGATGGGAGACGTTGCAGGAGGCATCGGCCACACAGCCGAAAGTCCTATGCGATACGGGGCACAACGAGGGTTGTTTCCAGTACATCGGCCCACAGCTGCAAGAGATTCTGGCCAATGGTCAGCGGCTGCACATCGTCTTCGGCATGGTGCGTGACAAGGACATATCGGCCGTGCTCAAATATCTGCCGACCGATGCACGCTACTACTTCTGCAATGCCGACACGCCGCGCGCCCTGCCGGCTGGCGAGTTAAGGGCATTGGCCAATGAATTCCAACTGAACGGTGACTGCTACGCGACCATTGCCGATGCCTATCGGTCGGCATTGGCCAACGCCACACCACAGGATGTCGTCTTCGTCGGCGGAAGCAATTTCATCGTGTGCGAGGTGATGCGGATGGAAAAGAACTCTTAACTCTTATTTCTTAATTCCTAACTTGCCTTGCCAATGCTTCCCTGTCCGCTCTATACCTTCACGCATCTGCAATGCCCGTTCTGTGGCGTGCAACGCGGCCTGATTGCCCTGCTGCATGGTGACGTGGCGGCGTGGTGGCACTACAATCCGGTGGTCTGGCTGCTGATGCCCTACTTCTTCATCCTGGTGGCGGGCGAGGCCTATCGGCCGTGGCAGGAGCGGCGTTGGGTGCGGTTCTGCTACAGCAACAAGGCAATTTTCAGCGTGATGGGCATCTTGCTCGCATGGGGCATTGGCCGAAATATCATGAATTATCTAACAACCTAATAACAAACATTTTAATTCCCAAAAAACATGAAGAAACTTGTCGTTTCGGAGGTTATCTCACAGGCGTGGGAGCTTACCAAAAAACACTGGGCCACAGTCTTGGCCGGCCTTTTGATTATCGGTGTAATCAATGTTGTCATCAGTATGATGCTGCAGTCAAAAGTGGACCCACAGTTGATCCAGCAGCAGTTGCAGGGCGCCGATCCGGCCACTGTCTTGCAGGTTTATATGCAGATTCTGTCGGCCAATAGCGCGGCAACGTTCGTTTCGTCTGTCGTTGGTCTTGTACTGATGGTTGGCTTCTATCAGCTCGTGCTGAATTGTGTCCGAGGCAAGGGTGACTTCTCGATTGACGCATGGAAGCAGCCTGCCGGCGTTTATGTCAAGGTGGCCATTACTGGAATGATTGTCACGCTTTTGACTTACATCGGATTCTGTTTCTGCATCCTGCCGGGCATCTATTTCTGGGGACGCCTGCAGTTCGCGACCTATTATCTGCTCGACCACAAGGAGGCTGGCATCGGCGAGGCTATTTCTGCATCGTGGAACCGCACTGCGGAAAATGGCTGGACATTGTTCGGACTCTGTTTTGTCTATATCGGTATTGCGATTTTGGGCTTGCTCTGCTGCTGTGTGGGTGTCATTGTCGCGGAAATCGTCGTCTATCTGGCTGTCGTGGTCTGCTATATCTCACTGTTTGACAATGCAAATCAGCAGCCGGCAGCCGAGCCATCGGACAAGCAGGAATATTCGCGTGAAGAGTCATCGAACTATGAGAAATAAGTAACTCACTCATAACTTAAAAAGACGCTCCCCATTGGCCAAGAAAACCAATGGGGAGATTTCTTTTGTCTCGGGGGGCGAACCGTTTACAACTTCTGCGCCTTCCCGTTAATCGTGTATTTCTCAATCCGGCCGTTCCTGTAGATGACCTCGACCTGACGGTGGCCGCTTGCCCAGAGGCGGAAGTGGACATCCTCGTCGCGAGGCCAGGCGGGCAGGAGTTTGATGTTGCCCTCGTCGTCCTCCTGCATGAGCATGGCGTGAAGGCCGATCATGGCCGAGCCGCCCCAGTTGTGGTCGGGCATCCAGTCGTAGCCCGGGCCCCAGAAGGCGGGGAAACGGTACATGTTGCTGCGTTCGGCCGGAGCGTTGACCACGAGTTTCTGCAACGTCATGGTCCATGCCTCATCGGTCCTGCCGACCATTGCAGCCCAGATGTTGTCCTGTTTCCAGCCCACGTAGTTGCGGTTGGCGAGGGCGATGCTGTCGTGCAGATAGGTGTTTATGGCCAATGAATCGGCCACGACGCGCCACGGCCAGACGGGGTAGAGCTGCGGCGATTCGACATTCTGGCGGCGTTCCCAACTCTCGGCCGGAGCGATGCAGAGGTGTCCGTGCTGCTGTCGTGTGGGCAATGGCGGCAATGTGGCGCGGAAACGTTCGAGCCATGCGACATCGGCATCGGACAACGACAAATCGTCGCGGTGGGCAAGGGCATCGGCCGAAACACGCATCAGTGCGGCAATGGTCGATGAGGGGTTGCGTGCAATCTTGTAGGTCTCGCAACCTGAGCCGGGGAAGATGATTTTATGGCCGATGGAATCGGAAGTCGCGTAGTGCTCGTCGAAGAAGCGCAGGCACGACATGATGAGCGTGCGGGCTTGCCGTGCTGCCTCCTTGCGGCCGTAGGGCGAGCTGGCGAAGGGGTAGAGGCAATACATCTCGGCAAATTCGAGCGCGGTGTCCCACTCGTATTCCAGCCAACGGTTATCCTCGACGCCCGGGTCGCCGCCGTCCTTGTGCTTGCCATATTCGGCAGGGTTGGGCAGGCCGAAGTTCTCCATCTGCTCGGTGAAGCAGGCACCGCCGTGCTGCCAATAGTGGCGGCTGCGCAGTTCGGCGGCGGGCAGGGTGCGCGCGTAGAAGTCGAGCTGGCATTGCAGGGCATCCCAATCGCCCGTCTGAAGCATCGGCCAATAGAGCAGCCGCTGGTTCTGGGCCGTGTGGACGCCGCCGCCCCAACGCCGGTAGTCGGGTGTGACAACGTCGGGCTTGTCGTGCTTGTATTGCGCCATGACGCTGTCGCAGTCGGCCGGATCGAACGTGAACAGACCGCCGTTAAACTTCGTCGGCCAACGCTCGCCCTGTCTTGCCGGATGCGCGTTGCAGCCCATCATGTAGCGGAAAAGCGCGTAGTTGCGCAGGGCTTCGCTGGCTCGGCCGTTGCTCACCACGAACGACCGCTGCCAGAAGTCCCACCACCAGTTGCGCGTGGCCTTGCGGTCCTTTTCGGGGCGGATTGCCTTGTAGGTGCGGTTGAGCTGCGATTGCCATTCGGCCAATGAACTCTGCTGGTTGCACAGCACGACGACCCAATGCTGCTCGGTCAGACGGCGTGTCATGCCGCCGAAGATGCGGCCCTTGATGGGGTTGTAGATGCTGTCGGCAAACTGCAACATCCCTTGCTGGCGCAGTGTGTGGCGGAAGAGGGTGTCGTTCTGGTTCTGGTGCCATGCGGTCACCGTGCCGTCGTCGTTGCGCTGGATGCTGTCGTGCAAGGTGTAGCAGCCTTTCGGAACGGCCCATTTCCACGACGATTCCTGACAGATGAAGCGGTCGAGCGGCGTGTCGTGTTCGCGCCACGAGTCGTAGGCCACAACAATCGGTTGGCTGGCCTCGATGTGGATGACGGGCTTCCAGACATCGACCCAAAGCTCCATTTCGGTCTGGTCGAAGCGGATTATCATCGAGCCTTTGCCGACGCAGAGCCGTTGTTCGACGAGGCGTTCGAAGCGGTCGGGCAGCTGGATGCGAAGGCGGCCGAACTTGAGCAGCGTGTTGTTTTCGTCGAAGCAGCCCGACTGGCTCACCAGGCAGTTCACCTCGTTGGTCAAGGCATCGACCCAGACGTTCATGCCGATGTCGCCGCCGCCCAAGGGCATCGATTCGCTCGAATTGAACGACGGCGTTGTCCAGACGTAGTCTTCAACCGCTGTAGCCGATGTCATCAGGCAGGCAAGCAGAAGTGTTATTCTTATTCTTAAAAATTTTTTCATCGTCAAGATTAAGATTTTCTCTTTTCTTTTTTTCTCAAGAATTATGAGAATTTGAAGAATTTTTATGGCCGATGCCGATTCCTTCAATTCTCTGATTCTTTTTTTTTCTCAAGAATTATTGGAATTTGAAGAATTTTTATGGCCGATGCCGATTCCCTCAATTCTCTGATTCTTGTTTTTCTCAAGAATTATTGGAATTTGAAGAATTTTATGGCCGATGCGATTCCCTCAATTCTCGAATTCTTGAATTTAATAAAGTGAAACTTTGACCTTCAGCTCATATTGGTCGAGCTTTTGCGGGTCGATGACGTATTCCTGCAACACGCCTGGTCCGCACGAACTGTTGCCGATGCCGAGGATGGCGCTCGACAGGTTCAGATAGACCGTGCCATTGGCCACAAGCTCGCAGTCGTGAGTGCAACGCTCCAGCTGCGTCTGCGAGTAGGGCAGGGCCTGGAAGATGAACTTGCTGTCGCCGATGGCCTCGACGCGCAGACCGTGACCCTTGTCGTTCGTGAGACAGAGCGCGCGAGTCGCTACGTGGTTTCCACCGTCCTGCGGTCGCGGGTAGTGCGTGTATTGTTGGCCGATGCTTTGGCTCCAACGGCCGTCAACGCAGCCTGCCGTGCGGTCGGGATATGTCTCGTCGGGGCCGAGGCCGTCCCATTGCACCTGCGTGAGCTGCATCGAGGCGGGCAACGTGAGCGTCAGGCCGAGACGTCCGATGGTCGGCACTGCGCCATTGGCCTTGAAGCGCATCGTGAGGTCGATTGAGCCGTCGGCATTGCGCGTCAGCTGTTTTTCGACGGCAATCGCATCGGCCTTGAAGCCCTCCTTCCATTCGCGTGCAATCCAGTTGCCGAAGCCACGGTCGTTGTCGGTCGCGGCGCGCGTGAAGACGGCATCGGCCATGTCGAGCATCGAGTAGAGGTCGTCCTGCTGCTTCTTGTCCGGTTTACGGCCGATGTCGAGTTTCGCCGTACCTGCTACGCGGTTTTTCTGCGTCAGCACGGCCTTGCAGAGCTCGTATTTTGGCGTGAGGGTGCGGTCGGCCAACACGATGCCGTTCAGGCAGAAAGCCTTCGAGTTCGGTGTGTCGCCGAAGTCGCCGCCGTAGCACACCTTGGGTGCCCCGTTGGCCGGATTGTAGGGCAGCGCGTCGCCCGATTGGTTGGCCCAGATGCCCTGATCGACCCAGTCCCACACGAAGCCGCCGATGATGCGGTCGTTGGCGCGGAACTCCTGCCAGTAGCGGTCGAAGTTGCCCATCGCATTGCCCATCGCGTGCGCATATTCGGCGGTCATGACGGGGCGCTGGTCGTTCTTGTCCGATGCCAGTTCGACGAGGCGTTCCCAGCGGGCATTTTCGGCGCGCTCCTCGCGGCTGTCGGCCGGGATGCCGGGGTTGTAGTAGTCGGCCATGATGCGCGGATAGAAGCGCGAAATCACATCGACGGCCGATGGGTCGGTGGCCAATGTCGTGCCGCGCTGTGCGCCCTCGTAGTGGATGGGACGCGTCGGGTCAAATTCGCGTAGCCAGGCGGCTGCGGCAGCGAAATTGGGGCCGAAACCGCTTTCGTTGCCCAGACTCCAGAAGATGACGCACGGGTGGTTCTTGTCCCTCTCGGCCATGCGCACGGTGCGGTCCATGAATGCCTCGGCCCAGTCGGGGTCGCTGGCCAATGTGCCGCGCAGGCCGTGTGTCTCGATGTCGGCCTCGTCCATCACCATCAGGCCCAGACTGTCGCACAGTTCGTACCAGCGCGGGCAGTTGGGGTAGTGGCTTGTGCGCACGGCGTTGAATCCGGCCGCCTTGAGCAGCGCAATGTCCTGCAACATACGTTCGTCGGTCATCACGCGGCCGAGCTTCGGGTCGTGTTCGTGGCGGTTTACGCCTTGCAGCTTGATGCTCTGTCCGTTCACGAGCAGTCGGCCGCCATCAATCTTCACTTCGCGGAATCCGACGCGCTGGTCAAGCTGTTGTGCGATTGTGCCATCGGCCATAACCAGCTGAAGATTAAGCCGGTAGAGCGACGGCGATTCGGCACTCCACAGTCGTGGGTTGTTGACGGCCAATGCCATGCGGCCCCATTTGCGTGGGCCACGTTGCGGGAACCATTCGTTCATGCGCGATGCCTTGTGTTCCGCGTCGAGCACATCGGCCGCAGCGTATTGCGTAGTGCCGACGGTATCGCCATCGGCCGAAATCAACGTAGCGCGAATCTGATATTCATCGGCCGATGCGTCGCCATTCGCAATCAGTTCGGGGTCGATGCTGAGCGTCCAGTCGCGTAGGCTTGGGTCATTGGCCGATGTCCTTATCGTCACGTCGCCGAGGCGCAGGGCCGGCACGTGGTAGAGGTACACGTCGCGGTGGATGCCGCCCAAACGCCAGAAATCCTGGTCCTCGAGGTAGCTGCCGTCGCAATATTTATAGACTTCGATGGCGATGGAGTGGCGGCCGGCAGTCGTTATCGGCACCTCAAATTCGGCCGGTTCCATCGACCCTTGCGTGTAGCCGATGCATCGGCCATCGACCCAGACGTAGCATGCCGACGAGACGCCCTCCAGACGGAGCAGAGTGACGCCGCCGTCGGTCGCCCAGAATTTCGGCACGTTGAAGGTGCGCAGGTACTGTCCCGTCGGGTTACGTTCGACGTAGGTTGTCCAGTCCTGTGGCGGTGTCGAGGTGACGCGCGGCGGGTCGATGCGGAACGGATAGCCGGCCGAGATGTAGATGGGCGTGCCGTGGCCGGCGGTCTCCCAGGTGGCCGGCACGTTGATGGTCGTCCAAGTGGCATCGGCCGTAAAACCAGGCTCGTAGAAGTTCGGGATGCGCAGGTCGGGCGATGGCGTCCAACGGAATTGCCACGTGCCGTTGAGCATGATGGTGCGGTCGCCAGCCTGATATTTATAGGGCACGAACGATGCGCGCGCGGGCAGGCGGTGGCGTTGCAGCACGTGCTGGTCTTCCCAGTCGGGCGAGATTGTGGCATTGGCCAATGTCATTGCCCCAAACGATAAAATGAGAAATGTGGTAAGAGTTTTCATATAAGAAGCCTCCCCGAGGGGAGGAGCTCGTCATCTTCGGACGATGAAAGGTTAGTAATTGATTGTTGATGTCTTTTTGGCCAATGGCGTTCAGTCCAGAAGCTGTCCCTCTGTCAGCTTTTGGGGAATCTTCTTCGTCGTCGTCACACCCAGGGTCTGCAGCTGCTCCATCTGGCGGATGAGGTTGCCGCGTCCGTCGCTCAGCTGGCCTCGAGCCGTGTCGTAGGTCTTGTTCACCGTCTGCAACTGGTCGCCCATGCGCTGGAAACTCTCGGCAAAGCCCACAAACTTCTCGTACATCCGCGTGGCCACCTCGACGATGCGGCGGTCATTCTCCTCCTTGCGCTCGAACTGCCACAGCATCAGGATGAGTTGCAGGGCCAACATCAGGTTCGTCGGGTTGATCAGGAGGACGTGGTGCTTCTGGAACGCATCGGCCGCCAAGTTGTGGTCCTTCTGCAGCGCGAGGATGTAGCTGCCCTCGTTCGGGATGAACATCAGCACGTAGGGCACCGCACCCGGCACCAGGCTCGTGTAGTTCTTCTCGACCAGTTCCTTGATGTGGCTCTTGACCGATTGCAGGTTCTCGCGTTCAGCCGCCTCACGCTCGGCCTCGGTTGTCGCGTTGACATAGTGGGTGAAGCCCGTAAGAGAGACCTTCGAGTCGATGATGACCTTTCTGCCTTCCGTACAGTTCACAATCACGTCAGGCCTCAGGTTGTTGCCCTCGCTGTCCCTCACGTTCTCCTGCACGTCATATTCGATGCCGGCTCTTAAGCCGCTGTTTTCCAATATCTTGGCCAATACCTGCTCGCCCCAGTCGCCCTGCACCTTGCCGTTGTTCTTCAGCGCGTCAGTCAGGTTCTTCGTGTCCTGCTCCAGCTTCATCGAGTGCTGTATCAGGATGTCGATCGTGTTCTTGAACGTCGTGCTGTTCTCCTGGCTGCGTTCCGTGCTCAGGTTGAACGCCTTCTTCATCTCCTCCAGCTGCGAGTTGAACGGCTTCAGGATCTGGTCCAACTGGCTGCGGTTGCCCTGTTCCAGTTCGGCGCGGCGCTCCTCCAGGATTTTCTTTGTGGCCAATTCGATTTCGCTCCTCATGGCGGCCAGTTGCGCTTTGCTGCGTTCCTCGGCCTCGGCCTTCTCCCGTTCGATGGCCTGTTGCGCCTCTGTTTTGGTTGTGGCCAATGTTTTTTCCGCCTCGGCCTTGGCCAATTCCAGCTGGCGTTGCCCTTCCGTGCGAATCTGCTCGGCCATTCGCTGTCCGTCGGCCTTGGTTTCGGCCAATCGGTTTTCAGCCTCGATGCGGGCTTTTTCGGCGGCGGCAGCGCCATCGGCCAACAATCTCTCCAACTGCTCCTTTTCGGTCTGCAGGACGGCAATGTTTGCGCGGAATCGAGCGGCCACAATCTGCCACGTGATGACACCAGTTACCGCGCATGCGATAATAATATAGATGAGAATTTGCATTTCACATGATTTTTGGACGTGCAAAGATACTTTATTTTACCGATATGGACAAATGTTTCCCTGAAAAATGAACGAGTACAGGTTTCTCCGGTAACGTCATCCATGCCCAATCGCCCTTTAAGACTTGTTTGGTGAAATGTTATATAACGTTAAAATGTTAATTGCAGTTGCCAAAAAAGAGCCTATTTTAACTTTTTTTTTTACATCGGTAACAAAATGCAACCGATTTTTGCAGCGTCCTCGGTTTGTTTTTACCTTTGCCGATGCGAATCTTAAAGAAAACACAGCTTATCGAGTGTAAGCCCATGAATGTAACCTTTTATTTTATAACCCCAATTTTTTTATTATCCTTTATTATTAACTAAATTTTTCAAACATGAAAAGCAGAGTATCAAAACTTTGTCTCGTGCTCTTTACCATGTTGTTCGTTTCCGTTGCGGCCTTCGCTCAGAAGACCGTCACAGGTGTGGTTGTCGATGACCTCGGCGATCCCATCATCGGTGCCAATGTGGTAATCAAGGGTACACAAGAAGGAACCATGACCGATGCCGATGGTAACTTCTCAATCAAGAACGTGTCCGACAACGCCGTCCTGCGTATCTCTTTCATGGGATATGCCGATCAGGATGTCAGCGTCAAGGGCCAGTCAAAAATCAAAGTCACCATGCAGGAGGACTCCCAGATGCTGGATGAAGTCGTCATGGTGGGTTACGGCGTGCAGCGCAAGGTCGATGTGACCGGTGCAACCGCTCGCGTCGGTGCAAGAGAGATTACGGCCATGCCGGTAGCCAATGCATTTGAAGGTATGCAGGGCAAGGTGGCCGGTGTGGACATCCAGAACTCACAGCGTCCGGGTGAAGTTGGAAATATCCAGATTCGTGGAGAACGTACTATCCTTGGTGATGTTGAGCCGCTTTATGTCGTGGATGGAGCAATCGTAGAAGGTGGCATCGGAAATATCAATCCTCAGGATATTGAGAGTATTGATATCTTGAAAGATGCCTCTTCAACCGCTATTTACGGTTCTCGTGGTGCCAATGGTGTCGTCATTGTGACCACCAAGCGCGGCAAGGAGGGTAAGGTTTCTGTCAATTATGCTGGCAATGTCACCTTCTCTTGGCTTTATGATGTGGCCGATATGATGACTGCCAGCGAGTGGTTGGATTATGCACGTATGGCCAAGTATAATTCCGTAGATAAGAATGGCAACCGAAGCTATAATTCGACGCTGGATTCCAATGGCAAGGTCATTCCTGTATATGCACAAGATAAGGGCCTGTGGGGGTCGGTTCCTGCATCTTGGGCTAACATTGAGAAGGCTTGGGCTGGTGGAACTTACGATGCTTCAAAGGTCGGTAGCTACGACTGGGCCGGTGAAGGCGAACAGACGGGTGTAAGCCATGAACATACTGTCAGCTTCTCTGGTGGTACAGAAAAGTTCCAGGGCTATGGTTCATTCGGTTATCTCAATTCCGAGGGCGTAATCCCAGGTCAGGAATATGAGCGCTATACGATGAAGACCAGTTTCGATGCGCAGGTTCTTCCATACCTTAAGTTGGGAACAAGCATGTTGGCCGCCTATGGTATGCAGGACTATGGTTACAGCTTCACCAAATCAACGACTGGTGCCGGTGACTACTATGGCGCTTTGCAGGCAATGTTGCCTTGGACGGTTCCTTATGACGAGAATGGTGACTACATCCGCAATCCAAATGGTGATGTGAATATCATCAATCCCATTGATGAGCTCAATTACACAACCAATCGCCGCAATACGTTCAACATCAATGGCAGTTTCTATGCTTTGGTTGATTTCGGCAAGATTTGGTCACCATTGGAGGGCTTGACATTCCGCTCTCAGTTCAGCCCGGAATTTAGGTTCTATGAGGTCGGTACGTTCAATGCCAAGGACGGTATCAATGGCGATGGTAACAACAAGGCATCTTGGAACAAGCAGCAACTTCGTTATTGGGTGTTTGACAATATCATCAATTACAATAAGACCTTCTTGGATGACCATTCTATCGGTTTGACTTTGGTTCAGTCGGCTTGGAAAAAACATGTTGATAACCAAAACAATAGCTCATCCAATGTCGCTATGACTACAGAATTGTGGTACAACCTTGGTTCAAGCACTTCTTATACTTTAGGTACTGGCATGGAAGAGACTTCCATGGCATCTTATACTGCCCGTTTGAACTATGCATATCAGGAGAAGTATCTGTTCCAGGCATCTGTACGTCGTGATGGTGCTTCGCAGTTGGCCGATGGTTACAAATGGGATGCATTCCCCTCATTCAGTGTAGGTTGGCGTATCGAACAGGAGGACTTTATGGAAAGTACTCAAAACTGGTTGGATGCCTTGAAGCTGCGTGTCGGTTATGGTATCTCTGGTAACTATAAAGTTGGTGCCTACAATTCCAAGGGTGCTCTTCAGCCTCTTTATCAGCAATGGGGAGATGTTGTAGCTTTGGGCTATGTTGGCTCGGATGCTTCGGCAAAGGATCCAAGTTTGGCTATTAACAAAACATTGGGTTGGGAACGTACCAAACAGTTCAACATCGGTATCGATTTCGCCGTGCTTGATAGCCGTTTGTCTGGTAACATCGACTTCTTTAAGAACAAGACTGTTGATAATATAATGAAAAAAGCGCTTCCTTCGGTAACTGGTTATACCCAAACGATGGACAACGTGGGCAAGACCCGTGGACATGGTGTGGATATTCAGATTAATGGCGTTCCGGTCAAGACCCGAGACTTTGCGTGGAATGTAGGCCTCTCTTGGGCTGCAAGCCGTGTTTACGTTGACGAGTTGCCAAATGGCAAGACCGAAGATTTGACTAATAGCTTGATTGTGGACGAGCCACTTCGTATTGCCTACGATTATGTGTATGATGGCATCTGGAAGACTGGACAGACCGTTACTTTGGCCGATGGCACTACTGCCGATGCTTCAACATACGGCCGCAAGACTGGTCAGATTAAGGTCAAGGACTTGAATGGCGATGGCAAGATTGACGGCAACAATGACCGTGCTGTGGTCGCAAACTTCCTTCCAGATTGGATTGCCGGTTTGACCAATACCTTTACTTACAAGCAGTGGGAACTTTCGGCCTTCATCTATGCTCGTATGGGCTTCGATGTCAGGGCTGGTGCGCTCACATTGGATGGCCGCTACATGCAGCGTTCTATCAACTATTTCGTAGAGGGTTACAATGAGAAAATGGCGAGCCGGCCGATACCTATCAGGGAATTCAGAACTATTCAGATGGTTCTTATATCAAGGTGCGTAACATCAATTTGGGCTACACGTTCAATCGCAAGCAGTTGAAGAAGACTGGTCTTTCGAGCGTCAAGATTTATGCCCAGTGCATGAATCCATTCTCTATCTATCGTGCTACCGACTGGTTCGATGCAGACTTTGCCAGCTATGCCAACAATACAAAGACATGGGCAGCAACCTCAGCCACACGGTCGTTTGTTATGGGTGTGAACATTGGTTTCTAACTTAAGAATATTAACGAACTATGAAATATCAAAAATATATTTTAGGCACTCTCTCGGCCGCCTGCCTCGGTATGGTCATGCCTGCCTGTTCCGACGATTTCATCAAGGAGGAACTGGATCATAAGCAGAGTGCAGAAATCTTCAAGACCCAGGAGGGTTTGGATTACCTTATCACAGGTACATACTCTGCCCTGAAATTCAA
>CACZAY010000046.1:0-2127 GCA_902779265.1 uncultured Bacteroidales bacterium | reverse complement strand
GGAACCGACGAATTTTCGGATGGTAACAACCAGGATGTGAACTGGAACGGCTATATGCTCAATTCTTCCAACGGTAATATTGCAAACTTGTGGGATAATATGTACAACCGTATTGAGTCGGCCAACATCGCCATCAAGAACATTCCGTTGTACTACAGCCAGAGTGCAAGCACCTACAACACCCGCTTGGGTGAAGCTTATTTCCTGCGTGCCTTCTGCTTCTTCCAATTGGTGCAGCAGTGGGGAGGTGTGCCGCTGAAGATTGAGGCATCTGACGGTGTGCTTACGACCGAGTTCTATCGTGCATCGGCCGAAGAGTGCTATGCCCAGATTATTGCCGATTTCGAGCAGGCCTACAGCCTGTTGCCAGCTACCCCAGAAGCAACTGGTCGTATCACAAAGTCGGCTGCTGCACACTATATTGCAAAGGCAAAACTCTTCCGCCAGTCGGAACTGAATGCCTCTTGGGGTGCAAAGTACAAGGATGCCGACCTGGCCGACGTCATCGCCAAGTCTGACGAGGTTATTGCTGCACATCCTTTGTGCAACGACTTTGTCGAACTTTGGGACTACCAGAAGGCCGATGGTCCTAACGAGACAGTAAGTGAGGTCGTTCTGGCCGCACAGTTCTCGGACGATCAATCAACATGGGGCCGTTTCGGCAACCAGATGCACTTGGCCTATCCAGCCGTTTATCAGGATATGGCCGGCACCAAGCGTGATATTTCGGGTGACCGTGAGTTCTGCTACCTCCGTACAACCAACTATACGTTGGATGTCTTTGACCGTGTGAACGACTCCCGTTTCTGGAAGACATTTGTTACGACCTATGGCTGTAATTCATCGAGCACAGCTCCAACATGGCCTACTGGTGCTACCTTGCCTGCTGGTGCAAATGCCGGTGATTTCCGTTTCCAGGGTGGAGAACTTGGTATCAAGTACATCGTCAATGATGCAGGCGATACTGAATATGAAAATTTAGGTGTTGAGGGTCAGGTGACACGTAACGGTGTGATGCAGGCTCCTCATACGATGGTTCGCTATTTCAAGGGCGAGTCTGAGGGCTGGACTTCTGTGCATGGCAACTACGGCTATTATAGCTCTGCAACACAGAAGCGTTTCGTGGCTGTTTCAAAATTCCGTGATGGCTATCGTATTGCCATTGCCAACCAGTTCGGTACGCGTGACGGTATCATCGCCCGCTCGGCTGAAGATGTTCTCTTCGCTGCTGAGGCATACGCTCGTAAGGGTGACTATGTAAACTGCGTCAAGTATCTCAATATGTTGCGTGACCGTGCAGCCTACAAGGCTGGTGAGGACCGTGCAAAGCATGTGGATGGAGGCCAGTCTTACAAGAACAATCCATATTGCGACGGCAAGGGCGGTGGTTTCTCGGCAGATGGTGCCATCTACTTTGAGACAAACACCTACTTTGAGTCGAACAAGTTGGAGGGTCAGGAGGCTGCTATCAATGCTCAGGCTTCCGATTTGCACCTCAACGATGTGAACGACATTCTCAACTCTGCACGCGACAACAAGATTTACAATGCATTGACCGACAAGACGAACTTCGGTTCGGACGAGACTTTCAGTAAGGTGATGAACTTTATCTTGAACGAGCGTACTCGTGAGCTTTGCGGTGAGATGCAGCGTTGGATTGACTTGTCTCGTTGCAAGGCTCTGAAGGGCCGTTGGGAGGCATTCAACGATGGCTGCGGTCGTGAAGGTAAGGACAAGTTCGAGGACTATATGAACTTGCGTCCAATTCCTCAGACTGCCTACATTGATGCTATCACATCTCCTAATGCAGCTGAGCAGCAGAACCCAGGCTATTGATTTTAATCAACTGCAATATTATTATCCAGTCGGGAAGCAATTCCCGACTGGATTTTTTTTTGCCTACCATCTGTTCCCAAACAATGATTGCATAATTGGGATACGATGGAAAACCGCGTGGTGATGGACGTAGAGACGCGCCATGGCACGTCTCTACAGACGAAATGCGTATATATGCAATAAAATCCCAATCGGGGCGTTATATTTTCGTTATAACAACCTGATGCACAACCATGTCCGACAATCTATTCCACAATCAATACCGCATACCATCGGCGCGTGCCACGTGGC
>CACZAY010000045.1 GCA_902779265.1 uncultured Bacteroidales bacterium | reverse complement strand
CATCCGATTTTCCGCAATTTCCCGACCGACGACTGGCAGAACCTCAACTGGTGGGAACTCGTCAACCGCACGCAGGTGATGAACCTCGCGCACTTCCCCGCCGAGCTCCAGCCCATCGTCCAGCCCATCGACACGTGGCACATCTCGCGCCGCCTGGGTATGCTCTTTGAGGCCAATGTCGCCGGCGGCCGTCTCGTCATGACGACGATGGATTTGGCCAATGACCTTGACTCGCGTATCGTCGCACGCCAGCTGCGCCGCTCGATCCTGGACTATATGGAGAGCGACAGCTTCCGTCCATCGGCCACCATCGACCCAGCCGTCATCACCGAGCTCTTCACGACCGAGGCCCCGGCCGTCAACATGTTCACGCGCGACACGCCCGATGAGCTCAAGCCGCGCCTCGGCGCCGCCACGGTCTATGAACTCACGTTGCCCGCTGCGCCATCGGCCGACACCACAACCTTCCATTTCGGAACGTGCACCTCGCCCGACGGCCACCGCTGGCAGATCGATTCGCGTGGTTTCTTGGCCGATGGGAAGCCCGTCGTGCCCGTCATGGGCGAGATCCACTACGCCCGCGTGCCCCGCAGCGAGTGGAAACGCGAACTCCAGAAGATGCGCGACGGCGGCGTGACCATCGTCTCGACCTACGTCTTCTGGCTGCATCATGAGCCGGTTGAGGGCCAATGGCGTTGGGATGACAACCGCGACCTGCGTGCCTTCGTCGAGACCTGTCGTGAGGTTGGCCTGCCCGTCGTATTGCGCGTCGGTCCGTTCTGCCACGGCGAAGCCCTGCAAGGCGGTTTCCCAACATGGCTCGTCGAAAAGGCATTGGCCGACAGCAAGCAATACAAGCTGCGCAGTCTCGCGCCAGGCTTCATGGATGCTACGGGCAAGCTCTACAGCGAGATTTTCCGTCAGGTCGATGGCCTCCTGTTCAAGCAGGGCGGCCCCATCGTCGGAATGCAGATCGAGAACGAGTGCCGTGGCCCTTGGCCCTACTATGCCGCGCTGAAGAAGCTCGCCGTCGAGGCCGGATTCGACCTGCCGTTCTACACCCGCACCGGTTGGCCCAAGTTGAACGGACGCGAGGAGTTCGGCCAACTGCTGCCGCTTTACGGTGACTATGCCGACGGATTCTGGGACCGCTCGATGGAGGACATGCCCGGCGGCTATCCCAACACCTTCGTCTTCAAGCCCGGCCGCATTTCGGAGAATATCGCGACCGAGACCTTCAAGCGTTCCGAGCTTCAGGAGTCTGGTTCATTGGCCAATGCCCCAAGCTATCCCTACCTCACGTGCGAGCTGGGCGGCGGCATGATGACGGCCTATCATCGTCGCGTGCGTATCTTCCCGAAGGATGCTTTGGCATTGGCCATCTGCAAGGTCGGTTCTGGCTCCAACCTGCCGGGCTACTACATGTACCACGGTGGCACCAATCCGGGACTTGACTTGGCCGAAAAGCAGGCCAGCGCCGTGACCAACCACAACGACCTGCCGCAGCTCAGCTACGACTTCCAGTCGCCCGTCGGCGAGGTCGGCCAGATCAACGAATCGTACCATTGGACACGCCGTTTCCACCTCTTTCTGCATGATTTCGGGCCAATGCTACGCGACATGCCGGCCGTCTTCCCCGCCACCAACGACGAGAACGGCCGCCGCGACTCGACTCTGCGCTATGCCGTGCGCACCAACGGTCGGAGCGGCTTCATCTTCGTCAACAACTACCGCCGTATGCATCCGCTTTCGGCCAAGGATGGCGTCCAGTTCCGCTTCACATTGGCCGACAGCACCCAGCTCACCCTGCCCGCTATCGACATCGCGGCCGATGCCTGTTTCGTGCTCCCCTTCGGCTTGAAGTTGGCCAATGCCACCCTCGACTGGGCCACCGCACAGCCCGTCTGCTGGTCGGCCGCGACGAAGACACTCACCCTGGCTGAACTGCCCGGCATGGAGGCCGCCGTCAGCGTGGGCGGCATCACTAAGCTGCTCTCGGTTGACAAGCCATTGGCCATCGGCGGCATCACCATCCGCCTGCTCAGCGAGGACCAGTCACTTGCGGCCTATCTGGATAACGGCCAATGCACCATCGATCCCGACCGCTATATGCTTGTGGCCAATGAAACATCGGCCATAAAAATCAAGCAGGTGCGTTCGGCCAATGGCCTGCGCGAAGTGAAGAAGGGCGCTCAGAAGGTTGCCGAACAGCCCTCGGACGACGATTTCCAGCATGCCGCCGTCTGGCAGCTCAAGCCGAAGTCCCTGCCTGCCGATGCCATCATCCGGATTGACTACGCCGGTGACGTGGCTCGCCTCTACGTGGACGGCCAGCTGGTCCAGGACAACCAGTGGAACGGCAACCCGATGCTGGTGTGCGCCTCGCAACTACGCGGAAAAAAAGTGCTGCTCAAGGTGCTCCCGTTGGGCAAGGACTATCCGATTTACCTCCAGCCCGAACAGCGCGAAGCATTGGCCAATGCGCCTGACGAAGGCTTGTGTGAACTCCAGGGCGTGACGGTGCTGTCCGGCAAGTGATTCCAGACCTCCCGCCATAAAAAAGAATGCGGTGAATTTCTCAAACGGGAAGTTCACCGCATTTTCGTCGGCCGATGTCCCGTGTCAGTCCCTTTTCAATTGTAGCTTGTAGCGGATTTTCCCGCGAAAAAAGTGGAAAAATTTGCTTTGTTTTCAGATATTGTGTATCTTTGTGGCGAAAACCTTATTCAGTCTGTGATTTGAATACGCAACACCAATTCCGCAGAAAAAACAAGATACAATGGAAAAATCAAAACTAAAAATCAAGAAAACGTGGGGATATTTTGGCATATATTGTGCTTTTTCCTTATCGTTTATCCTGCTTCGATATAATATGTGAAAGTATTGTCCTGAAAATTATAATTATGGAATTAAGTTTTGTATTTCAAGCGTACTATTATGATCATTATAAAGGTCAGATAGATAGCGCAGAAAACATCGGTAAAGAGCTTAACGAATACCTTTCGGGTAAAAGTTACGTAACAGACTTGAAATTAGATGAAATTGAGTTTTTTTTCATTAACACTCAAAATCTGAAATGCCGCGTTCGTCCTTATTATATGGGTAAATCAAATCTTAAAAGTCCAATAGAATTCAATGTTATGACTTTGTTTTTTGAGATTCCCATGCCAGAAAGTGAGTTCGTCCAAGTTCGCGATGAGGACAGGCCAACGTATATGGCCAAGGCACTGCTGAAAGTCCTTGAATCGCAAAATGCACCAACCAAGATACGCAAGCAGTTTGACCGGGAGCGATTTATTGCCGATGTCCGCGTCTTCTTCGTCAATGTGAAAGGGTGCAAATTGTAATCGCATTAATTCATTCCGCCGCCAGCCCGTTCATCGCGAGTTGACGGCGGAATTGCGTTTGTATGGCATCGGCCGAAAAACCGAAATTGATTTCCAATTCATTTCAATTGATGGAGATTATTTTGAACACGAATTGGACGAAAATAATCTATTAAAAGGTCAGATTTACCTTTTTCGTGTTCGGGAACCATTTAATCCGTATCGTCGGCGCACGACATTGGCCATAAACAAAAAGAGACACGGGGCGGAGGATAAAAACATCGGCCAAAAATTGCCTATGTAGATTTTTTTCCGTATCTTTGCGGCCGCAAGATAAACACATATTACCCCCTGTTTAGACACAATGAAAAAACTTTTTGGCTTACTGCTCCTTTCTGTCGTGGCACTTTGTGCCGCTACCGTGCGTGCGCAAGAGTCTTCCGAACTGACCAAAGAGGAACTGCTGAAGCGGTTCCTGACCCAAAACAAGATGATGCCGCAGGAGCGCGTCCACGTGATGACCGACCGCAACCATTATCTCGCGGGCGATACCATCTGGATGCGTGCCTTCCTGGTCGATGGCCTGTATAAGAAGCCGGTCCACTACAGCCGTTTCCTTTACGTAGAGCTGCGTAATGAGCGCGACAGTCTCGTCTCCCGCGTGAAGCTGCACGAACAGCCGGAACGGGGGGACAGCATCATGCGCGGCTATTTGGCCACGTCGCCCGAACAGCCCACGGGTGTCTATACGCTGGTGGCCTACACGCAGTGGATGCTGAACGGCGGCGAGTCGTTCTTCTTCAAGCGCAATGTCCAGCTGGTGAATGTGGCCGATGTGGAGAAGGGGCTCTTCACCGAACCGCTTGTGGCTACGACGGGCTGTGATGCCTACCATCGCGTGGACAGTGCCGCGCTGGAGAAGGCCGATGCTGCTGTCATCGTCGTCCATCCAGTCCTGAAGACGGACAAGACCATCTACGGCAGCCGCGAGAAGGTGACGGTCACGTTCCAGGCTCCGCCTAACAGTAGCCTGGCAGCCTCGGTGACGGACAATGCGGCGAGTGTGGCCGACCCGCGTGCCGCCCTGCACTACAGTATCCTGAGCCAACCTTATTGGCACAACCTGGACTCCATCTATGCCGCGAAATACCGCATGCCGACCTATCTGAACGAGATTTCGCAGGAGATTTCGGGCACCCTGCGCGGGACGTTGCGCCGCCAGCCGAAGCCGAATACGATGGTGATGCTCTTCTCGCCCTCGGCCCGCGTGTTCCGCACGGTGCGTACCGATTCGGTGGGCCGGTTCTGTTTCGAGAACTTCGATGCTGTCGATACGGTCTCGTTCACCGTCCGCTCGTTTTCCGACCGTGGGCGCAGCAAGGGCGAGATTGTGATGTCGGCCAATGTCCTTCCCGACGTGGTCCATCACTTGGAATCGGCCGTGAAACCGGTCACGCGTGAGGTGGTGAGTGCGAGCGACTCGGCATTGGCCAACAAGATGAAACAGCGCGTGAAGTTCAGTGGCGGCCAATGGGAAATCATGCTGAACGAGGTGGGCGTGACGACCAAGAAGAAGCTGCGCGGCGAGGACGGCATCAGCAAGAGTGCCGACCGGAAGTTCGACTACAAGGAAATCCAGGCCATGAACGTCGCTTCGCTGGCCGACCTGCTGAACCAGATTCCGGGCGTGGTCATTGACGTGCGTGAGGATGGCCAACGTGTCGCAAAATACCGTGGCAAGGAGCTGTTCTTCCTCCTGAAC
Source organism: uncultured Bacteroidales bacterium (assembly GCA_902779265.1). Lineage (GTDB taxonomy): Bacteria > Bacteroidota > Bacteroidia > Bacteroidales > UBA3663 > Liminaster. The sequence continues at coordinate 11,126 of CACZAY010000045.1, read as the reverse complement.
GGGCTGGAGATCGACCAGCATGTGCGCGAGGATGAGTCGCAGTTCGAATATATGGACAGCTACTGCAACGTGGAGTGTATCGAATATATTGATGTGGTTCCGGCGACGCTTGTCATCTTCTCTTCGACTACGGCTGGCGAAGTCGATCATAATTCCTATGCCGTGCGTATCAAGGAGAACCCGACATTGGCCAAGAAAAACGACCTGGGCAGCGTGACGTTCAAGCCGTTGGGCCATCAGGTGCCGCGCGAATACGGCATCACGGACTACAGCACCCAGGAGGCGCGCTTTGCCAACCCGCCCGGTACGGATCTCCGCTCGACGCTCTACTGGAACCCCACCATCGAGGTGGACAGCACGGGCATGGGCTCGTTCTCGTTCTGGACCAATGACAACTACAACACCATCTACACTATACGCATCGAAGGCGTTTCGGAGGGCGGCCAGCTCATCGACGCCATGAAGCGCATCAAGATGCAGTGACATCGGCTCTCTGATTCTCGGGTCTTCGGGCTCGAGTTTTTTTTCATTGGCCAATGTCCCTCTCTCAAAAAACGAAAAGAGCAACCTCGGATTCGGGGTTGCTCTGTCTGTTTAAGGATGTCGGCCAATGGCTCAATACTTCTTGCCTTGGGCGTCCATTCGCTTGTACCACGCCTCGCGTTCGGCCTTGAGGTCGTAGCCGCGCTTGACGAGGTAGTTGTTGATGCGCCCCTTGTACTTGCCGAACACCTCGTGCTTCTTCTTGCTCGACTCGGCATCGAGGGCAAGTTCGCGGGCTTCGACGAGCCAAGCCATGATCTGCACTTTTTCCTCCTCCTTGAGCGTCGGAATCATGTCGATCGTGGCATCGTAGGTCACTTTCACCACGCCCATCGTGATGCCGTCCTTGACCTGTACGATCTGTTCGTCGTTCAGGTAGAGGCTCAGGCGGGCGGTCAATGCGAAGTGCGAGCGGTAGAGCTTGCTGTCGCATGTGACGTTGGCCAATGCCTTGGTTTCGGGGTTCTTCTTCAATGAGTCGCGCTCGGCATAGATGTCGTTGAGCTCGAAGTAGCGGTTGGCCACGATGTTGCGCACGGCAAGGTAGGTGGCCGAATCCTTGAACTCGACGGCCGAGATGTTCTTTGCTACGCGACCCAGGATGACGCGGACATAGGCTGTGTCGCGTCCATCGCTGTTGAGTGTGACCTCTTGGGCTGAGGCATTGGCCAATGCCCCAATCATGAGCAGCCCTGTCAGGACGGCCGATAGGATTTTATTGGATACCATAAGCCTTCAGAGTGTCAAAGTTGTTACTCAAATCGCGCCAGTTGATGCAGATGTTGGTCGGTATGCCGTTGATCCACTTCTCGATGTTGGTGTAGCCGTCGCCCGAGATGTCGCCGTTGGCGTCACTTGGGTCGTTGGGGTTCAAGCCATTGGCCAACTCCCATTCGTCGGGCATACCGTCGCCGTCGCTGTCCTTGCGCGGAGTGCCTTTATACTCGGGATAGCCGCCCATCTGACGTGGGTCGGTGATGATGCCGAGCTTGTAGCTCTCCTTGTCCATGCGGCGGTACTTGAACGAGCCGTCTTCGGCCTGCGACTTGGGAGCCAGTCCGCTCACGTCGCCCTGATATTTGACGGCATCCTTCACGTAGTAGGGCTGCTTGGTGCGGACCTCCTCGATGATGCGTTCGTCAACGATGTCGCGACGTGGAACGTTGGCGCCGGCATTGGCCAAGACATAATCGTAGGCCTCTTGAGCCGACAGGATGTGCATCCACGGCATTGGTGCTGGCCGACGCTGACGCATGTAGCTGGCGTGGTCGAACCCGTCCTCCACGCAGTTCGGATTCTCCTCGACCTGAATGCCGCCCTTCCAGTTGTCGGCCGTGATTTCGGGATAGCCCTCCATGATGTTGCCCTCGGCATAGACGCGGCCATAGACGTGGTGGTCAAGCTTCGAGCGACCCGACTCCGGTTTGAGGATTCGGTAGCCTACAGGCTTGTCGGTCGGGGTGGCTGGGCCTGGCTTGTAGTAGTTGTTGATCATGTTGAACTGGGCCGAATAGTCGCCGCCGTCCGATGAACGGTGCACCCAGTTATAGACCACATTGTTGACGAAGTTGAACACGCCGTTCCAGCCGATGGATGGGTTGCGGCCTGTGTTGCACGACCACAGGTTGCGGATGAATGCGGCATTCTCGCCGCCCAGCGTTGAACCGAACGAGTGGTTGTAGGTGTCCAATGCCTTGGCCGAAATGGTGTTCTGGATGGTGACGTTGACCGTCGGCCACTTGTGTGCCGTTGTCTTGTACTGACCCTCGCTTTCGTCGTACATGTGGCGGTAGAACGAGATGTTTTCGTCCAATCCCCATTCGCACGAGCAGTGGTCGATCATGATGTTGCCGACAGGGTTGCCGCCGAACGAGTCTTCGCGATGTTCGACGCCGGTCTCGCCGCGACGGAAACGCATGTGGCGCACGATGACGTCGTGGGTGTTGACGGCAAACGATTCGCCCGCGATGCAGATGCCGTCGCCCGGAGCGGTCTGTCCGGCAATGGTGATGTATGGTGCGCGGATGTTGATGGGCGTCTCCAGACGGATGATGCCGCTCACGTTGAAGACGACGATGCGTGCGCCGCCGGTCTCGCAAGCCTCACGGAATGAACCTGGGCCACGGTCGTTGAGGTTGGTCACGACGATGACCTTGCCGCCACGTCCGCCGAAGGTGTACATGCCGCCGCCCTCGGCACCCGGGAAGGCCGGAATGTCGGCCTGTGGCAGGTCGTATGGACGGTGTGCCCACTGCACCCACGGACGGCCGTGCTTAGCCTCCTCCTGAATGATGGGCAGTGCCTTCTGCCATGCGATGTTGGACATCGAGTCTTCATACTGCGCCTTGGCAGCCCATTTTGCACCCGCCTCGGCTGTCTGCTGAGGGTACTGCGCCTGGAGTGTCATGGCGGCGGTGGCGATGGATGCCACGGTCAAAAATCTTTTTGTAAACATCTTGGGTTAGGTTTTAATGAGTAATTTTGAAAACTATGGGAGGAAGTGAAACGGTGGAGAAAACCATTTTCGTCTGTCTATCGGGTGGCAGAATCGGGACATTGGCCAATGCCTTTATCTTCCCGTCCGTCCCCGACTCTCCGCCAGTTCACTTCCTCGTCGTTGATTTTATTCTTTAGTTGGCCAATGGATCAAATGTGCCATTGGAGCCACCGTCGTTCGAATCTTCCCAGCCGATGGTCTGTTGCAGGCCCGTGTCGGTATTGAGTGCGCCCTGGGGCAGACCCAGGAAGTAGTACTTGGCGAAGTAGTGCATCGTCTCGGGAATCTGGTTCGAGTCGTACGAGTCGCCCTTCTTCATCTTGCGCACGAAATACTGCTGGTAGAAGGTCTTCAGCCTGTCGAGCTGCTCGCCCAACGGATTGGCGAAATTGACCGATACCTCGTTGATGTCCAGGTAATTGACATCGGCCGGCATCTTGCTCCAACCGTTCTCGTCGAAGTAGTCGGGATATTCGTCGGGCGCGTCGGTCAACTTCGGCAGCGAGTCGTGGTAGAAGGCGCTGAACTTGCGCAATGGGTCGGAATCCATGGTGGTCGAGCCGTTGCCCAGCTCGTCGCGCAGGCGGAACTCCATGTTCTCGCGGCGTTGGCCATTAAACGGCTTGAAGCCCAGCCAGGTGCAGGTGTTGCCGTCCCAGCCGGATAGCGTCCATGTGGATGGCGCTCCAGTGACTTCGCTGAAGTTTGCACCGCCGTCGAAGAGCAACCAGCGACGCATGTCGTCGAATCGCTTGCCCTCGTAGGCCAGCTCAATCATACGTTCGTAGATGACGGCCGACATACATTTCTGTTCATTGGCCGTAATGCCGTCCAGACCCTCGGCTCCAGCGGGATAGCCGGCGCGTTGGCGGATCTGCTTCAGGTAGCCGGCAGCCTCGTCCAGATGTCCGGATCCTGCACACACCTCGGCCAGATTCAGCAGCACTTCGGCGTAGCGTAGCTCGATGTAGGGAGCGGCCGAATAGAGGAAGCCGCTCTGCGTGCTCGTGGCGGCCCAGTTGCTATAGAGGGGCGACTTGTTCACGTCGAGGTCATCGGTGCGCTTGCGGACGTACATGCCCTTGCCATTGGCCAAAAGATTGTCGCCGAAGTAGCCCGATTTCTGTACGTTGCTGCGGTCTTCGTCGTTTTCGTACCAGACGTAGTTCCACAGGACATAGCTCTTGCCGTTTTCATACGACGGGTTGGCTTTGTCGGCCGTGGTCGCATCGCCGCTGTATGCCCAACGTGCGCCGGGGAAGGCGAACGTGCGGTAGAAGCGTGGGTCGCGGTTCATGAACGGATAGTCCGATTCGTAGGTGATGGCCGATGCGTCAAGCTTCGTGTATGTGCCCGCATTGGCCGGAATCTTGCCGTCGCTCATCGGGAAGAGGTCCACAAGCATGGCCGATGGATTCAGGCCCGAGCCCGTCGTGTTCTTCGGACGGATGGAGCGTTCCCACGGGTTGTTCTTCTGCGTGTCGCCGCTCTGGAAGGTGTTGTAGAGCGTCACGAAGAGCGCCTCCGGATTGAAGCCCGATTGGCTGAACATCGCGGCGAAGTCCGATCCGTTCACATTGGCCGAACTCTGATACAGGCCGTAGCCCAGCGCGTTGATTTTGGCCAAGTCCGCCGTCATCTCGTTGTAGGCGTTCGTCCAGCGCTCGGCCTTGTTCTCGCGGTTGAACAGCGGGCTCGCCCACAGCAGCAGGATGCGTCCTTTCAGGGCCAATGCCGTTCCCGCCGTGACGCGGCCGTTGTTGCTGCCCGTTGCCTCAAAGTCGCCCAGCAGGTCGGCCGCGAGGTTCAGGTCTTCGACCATAAAATCGATACATTCCTTGGCCGATGCACGCGAATAGTGCGCGGTCTCCACCGGCTCCTGGACACTCTTGATGATGGGCACGCCGCCGTACCATTTCACCATCAGGTAATAACACCATGCGCGGAAGAAATAGGCCTGGCCCAGGAAATAGTTCTTGTCTTCCTGCGACAGCGAACCATCGTTGATGCCCTTGATTACGTCGTTGATATTGCGGATGCGGCCCCACACGCTGTTCTGGATGTTGTTGGCCTGGTTGTGGAAGTAGTCCGGGACTGTGTTGCCCGACATGATCATCAGCTCGGCGTCAGGATTGACAAACGAGCCGAATCCCGCATATTCCTCGGTCGATTTCGACTGGTTGTCGGCCGATCCGTTGCTCGGGTAGTTCCACGTGTCGCCTGAGACGGCCGTGGGCAGACACCACGAGTAGAGGTCGTTGATACGGCCGTCGGCACCCTCATAATAGTTGTAAATGTCAGTATTGACGTTGTCGTAGTTCTTCTTTTCGGTCAGAAAAGAGTCATCGCACGACGTGGCCAATGTCATGGCAGAAAGTGCCAGTGCAGCTGCATATTTCATATTGTTGTTTTGCATATCTTTGCTTGTTTTAGAATGTCAGGTTAAGGCCAATGGTCCATTTCCGCAAGGTCGGATAGCTGCCGTAGCTCGTCATCTTGCTCATGAACTTGTCCGGATAGTCGTTGCAGAACTCAAACAGGTTCTGTCCCGTGATGTTGACGCGGGCACTCTCGATATAGGCCTTGCGCACCCACTCGTTCGGAACCTTATAGGCCACCGTCAGACGGCTCAGGCGGACAGAATTGTTCTTCACGCGCCAGAAGCTTGATGTGATGGCATTGACCGAAGCGTAGGCCAGGTTCGGGTATTTGGCCTCGCGGTTCTCCTTGACGACGCGGTTGCCCGATGCGTCATATACGTCCTGATAGGCGTACATGTCGCTCGCCTTCCAGAATGATGGCAGATTGGCCGATTCGATGCCGTCGCCAGTTTTGAGCGCAGCGCCCGGAATCGTCGTGTAGCTGCCCCATGATGCGCTGAATTGGCCGGAAAGCGAAAGATTCTTCCATTCGACCGAGAAGTTTGTGGTGAAGCCGAACGGATTGCTCGAACGCTTCGAGAGGCAGACCTGGTCGTTGTCCTTGTCCACGATGCCATCGGGTGCAGCGTACGAGCCGTCTGGCTGCTGTGCGCCACGCACGTCTTTGTAGATCAACATGCCGGGACGGACCTTGTCTTTGGTCATGCCCATATAGGACGTGATGTTGTAACGGTCGAAATACTCCTCGATGTCCTCGAATGAGCGGAACATACCGATGCATTGCATACCCCATACGCCGATGTCCGAGCGGTGATTCTTAGTCTGCTGGCGATACCGGTATTCTGTCACCCAGTCTTTGATGAGAAGCTTGTTGTCCGAATAGTCCGTGTTGACGCCGATCTTGTATTTCCAGTCTTTGCCAATCTTGTCGCGCCAGTTGAGGCCAATCTCGATGCCATAATCGTTTTTCTCACAGAAGTTGATGGAGGCTGTCTGTGTGCCGATGACGGTCGAAACGGAATTCGTTTTGTTGGCCAACATGTCGCGGTTCCAGATATAATAGTATTCAACATTGATGGCCAATCTGTTGCCAAAGGTGTTGAAATCCAAGCCACAGTTCATTTTATATGAATTGTCCCATGTCAAGTCTCTGTTGACGGCAGAATTGGTCTTGTTGATGGTGATGCGGCTGAGTGATTCGTTGGTTATTCCTTCGCCAAATACTGGTCCACGGTTTGCGTCAAGAGAGTAGATCTGCTGCCATTGCCATGGTTTCGCATTGTCTCGACCGGTCAAACCCCAACTTCCGCGAATCTTCAGATAATCAATCCATTCGTTTCCTTGCAGCCAATCCTCTTGGCTCATGACCCAGCCTGCACTGAAAGAGGGGAAGAAACCCCACATATTTTCAGGGGCGAATTTCGGATAAGAGGGATTCGCACGGAAGAGGAACTCAAACAGGTACTTGTTGCTGTATGCGTAGTTCAAGCGGCCGACGTATGACAGATCACCAGCTTCGCTACGTGTAAATGTTACAATTTTCGTGCCGGCGGTGGCAGCGTTTGATTGCCCTGTAGTGAATGCGTATGGGTCACTGACGTATCCATACAGATATTCGTTCTCATTTTCGCCACGTTCGATGCTGAACAATGCGCTGATATGGTTCTCTCCGAAATCGCGTGCGTAGTTGAGGGTGAAGTTCAGCTGATAGCTGTCTGCGCGATTCGTTTCGCGGTTCAGGAACGATGGAGTGCCATTGGACACAGTCAATGCCTTGAGATTATTTTCTGCATATAGTTCACTGGCTGTATAGAGATCTCCGTCCGACGGCGTGTAAAGGTGTTCTGCCGAACCGAACCGGTTGTTCATCTGATAGATGGTGTATGTTGAACCATATTGGTTCGTTTTGTCTGTATTGATACTTTTTCCATAGGTGACTCTTGCAGAAAGGCCCTTGAGTGGCTTCCAGAAACCGAAATCCACATCGATGGATGCATTGACGTTTACATTGGCCGTAACGGTGTTGGAATAGTCGCCGTTATCTCGCAACTCTGAGAACGAATAGAGCTGGTTTGTGTTTTCTTGTTTGTTGGATGGTCCGAAATATGCAATTGGGAGACCATTCACATATTCTGGAATGTAACGCTGGTGAGTCAAGAGCAGATTGTAGTCCTTCTCGTCGCTGGTTCCGCCCACTTTGACCAATGGTTTGGTCCTGTCTGAGTTGTCGGCGTTTACGTTGACAGATGCCTTGATGTATTGGCTGATTTTGACATCAACACCGGCACGGTAGTTCCAGCGGTTATAATCGAGTTTGCCCAGATTGCCGTCCTGCGTGTAGTAGGAGATGGCGGCAAAATAGGTGGCTTTGTCGCTACCGCCCGAAATGTTCACGCTGTGCTTTTGGGTGACGCCTGTCTTCCAATATTTGTCCAGCAGGTCGTAGTTAAGACCCTTCATGGCCTGAAGTTCATCGGCCTGAAAGAGGTCGGTCTTGTTGTTGAGCGTCGTGCTGGTCGGGTCGGCCGCAATGATGGCATTGTGGGTCTGTCCGTACTGGTAGGCGCTCAGCATTTTTGGCCGATAGACTTCGTCGGTCAGGCCCACGGTGCCGCTGTAGCTGATTTTGGGCTTGCTGATCTGGCCGCGCTTAGTCGTGACGAGGATTACACCATTGGCCGCCCTCGCACCATAGATTGCGGCCGATGCGTCTTTCAACACCGAAATGTTTTCGATGACCGATGGGTCGAGGTTGTTGAAGGCCGATGCTCCGAGTGCTTCAGGATAGATAAATCCGTCGATGACGTACAGCGGCTCTTGTGATGTTACACCGATTTCGCCCAAAGAACTGGCTTCGCGAATTCTGATTGAGGCATTTTCGCCCGGACGGGCATCGCCGCCCGAGACACTTACGCCGTTCATCATGCCGCTCAGCATGGTGGAAAGACCGGCTGCTGCAATGTCTTGGATTTCATTCATCTGGACTGTGGCGACCGAACCGGTCAGGTGAGCCTTCTTCTGCACGCCGTAGCCCACGACGACGACCTCTTCGAGCTGCTGGTTGTCCTCTTTCAAGGTGATGGACTTGCCGTTTTCGGCCTTCACATTCTGGCTGATGAAGCCGATGTAGGAGATTTGCAGGTTGGCCTTGTCCGAAGCTGCGATGGAGAAGTTTCCGTCGGCGTCGGTGATGGTGCCGGTCGTGCCGCCAATCACTTGGATGGTTGCACCGATGATGGGGTCTCCCGCCTCGTCAAGGACTTTGCCCGTCACGATGTTTGACTGTTGGGCGAGCAGCAGGGTGGTGCCGGCGCAGAGACAGAGTGTTGTGCTTAATATTCTTTTCATAAGATGATTCTGTGTTGTTTGTTTTTATTCGAACCAGCGCGGGTCGCCGTACTGTTTTTCAGCGGCGATGCCGTTGGTCGGTTTCAGGTCAAAGCCTCCGTTGGGTTTCGTGAAGTCGTAGCTGTCAATGACATCGGCCGAAATCTCGCCGCCTGCAAATTGCGGGTCTTCTTCGGTGGCGAACTTCTCCTTGTCCGTATTGTCAACCGTGTTGGTGACGGCCCAGATGGTGTTGTCCGCGTTGGTGAAGTTGAACGGCAGGTTGCGCACGAGCTTCTGCAGCAGGTTGGTGTCGTAGAAGATGCACGATTTCCAGGAAATGGTTGTGGCCGATCCCGATGTCCAGCAGTTGTTGCCGAACTGTCCACCCGTCGTGCAGCGTACCAGTGTGCAGTGGTCCATCGAGAATGTGCCGGTGTAGGCCGATCCGTAGGCTTTCTGGATGGACGAGTTCGAGCCGTTGCTGAAGCGGATGAAGTAGGCCGACGACTTCTTCAGGTCGATGAGGGTCGTGTTGGCCAATGTGATGTCCTTGATGGTTATGCCGCCGTTGTCGAAGTCGATGAACGGATAGCCCGAGCTGCCCAACTTGCTGTCGTCGGGATTCAGTTCGATGAAGCTGTCCTTGATGTTGAAGTCCTTGACGCACCAAGCGGTCTTGCCGTCGTGCAGGAAAGCATTGGGCACCGCCTTGAAGACGCAGCCCTGTACCATGATGGTCTTTTCGGCGTGATAGTAGGTGTTGTTGGAGTTCTCTGCATATTTCTTGTAGAGAGGTGCGGCCAATTCTGTGTCGCTGCCCATGGTGATGATGCCGTTCTGTCCGGTGGCATTGGTGCAGTCGAGGTTGAGGTATTTCAGTTTCAGGCCGCCATAGGTCACGAAACCGCCCTTTTCACCGACGATGATGGTAGGCCGGTTCACCCTGTCGCCACGGAACTCGACGATGTTGAGGCGGAAATCGGCCAATGTGTCCAACGTATATTGTGCGCCGGCCACCAGAGCAATGCCCTGCTCGACGTCACTGTCCACCAGATTTTCGGCCAACCACGATGCGATTTCCGAACCTGCGGGAATTTCGACCGATGGCACATAGGTGTCAAATTTCGTGAGTGAGACCTCCTCAGCCTGCTTGTTGCCGAACTTGGCATTGGCTGCACTCCTGATTCCGAAGTTGTAGGTCTCCTCGTTGGGCAGTTCCAGCGCGATGGAGCAGCGGTCAATCAGGCTGTCGGTCACGATGTCGGTCGGATGGGCCGGGTCGGAGATGTTGGTCACGGTGACGAGATAGCCGCCAGCGCCGTGGACGACGTCCCAGTTGATGACGACGGTCTTGGTGGAGTCCGTGGTCGATGTCTTCGAGATGGTGATTCCTGTCGGATTGCCCAGCTGTGAGTCCTGTACGCTGGGCTCCCAGTTCTCGGGCGAGAATCCGTCTTCGGCGCACGAGACTGCGAGGGCGGCGGCCACGGGCAGAATGAGCGCGGAATTGATGATTTTCTTGTTCATTATAAGCTTGTTAAAAGGTAAATATTCGGGAAACTTCAATCTGTTGAGAGTCCTTGTCTTGGGGTTTATGGCCAATGTGCCTGCCCCCGCAAAAAAAGGAAATAAGTGGCACGTATATCTGTGCAGAACACATTACACGTGCCACTGTGTCTTTTCGGCTTGAATTATCGGATGATGGCCTTCTTGCCGTTCTTGATGTAGAGCTTGCCGGCCTCGATGCTGTTCACGCGACGGCCAGAGAGGTCGTAGATGCGGTCGCTTGCGCCATTGGCCAATGCCTTTACATCCTCGATGCCGCTCGGGTCAACCTCGAAGGTGAACTCGTAGCCACCGAAGCCGACCTGTGACGAGTGCTGGAACAGCCAGTAGTTTTCGCCGGCCTCAACGTCGAATGTAATCCAGCCCCAGAAGGCCTGGTTGCCGCCTGCGATGATGTATGGATCGTTCACGCCGTGGCTCTTGATGGTGTCAACCTTGGCGTCCGGATAGTTTCCGGTTGCGAGAGAGTCGGCCAATTGGGCTGCGTTCAGCTCCTTGGTCGTGGCGCCGTTGCTGGTGATGGTGTACTTCCAGAGCACGGCCTCGTGGATGGAGTCAATCTGAGCATTGGTCAAGAGAATTTTCTCGTTCATCGAGCCGATGGAATCAGCGCCGTTGACGAGGCTCTTCATCGTGACGTTCTCGAGGGTGCGGTTCTGACCGTTTACGTAGCCCTCCTTAGTGTAGGCGATTGGGGTCTTGGCACTCTCCTTGACGACGTAGGTGTAGCGGTTGCCCTTGTTGGCCCAGATCTGAGCCCTGACGGTGCCGTTGACCTTTGGCGTGAACTATGTACGGGACAGGATTGA